>PMGP01000351.1 GCA_003156235.1 Acidobacteriaceae bacterium
CTTTACGGTATCCGGCAGACCGACACTGCTTCATTGTGCCATTGGCAAGCGAGGCCAGCCGGCTGAGGGTAGGCAACCAGCACCCAGTTGACGCCAAATTCCGCCTTCAGGCGCTCGAAGTCGGCAAGCTGGAAGCGGGTCCATCCTTTCTGGGCCTGAACCTGCCGCTTCCACACCTCGGCCAGCTCTGGAATCTGCGTTACCACCGCCGTGTCCTTGATGTAATCGGCCAACTGGCTGCGTTCGGCCAGTGCGCGGAAGCTGTGATAGTCCTCGCCGGGCGCGGCCAGATACTCGGGGTCGAGGGCAAAATAAGCGTCAGTGGGCGTGTTCTGACGAATCCAAGCGAAGGCCTGCAGCCATGGGTTGGCGGTGGCGCGGCCGGGCAATTCCAGATGCTCGCTGCTGCTGAATTCCATCCGCTGCGCAATGAACATGCCCGCGTTGATGGCCACCAGAAAGACCGCCCATCGCCACAGGCTGGCCTTGAGCAGGTACTTGCCGATCAGGCAGCCGCCCATCAGAAGCAGAAAGAAATAGATCAGGTGGAGAAAGCGCATCGGCTGCAGGGGCGCAAGCCGGATGAGAGCAGGGAAGCCCAGCATGAGCATGGCTACCGCAAGTTGAAAGACTCCGTAGAGAAAGACGGCTAGTGAAAAGCGCGCCAGCAGCGTCTCGCCGCGCTTGCGTACGAAGCGCCAGAGCAGCCAGAAGAGGAGCAGGGGCACCCATGCGCCCATCCACTCGTACCAGGCCCAGTGGAAGAGGAAGAAGTAGGTGCGCGTGCCCAGCGCCTCGCGCCAGGCGGGCGTGGGCGGCTCAAAGACCCAACCCAGGGGAACAAAGACGGCGGACCCAAAAACGTTTCCGGCCCCGTGCCCGGCCGTGCGCCAGCGCCGCAGCCAGAGATGCAACGGTTCCAGCAGCACCATGGCCAGAATGAAGCAAAAGGAGATGCCCAGGGCGCCCATGATGGGATGCAGCAGGAACGCCAGCAATAAGAGCGGGATTGCCTGCCAACTTTTGCCGGCCAGTATCCGCGAAACCGCCAGCAGAATGATGGCCGTGGCCACTGCCCGCGGGTGCAGATGCTGATCGACCAGATAGAGCGCGGTTCCGGCTACCGGCAGGGTGAATAGGCCGGTCACCAGGGCAACACCGGCCCACTGCGCCCGTGCTTCAGGAAAGAGCCTGTGTGCAATCGTCCAGCATCCGAAGACGATCAGCGCAATCGATGCAAACTGCCAGAGCAGCTCCGTAGCGGCCAGTGGAATTCCGGTCCAGCGGACAAACCCGGCAACCCACGTGTCAAAGAAGCTGGCCTGCATCTGAAGGTGAAAAAAGTTGTAGTCGTGGGGATAAAGCGCAGGATTCAGTTTGAATTTGACGGCGGGCAGGTAGACGCCGTCGTCTTCAATTCCGGGATGGTAGCCCATCACGGCCATGCCGAGCATCGAGAACAACAAAGTCAACAAAAAGTTGACCGGAAAGTAGCGCTTCAACCGGATGAACCCCGTATACTTGGACGCAGAATGTCTTCAGCGCCAATAGCACCATCGTACACGCCAGCGGACGGCGCGGCAACGCGGACCCAGCCGGCGGCAGAGTTGCAGGCTCGCGTTCAGGAGCGCGTCCAGGATCGCCTGGCTCTCGTCATTCCCACCCTGCGCGAGGCAGATAATATTGGCGGCTTGCTGGTCCACATTCGCTCCGTGCTCGATCCTCTGGGAATGGCCTACGAAATTCTGGTAGTTGATGACGATAGCCGAGACGGCACCGAGGAGATTGTCTCCGCCATCGCCCAAAAAGATCCGCACGTGCGCCTGCTGATCCGCAAAGGAGAGCGCGGCTTGTCCGGGGCTGTCCTTTACGGCTGGCGGCAGACGAACGCGGCGATCCTGGGCGTGATGGACGCCGACCTGCAGCACCCCCCGGAGCTGCTGCCCAAGTTGATTGCAGCTATTTTTGCCGGCAACGACCTGGCGATTGGCAGCCGCTACACGGCGGGCGGCCAGCTGGGCAAGTGGAATCCCGTTCGCAAATGGCTCTCGATGGCTGCGATCTGGGCTACCTGGCCAATCCAGCGTCCCGGCGTTCGCGCTCATGACCCGATGACCGGATTCTTCCTCGTTCGTCGCGCCTGCATTGACGGAATCGCCTTCCAGCCCGCCGGCTTCAAGTTATTGCTGGAAATTCTGGTGCGTGGCCGCCTGCGCTCGGTGGCAGAGGTTCCGCTGGCCTTCGGCAGCCGCGCCCAGGGCGCCAGCAAAGCCAACTTCAAAGTGGGCTGGGACTACGCCAAGCTGCTGGCTAGGCTCTATTGGGAGAGATTTGGGCTGCGGCGCTAGGTCAGGGCTGGTAAGTCTGGGCTGGTAGGTCAGGGATTTTAGTTACGAAAAAACTCATTGCAAAAACAAGAAGTGTCAGGGCACGACTTCAATCGTGCCGTAAGTGCGACAAAATGAAAGTCGGGCTTTAGCCCCTGCGGTACGTTTTTCTAGCCAAAAACTGTTGGGAAAATAGATTACAGCGCAGGCAGCAGCATCCGCAACAACAAAAACCCGCCCACGCCGGCAAAGAAAACCAATGCCATACGAATTCCCGGCTCGCGGTTGACCTCGGGCACAAGGTCGGTGGCCGCCACATAAAGCGCGACTCCTGCAGAGATGGGCAGTCCGTACAGAACCAGGCGGGGAACCAGTCCAATCACCAGCACGCCGGCCAATGTGGCTGCCGCCAATGCCACGGCGGAATAAAAAGCTGCTGCCCGGCTGCGTCCGCTGGCCAGCATCACGCTCGCCATGGTGAATCCCTCCGGCGCTTTGTGCAGAAAAATGGCCAGAAAGATCAGCCAGCCCAGCCAGTTGGAGAGCGCAAACCCCGAGCCGATGGCCACGCCGTCAAAGAGCGCGTGAACGCTCAATCCCGCCAGCACGGAATTGCCGGTGCGATGCGAAACAAACTCGCCGTGGTGCGTCTCCTCGCCATAGTGGAAGTGGGCGTTGATGGTGTGTTCCAGCAGATGCACCACACAGTAGCCGCCCATGATGAGTGCCGGTCCCAGCCAACTGCTCTGGCGCAGGCCCTCCTGTTTCAGGCCTTCGGGGATCATCTCCAGAACAGCCGTGGCCATCAGGAAGCCCGCGCCCAACGCCACAAAGTAGCGCAGATAGCGCTCCACGCCCTTGGCGCGCACCAGCACAAATCCGCCAGCCACGTCGGCCAGCGCGGCAATCGTACCGAGAATCAAGGAGAGTTTCAGCAATGATTCATTCCATCCTGCCATGATTAGGCAGTGCCTTGAAAGGGCACGGCTTTAGCCGTGCCGAAAATGCCCCAAAACATCTCGGGGCTTTAGCCCCTGAGGGACTGCAAATAGTACTACAGGCCTGATTAAGCAGCAAAGCGGTAAACCCATTACCCGCTGTGCCGGATGTGCATCACGTCGCCATCCTGCACCACGTACTCCTTGCCCTCCAGCCGCAGCGTTCCCTTACTGCGCGCCGCTGCCTCCGAGCCGGCCTCCAGCAGCGCGTCCCAGCGGATGGTCTCGGCGCGAATGAAGTGGTGTTCCAGGTCGGAGTGAATCGCTCCGGCCCCCTGCGGCGCCTTCGAGCCAACCGGAATCGTCCAGGCGCGGCACTCATCCTCGCCGGCGGTGAAGAAGCTGATCAGTCCCAGCAGCTCATAGCTCTTGCGAATCAGCCGCACCAGCCCGCTCTCATGCAGCCCATAGCTTCCCAAAAACTCCGCCGCCTCCTCGTCGTNNCCGTGGCGCCGGCGTTGGGTCGGTGCGCAACCTCCTCCAGCTTGAAGCGGCTCACCGCTGCTTCCAGGTCGTCGCCCAGCGTGGTGCTTTCGCCGATGTTGAGCGCGTAGAGAATCGGCTTCTGCGAGAGGAACATGAAACCTCGGATGAGCTTCTTCTCCTCGGGGGTCATCTCCAGCTCGCGCAGCGGCTGCTCTTTTTCCAGCGACTCTTTCGACCGGAATAGCAGGGCCTGTTCGCGCTCCAGTTCGCTGGTGCGCCCCTTTTTCAAATCCTTCTCCAGCCGCTCCAGCCGCTTTTCAACCTGGGTCAAGTCGCTGATCATCAGGTCGAACTCGACGCTACGGATGTCGCGCAGCGGATCGATGGACCCCACGTGGGCAATCGACTCATCCTCAAAGGCGCGCAGCACGTGAATCAGCGCATCCACCTGGCGCAGGCTGGCCAGAAAGGCAGTCTCTTTCAGCGCCTCCTGCCCAATGGCCGCCACGTCCACAAATTCCACCGACGCAAAGGTCGTCTTCTTCGGCGAGTAGAGCGCCGAGAGTTTGTCCAGGCGCTCGTCCGGCACTCTCGCCACCCCAATGTGCTCCTGGCGCGAGTGGCCGCGCTCCTCGAGTTTGGCCTTGGTGAGAATCTTGAACAGCGATGTCTTGCCCACCTGCGGCAGGCCGATGATGCCAGTCTTCATACGCGTCTCATTTGGTGGGCCTGCAGGGATTCGAACCCCGAACCAAGGGATTATGAGTCAGGCCTTAACACCGTAAGTCTATGATATTACAGAAAATGTCAGCGTAGTTTAGAAAAGTTGGAAGTAGTTGAGCAAACGTAGTTTAACGTAGTTTTTCGCAAACGGGCAAAGCAGACGAGTGTACCGCTACTATATCCGGCCAACCGTCTTCGTCCGCATCGAGAGAGACGACAGCCAGGCCATTTTAAGAGGCATGAATCGGATAATGTTGGCCTTGCGCGCCAGTCAGCTTGCGGCTGAAGTCGAGTGCTGCCTTTTTTTTCGGCTCAATCCTGAGTGCGTTGGCCACAGACTCCTGCGCTTCCTTGAATCGCTGTCAAGGGCAAGAACTGTTCGTGTCTTGTTCGCCCCCGCGTAGTGCTCCATGTCGGCTATGCCCACACCTCCAAAACGAACCTAAGTTCAACGAGGCCCTCTGACAGGCTGCGAGTTCCCGTTGGAAACGCCGTTTATGTGTCTCTGGCAGGCTCTGACCAGACTGACAGTCCGTGCCCTCAACCAGAACTCAGGCGTGGACCACTTCCGCATTGGATACATTTGGTTCGTATTTCATTCGCCCTCATTGTAGCGAGCTGCGGTGCAGACTTTCTCGGAGTATTCGTCATAATCCAGTTTCTTCCCATCGGCGTCCGGTTCAACTGCACTTTTTTCAGGAGATAAAAACAATAGGCATATCCACATAAGTAACTGGTTCTATGTGCCTTATATGCTGACATAAAATTTACTCAGAAAAGGTGCCGCGTGGATTGCTAATCCTTACATTAATGGCGATAGTCAACACGTTTTAGCATCGCATACGAAGGAGGCGGTGAGCCCCTTCACACAACACGGCGGAAATGGCGGATCAACTTCTCGTTTAAACCGCCGGAATGCGATTTCAAGAACGTATGGAGTTTCAAAAATCCAGGGAGGACCATCGATGCAACACAAAAGACACGGCGGATTGAAGGCCATCACGTCAGCCTGCATGCTCTTGCTCGGCTTTATGGTTTCGATAGGGCTGGCGCCCGCAAGGCTGTCAGCGCAAACCGATACGGGAGGAATCGCAGGAACCGTATCCGACACCACCGGCGCAGTGATGCCTGCGGTGAAGATAACTGCTACCAACACGGAAAACGGATTGGTGCTCAACGCCATCTCCAACGACGCGGGCGAATACAGGATTCTGGCCGTGCCGCGTGGCAATTACAAGGTTGATGCCGCGGCCAAGGGCTTCCGGACGCAAGAAGCCTTGGTAACGGTCACGATTACCACCACCCAGAACCAGCCCTTCCAACTGTCGCCCAGCGGGGGGATGACGTCCGTTGAGGTCACCAGCGCCGCAGCGCTGATCAACACCACTGACGCGGTTATTGGCGCGACGATTCAGGGCGCCCAGGTCGCAGAACTGCCGCTGAATGGCCGCAACTTCAGCAGCCTTGCCCTGCTGACTCCGGGCGTGACGCGCGGCGCGTATGGCGACAATGCCAGCGGTTCCGGCGGCAATTCCGAAACACTGCGTAACAATGCAAGTGGCGGCGCCGCTCTGTCGGTCAACGGACTTCGTCCCCAGGCGAACAACTACATCCTTGATGGCATCGACAACAACGATGGCCTGGTGGGTACGATTTTATTCTTCCCCAATATTGATGCGACGCAGGAATTCAAGGTAAATACCAGCGTAGCTCAGGCCGAATTTGGCCGTGCGGGCGGCGCCACCGTCGTCAGTTCCATCAAGTCAGGCAGCAATACCTATCACGGCTCGGCCTTCTGGTTCTACCGCGATAAAGCCTTTGACGGCAACCCAAATTACCAGTTCAACGGCGCTCCGTACACGCCAGCGGGAGGCTTCCTGCGCAATCAGCCGGGCTTCTCGGCGAGCGGACCGATTCTCAAGAATCACCTTTTCATCTTCGGCGATTACGCGGCGTTGCGCGAGAATGTTGCGGTGTCATCGCACTATCTGACCGTTCCCACGGCACTGATGCGCACGGGCGATTTCTCGGAACTTCTAAACGAGAATATGTCCGGGCAAGCAACCCCGCAGTACGAGACCCAGTATCCGCGCTGTGATCCCAAGTCCGGTGCGACCAGCCCGGGCCTCATCTACGATCCCACCACCTGTCAGCCCTTCTCGGGCAATATCATTCCGACCGCACGTCTGAATCCGGCCGCGGTCAATTATCTCAATGCGTTCCCGACGCCTACCCGCACGGATCGCTATCTGAACAATTACCTCGACAACCAGTCGATAATCAACAAATACAACACCTTCGACGTCAAGCTGGACTGGAACGCCACCCCCAGCGATATGGCGTTTATCCGCATGAGCTACGACAATACGGTCATGGCCAAGACTTCGGAGTTCGCTAAGCTTCCGGCAGGCTTTGCAACCGGCACCAACCCCACCCATGCGCGCGGCTGGGACCTGGGCTACACGCACGTCTTTTCGCCGAGCCTGGTGAATGAGGCACGTATCGGCTATAACCGCGATAACTACGGCTACATGCCGCCGATGTACGGCGTGAATGTGTCGAAGGATCTGGGCATCGTGAACGCCAACATCAATCAGGAAACCACCGGCGGTGCACTGATTGGCGGATGGAAAGGCAACCTCGAATACACCGGCGACTATGGCCTGTATGCGGTTCCTCAAAACACCTATGAGGTAACCGATTCGATGAACTACGTGCGCGGCAACCACACCTTCAAATTCGGCGGAACCTTCCTGCGCCGTCAGGTGTCTTTCTACAATCCGCAGGAAGGCAAAGGCTACTTCTGGATCGACGGTGGACAGGTCGACTTCACCGGCTATGAAGTTTCCGAACTTCTGGCAGGCGGCGTGGACAATTACCAAATTGGCTCGCAAGCCGGCTATTTTTCCAATATCGGCCAGGAAGACGGCGTTTTCGCGCAGGACGATTGGCGCGTGAATCACCGTTTAACCCTGAATTTGGGCATGCGCTGGGATTTCCTCTCCCATCCATATGAAGCACACAACCAGCAGGCCGCCTTTGATATCAACACCAGCACGGTGATGCTTGCCGGAAAGAACGGGAATTCCAGGAGCATCATTGCTCAGGTCTATGGCGACTTTGGTCCGCGCGTGGGCTTTGCCTACGATCTGACCGGCAATGGCAAGACGGTGCTCCGCGGCGGCTACGGCATCTTCTACTACCCNNCAGCTACATGGCCAGCGACGGATACTGCATCACCTTCACCGGCCAGCTTAACCAGGCCACGACCAACGCTGGCAACAACTACAACTGCGCGGGTTACACCGCCCCCACCACGGTGACCACGGCGCTTCCGGCACGTGGCTACACCAACTTCAATCCCATGAACCCGCCCACCGGCACCAGCATGATTGCCGTCGGCAAGCACAATCAGATCAGCATGATTCATGAGTGGAACGTTCAGGTGGAGCGCGCACTTGGCTCTAACAATATTCTGAATGTTGCCTATGTGGGAACCAGGGGCGAACATCTGTCCACGTTCTACCCCTACAACATGAATCAGTTTGGCACCGGCATCCCGAACCTGCCCAGCCTGGGCGGCATTAACCTCAACTCCTACAACGGCATCTCCAACTATGACGGCTTGCAGGTTCATGCGGAACACCGCGCCACCAACGGACTGACTGCAACCGTATCCTACGCATGGTCGCACACGCTTGACGACTCGCCGGGCGCCTTCCAGGGCCAGACCGCGGCTCTCTACTACGCCCCGCTGGCCGGCTACGGCAACTCCAGCCAGGATTTCCGCCAGATCTTCAGCACGTCGATTGTCTATCTGCTGCCCTTTGGCCACGGCCAGCGCTTTGCCAACAAAGTGCCAACCGCCCTGGATTGGCTGGTCGGCGGCTGGCAGAGCAGCGTTATCGCTCTGATTCAGTCTGGTTCGCCGGTTGATCTCTCCACAGGACATTTTCAGCCTGGAAACCGGCCCAACCTGGTCAAGCCCATCAGTTATCCCAAGAGCACCAGCAGCTCCGGATATTGGTTTGACCCGACCTCCTTCGCCGATCCCGTTTCGGTGCCCGGATACAACAGCACTCCGACCTACCTGAGCCTGGGCACACTGGGCCGCAATCAGGTTTTCGGACCGGGATACCGCACAGTCAATGTCAGCATGCAGAAGAACTTCCATGTGATGGGCAAGTACACGCTGGAGCTGCATGGCGATGCCTTCAACGTTCTTAACTCCGCGGAATTCACCAATCCGAATTCCAGCATGACCGGTGGAAACTTCGGCCAGGTCGAAGGAACACAGGCCAACAGCAACCGCGAGCTGCAAGGTGCGGCTCGTTTCGTCTTCTAGCGCGTTTCTCCTGAAGGTATACAGTGCTGGGCGCCCCTCCACTTGCGACAATCTTGTCGATGTCGCAAATGGAGGGCAGTTAAAGGCGACTTCAGCACTGAAATCCGTCCGGATTTTTCGTTGGCCAATGACAAATTACATCAGTTGTGTGAGGAGAAAACCACAATGAAACGTTGCAAGATGATGTCTGGGGCGCTGATCGCTCTGACCTTCGTAGTAGCCATCCTGAGTATGCTGCCGAGCGCGGAGGCAGCTACCGTTAAGTCTTCCGCAATCGCCCCAGATGCTTCGATGACCTCCATCTACCCAACAATGTACCTGCGTGGAGCGATGAACAGCTGGGGTACCACACCCATGACCCTGATCGGCACCGACACATGGCAGGTCGCGGTGACGCTGACTCCAAGCACTGCCTACATTTACAAGTACGACGCAACTGGAACCTGGGCCTCGCCCACCTCAAACTGGGGTGCCAGCGGTACGGCTGGCGTGGGTTTAGCGAACTCCCAAAACAACATCAGTTTCACCTCTGGGACTGGGACCAGCTATAACTTCACATTCAACGACAGCACGCTGGCCTACTCGGTGACGCCGGCGACAGCTACCGTTAATACCAACTTGAACCCCCCGTATACCTCGGTGCAGCTCTTCCGATGGAGCTGGAACGATATTGCACTGGAGTGCACACAGTTCCTGGGGCCGAAAGGCTACGGCGGCGTACAGATATCGCCCCCGCAGGCTTCGCTCAGCAACGTTGGGGTAACGTCGCCGGTCTGGTGGAATGTGTACCAGCCGGTCAATTACACCAGCTTGACCAGCGATATGGGCACCGCAGCAGAGTTGCAGACGATGATCAATACCTGTCATGCAGCCGGAGTGCGAGTGTACGCCGACGTCGTGACCAATCAGATGGCTGGCGGTTCCGGGACTTCACCCAACGGGGCAACCGACGGCACCTCCTCCTGGACCAGTACACCACCGGTATATCCGAATTTCAGCGCGACTGATTTTCATCCGGCCTGTGCGATCAGTTCAGCCGACTACAACGGTGGAACCATCGCGACGCCCAGTTCCCCGACTGCCGCTGCGGCCTCTCTCCTGTCCAATTTCGCGACTGAATACCCCGGTGGAATCGGCCAGTACGACACACAGAATTGCGAGCTTGAGGGAATGCCGGATGTCGCCACCGAAAATCCCACTACCCAGGCCAAGATTGCAGCCTATGTGGAATTGCTGCTGGGCATGGGAATTGACGGCTTCCGCCTCGATGCAGCGAAGCACCAACAGGAATTCGCGATGGCGCAAATCTTCGCCGCAGCGAATACTGTGCAGGCTTTAACGCTTGAAGGCGAGGCGCCATGGGTTACCCAGGAAGTAATGGTTGATGGCGAATCAAATCCGCGTTCACAATTCTTCCCCAACGGCGCAGTTCAGGAGTTTCAATTCTCAACTCTGATGATGCAGGCGCTTCGTGGCGAATATGGAGCGTCGCTGTCAGCTATCCCAACCGACATGGGCACGCCCGGCAACTGGGGCGGAACCTGGGATTTCGACGCTTCTACCGGTGTGCAGACCCTGGTCGACGATTGGGATACCGAACGCAACAACGGCAATTCGCTGACCGCCAGCGATTTTGTTACTGGCGATCCCAACGATTCGACCACCTCTTACATGTACGACCTGGCCAATATCTTCATGTTGGCATCACCCTATGGGGAGATGGCGCAGGTTCAATCCGGATATCGCTTCATCGACAATAATGCTGCGCCGGCTGGCTGCGCCGTACCCTCCGGCTCCAGCGCTACCGTCTGCACCAGCGCATTTATTGCCGGCGTTGCACAGGTTCCGACGTCGCGCACCACACCGAAAACTGGCTTTGACTTCATCCACCGCTGGACGGATATTGCCAATATGGTCGGGTTCAACATCGCAACTCACGGCACAAGCATGAACACCTGGACGGTCGGCACCAACAACCAGATCGCGTTCAGCCGCGCCCCCAGCAGTGACATCAATGGCAACGGAAGCGTCAATGTCGGCACTGCCGTCGGCTTTGTAGCTCTGAACAACGACACAGCTGCCTGGACCACGACGTTCGAGACCGGACTGCCTGGGGGAACGTATTGCAACGTTGTCAACGGCACCCTGTCTGGCGGCTCCTGCACGGCGGATGTTGTCGTCGTCAGCGCCAATGGCAATGCCACCGTCACTGTGCCCGCCATGGGTGTCCCTGGTGTATCCGCAGTGCCTGCAATCGCAATCTATGTCGGACAGACCGAGGGTGCCGCGACGACAGCTCCGGTAGCGCCGGCAGGCCTGACCGCAACGGCAGCCTCCAGCTCTTCCATCAGCCTCGCCTGGACCGCAAGCGCCGGCGCCACCACATACACGGTTTACCGTTCCGCAACTGCCACCGGAACTTTCACTTCCATCGGAACACCGAGCAACATCAGCTATTCCGATACCAGCCTGACTCCCAGCACCAAGTACTACTACAACGTGACGGCCACCAACAGCGTAGGAACTTCGGCCGCGTCTTCCACAGCAACGGCGACCACTTTGGCGTTACCGATTCCTGCAGCACCCACGGGCCTGACCGCAACTCCGGCCTCCAGCTCTTCCATCACCCTGGCCTGGACTGCCAGCACCAACGCATCCTCCTACACGGTGTCGCGTTCCACCTCTGCAACCGGAACCTTCGCTGCCGTAGGCACACCGAGCACCGCCGGCTTTACCGACACCGGCCTCACAGGCGCCACGGAGTACTTCTACAACGTGACGGCCACCGACGCCGCAGGTACTTCGCCAGCGTCTTCCACCGTGTCGGCGACCACAGCCGCCGCTTCGGCGTTCACCGCCGCCTACCCAACGATGGACCTGCGTGGTGCAATGAACAACTGGACTACCACATCCATGAGCCTGATCGCCAACGACACATGGCAGGTCCTGGTGACACTGGCTCCATATACCACCTACGCGTACAAGTACGACGCGTATGGAAACTGGTCTAACTCCTCAAGCTGGGGTGCCAGCGGTACGGATGGCGTGGCAGCATTGAGTCCTGTGAGCGCCGGCAACATCAACTTCACCTCAGGGAGCGGGACCACCTACAACTTCACATTCAACGACAGCACGCTGGCCTACTCGGTGGAAGCGGTGACCGTGGTACTGCCAACATTTACGATCACTGGCGCATCCAACGGTCTTACGCAAATGTTGACAGTTACCGATCAGAATAGCGCAAAAGCCACCATCACAATCACGCCCGAGAATGGATTCAGTGCGGCGGTTACATTTGCGTGCGTGGGTCTGCCCGCCAATACAGCGTGCAGCTTCAGCCCGACCAGTGTCACACCGACGTCGACTACTCCTGTGACAACCACCATGACTGTTTCTAAAACGAATTCCACGGCAATACTCAACAGGACCAAATCGCTTTATCCCGCTTCGATGCTGGCTGCCCTTTTCTGCTGCATCGGATTCAAACGGCGGAAGATGCTGCAACGGCTGTTATTGCTCGTTGTGTGCATCCTCGTAATGGCCACGGCTAATGGATGCGGAGCGATACACTACCACCCGTCCTCAACAATGATTGGTGTTACTGCAACTTCAGGATCCGGATCCACCGCGATTCAACAGACTACGGTCTTCCCACTCACGGTGGAATGACGCCGTACATCAAGTAAGGCAACGGGCCGTTTTTCCGACACTTTATTAGTGCCAGAAAACGGCCCGTTGCTAATTCTGAAACTGTAGTTTTGTAGGCCTGAGTCGGCCGAGAGAAGCAATACGGCCCACAAGAAACGACGCAGCCGTCAAAATCATCCCGGTCGCAACGAACTGCCGGAGCACCTGCAGCGTGTTGATAAGATCATTGCCTGCCCCCCGAGATCTGCACCTGCAGCGAGTGCGGCGGCGATACCAAGGTTTTCGGCTATGAAGTGTCCGAAGTTATCGACAGGAAGCCTCTTGAGTTCTTTGTGACTCGTATCATGGACGAGAAGCATGCCTGCGCAAGTTGCATCGAGCAGGGCGTTGCCACTGCTCCAACGCTAGAACGCTCCGCGCCCAAGTCGATCTTTTCCGACGAAACGATTATCAGCTTTTTGGGCTCTTGACGAGAAAGTGTAAAAGAGGTCATCTGACGTGGCCTTCTGAACAGCGACAAGTCGGGTTCTCGTGGCAGCCATCTGTTGCGCTTTGAGCAGTAGAATCGGCGGATAGCCCATCACGGTTTTCTCGTAGCGAAAGGCCACGCAGACCAGTTCGGAGACAAAGAATCGAATCAGGATGAATCGGAACGAGTGCGCCAGTAGAAACGAAAGACATTTACTTTCTGGTTTTTCGCAGGCGGAGGAATCGTTTGTGCATAGGATACGAAAGGGCATTCATGAAGTTATGCAGATTTGTGTTCATCCTCATTCCGATGGCAGCCATGTTCGCTGTCGCCGGGTGCGGGTCGGGCAGTTCCTCTGGTTCGTCTACTTCCACACAGCCGCCTACTCAACCAGCAAAGCTCGCCGCGGGCACCATCACCGCCAGCAGCGTCGCCTTGAACTGGACGGCCTCGACCTCCAGTGCGGGCGTGGCTGGCTACAATGTCCTGCGCAATGCGAGCAAGGTCGGCACCTCCGCAACGGCCAGCTACACGGACACCAGCCTCGCCGCTGATACCACCTATTCGTACACCGTTTCGGCCTATGACGCGGCGGGCGATACCTCGGCTGCCAGCACTGCGATCTCGGTCACAACGCTCGCTCAACCCAGCCAACCGACAATTCTTGCTTCTGGCACGGTCACATCGAGCAGTGTCGCGCTGAGTTGGACGGCGTCAACCGCCAGCCAGGGGATTGCGGGCTACACGATCCTTCGCAATGGGAACAAGGTTGGAACCTCCACGAGCACCAGTTTCACTGACACGGCGCTTGCCGCTTCAACGACCTATTCCTATACTGTATCGGCCTATGACGCGGCCGGGGATACCTCGGCCGCCAGCAGCACTCTCTTGGTCACGACACTGGCGCAGGCACCACCGACTCAACCGACAAACCTGACGGCTGGCACGGGCACATCGAGCACGGTTTCCCTGAGTTGGACTGCTTCTACCTCTGCACTGGGCGTGTCTGGATACAACATCTTCCGCAATGCAGTCAAGGAGGGCTCGTCTACCGGCACGAGTTATACAGATACTGGGCTGCTGGCCTCCACCGCGTATTCCTATACGGTTTCGGCATACGATTCGGCTGGCGATACTTCGGTGCTCAGCTCCGCGCTCCCGGTCACGACGCTCGCCGCCACCAAGACAGCACCGACGGCGCCAACCAGCTTTACCGCCGTGGAGAACGCGACCTTTTGCAACGTCATCCTGAGCTGGGAAGCCTCTACCAGTTTGATAGGCATTGCGGGCTACCAGATTCTGCGGAACGGCAGCGCCCTTGCCACCACTGCAAATCTCAGTTACAACGACGCCACACCAGCGGCCGGCACAAGTTACAGTTATGCGGTGGAAGCCTACGATACCGCCGGAAATCTATCAGCCCTGACCAGCGCTGTCACTTTGAGCACGGGAAGCTGTACGACTGCTCAAGCCATTCGCCTGGGGGTGATGTACACTCTGGCTCAATCCACTTTTTCCATTTGGTCGCCTAACAACAGCAACGTGGAGTTGAACCTCAACTCTACCTTGTATCCGATGCACATGGTAGCGAACGAAAACGGCTACAGCGATGTTTACTCTGTGATTGTGCCGGGAGATTTGAAGCTGCAGACCTACAACTTCCAGGTTGGAGGAGTCACCACGCGCGATCCCTATGGCGTGATGGTGGTGCCTGGCACCAACAACAACATTGTGATGGACCCGAGCCTGACTACATTGTCATCAGGATGGACGCCGCGCCCAACGCTCACCAATCGGGTTGATTCGATCATCTATGAAGCTAATGTGCGGGAGTTTACCAACGATTCCAGCTCTGGCGTGCCGGTGGCGGATCGCGGATACTTCGAGGGCATGACGGATGCCGGGACCACGGTGAACGGCGTCACAGGCGCTCACAGCACCGGTATCAGCCATCTCACCGAAATGGGAGTTACTCATATTCAGATCATGCCTTTCTTCGACTTCAACGACTGCATCAGCACTACGGCGGAAAATAACTGCTTCAACTGGGGATACGATCCGCTGAACTACAACGTTCCTACGGCCAACTACTCGCAGACTCCAACCAATTATGCGAACCGCGTTCTCGAAGTTAAGAGGATGATCGACAATTTCCACCAGCAGGGCATTCGCGTGATCATGGACGTAGTCTATAACCACACCAGCAGCGAATCAGTCTTTGACGGGATCAGCTCCGACTATTACCTGACCACCGACATCACTGGATGCGGTAACACCATCAATGGCTCAAATGCCATGGTCGCGCGCATGATTCAGGACTCACTGGAGTATTGGGTCACTCAATACAATGTGGATGGATTCCGCTTCGACTTGCTCGGTGTATTTCCTCTTACGACCGTCAATCAATGGGGAACCTACCTGACGACCATGTATCCAGAGCGCAATCTGCTCCTCTATGGGGAACCGTGGGTTGATGGAACTCCGGCAATTACGGCATTCAATCTCGGCAATGTCGGCACCATTCCTTCGTCGCACTTCGGGGCGTTCAATGGAGGCTACCGGGGAGCCCTCAAGGGCACCAATGATGATGCTGGTGGGAATACTGGATTTCTGTTCGACCAGTCAATGAGCGACAGCTACTATGGCGCCTACATCGCTGGGCAGACATGGCCACGCACCGGTGATGCGGGTTATGGTCCCATTTCACTGGGCGTTGCTGGGTCTCCGGTGCCGTCGTTTCCGGCCATGGCAAACTCCGACGAGTGGGAGGCGGCCTTTGCGGCCGCGCCAGAACAAAGTATCAACTATGTCTCGGTGCATGACAATCTTAACCTGTATGACAAAGTCACTGAATGGCAGTCTGCCAACAGCAAGACTGGGCAATCTCTTACGAATAGCCTGATTACCTATGGGTTTGGCATGATCCTTACTTCGCAGGGGATCCCATTCATGTATGAGGGCGACGAATTCCAGCGCACCAAGGGCGACAACGACAACAGCTATAACATGGAATACGATCTCCTCTGGTCTAACCTCCAGAGCAATACCGATGACGCCGCGACCTATGCAACTGTCAAGGCGCTCATCGCGCTGCGCAAGGCGCACCCATCCTTGCGATTCAGCACCTGGAGTGAGATCAATACCAATGTGCAGTCGAACCAGGAGAGCGCATCGCTGGTAGTCACCACTATCAATGCCTCGGCGGCAGCGAATGAAAGCTGGAACAAGGCCTTGATTATCTACAACTCAAGCACCAGCGCGCAATCCGTTACGCTGCCGTCGGGAAGCTGGAATGTCGCGGTGGCAAACTCCAATGTTGAAACAGGGACGGCGCCAGTTGTCAGTGCCACGGTATCGGCAGGAGCTATGGCGGTCACCGTGTTGTATCAGTAAATGAACCGCAAGCTTCACCAAGACGACGCTGCTTGGTCTATTTTTGCTCCGGCGCGCACGAAAAAGGCGCTGGGCGTTGCGTAAACAGGCATTATAGGGGCTTCTCTACTGCCTGAGCGAAGACGGCGCGAGCGGATTCAGTCTTCCGCGTCTCGCTTGGTTCGGAATGTCTTGATGCTGGTGGGCCGGCCATTCTTCCGAACGACTACTTTCCAGGTTCCAGAAGAGGTCTATACGAAAGTCGCCATATTTGCTCCGATACAGTGCTTATGTTCCGGCACTGTACCGGAATTGTGCCGAAAGCGAAACTTAAGCGCAAGTGTACTTAGAATATGGCTGCTATATTTGTTGCCAGTTATTCTGTATACTATTGATTATATATGACATACATGCATATTACTTTGGTGGGCCTGCAGGGATTC
>PMGP01000311.1 GCA_003156235.1 Acidobacteriaceae bacterium
ACCACCTTCCGGCGGCTCTTCTTTGCCGAGCAGCGCCGTCCCGCACAGACTCTGGCGCTGCTGGCGTTTTTCCTGGTGCCGCTCACGCTGGGCGTGTGGATTCGCATTGCGGTGCCCAACTTCCTGGCCGCCGACATCTCCTTTGAAACGATTATTCTCCTTGGACTGCTGGTTGGTCCTGAGTGGGCCATGCTGGGCGGGGCGGTGCTCTCGGGGCCGGCCGTCTACCACCATGAATTTCTGGCGCTGCCTTTCAATGCCGCGCTGGGCCTCGTGGCGGGCCTGCTGGGCCGCTTTGTCGAAAAGGAGGAGATCTGGTCATTCACGCCCTTCGTCGACCTGAGCCTGTACCGCTGGGTGCGCCGCAACCTGCTCCAGCCTGGATTGGATCGCCAGATTCTGATGCTGGTCCTTATCGCGGCCGCCGAGGCCTGCCGGGACTGGATAGCCTATGAATTTCCGCACCGGCTTTTTGCGCTCGTCACTAGCCAGTGGTGGCTGCAGGCGCTGGTTTACCTCAGCGCGCCCATCAATGTGGGCATTGCGCTCAAGGTGTGGAACGCGCTGCGCATCGAGATGAAGCTCGAAGAGCAGAAGCGGCTACTGCTCGAGGCCCGGCTCGACGCCCTGCAACGCCAGATCAACCCGCATTTTCTGTTTAACACTCTGAACTCCATCGCCTCGCTGGTGCGCATGAAACCTGAGCTGGCACGGGAGATGATCGTCAAGCTGGCCAACATTCTGCGCGCCCTGCTCAAGGAGCACGACAGCTACGTGCCGCTGAGCGAGGAGCTCAAGTTTACCGACGATTATCTGGACATCGAAGTCGTCCGTTTCGGCGCCGGCATGCTGAGAGTGGAAAAGGAGATCGACCCGCGGACGCTGGCGGTTCTAGTGCCCAGCATTCTGTTGCAGCCGCTGATCGAAAACAGCATCAAGCATGGCCTGGAGCCACGCATCAATGGCGGCACGGTCACGCTGCGCAGCCGCCTGGAAGGCGACCGCGTGCGCATCGAGGTGGCCGACGACGGCGTGGGCATGGGCAATCAGCCAGCCTCGGCGCTCAGACGCAGCGGCAGCGGCATCGGCATGAAAAATGTGCAGGAGCGGCTCGATGTGCTCTACGGCAACGAGGCGCGGTTCAGCGTGGTCAGCAATCCTGGACGCGGCACGCAGGTCACGATTGAGATTCCGGCGAATCTGGCGGGGACGAAATAGTAGAAGCCGAAAGTCCGCCCCTTCAATGTGCCCGACGATGCACAGCCCCACGCGGTATGCTCGAAGCATGGTGCGATTCACGGTGCTGGCGTCGGGATCGAAGGGCAATGCGACGGTTGTCACAGGCGGGCGGACGCGGATTCTGGTGGATTGCGGGCTGAGCTGCCGGGAGCTTTTCAGGCGGATGCGGCAGGTGGGCGAGGAGCCGGAGACGCTGGACGCGATTCTCATCACTCATGAACATTCCGACCACGTTGGCGGGGTGGCTGTGACGGCACGCAAGCTGGGGATTCCGGTGTACTTTACCGAGGGCACGCATCGGGCGTGGATGCGCTGGCTTTCGCCGCGGCGGCAGATGACCTACGCGCAGTGGCTGGAGCAGATTCGCAGGCAGGCTGCCGAGAGGCAGGCGGAGACTGACAATCCAGCCGAAGAGGGCGAGCCGGACGAGAGCGATCTGGTCTTGGATTCGTCTGCCGAGGCTGCTGAATCGGCCAAGCAGGACGAGCCTGCCGAGCCGGAAGAGCCGGCCAAGGCAAAGGAACCCACATGGCTGCCGGCGGTGGAGTACTTTGCGGCAGGGGAGGCATTCGAGATTGGCGACATTCGCATCAGCCCGTTTACCACTCCGCACGACGCAGCCGATCCGGTGGGCTTTGTTTTTGCCGCCGAGGGAGTGCGGATGGGGTTTGTCACCGATCTGGGCTACATCTCACCCAACGTCAAGGCGCAGCTAAAGGACCTGGACCTGTTGCTGCTGGAATCCAACCACGATCTGGAGATGCTACGGGACGGCCCCTACCCCTGGTCGGTGAAGCAGCGGGTAATGTCGCGGGTCGGTCACCTCTCCAACGAGGCGGCGGCGAGCTTTCTGGAGGAGGATTACGACGGCCAGGCGGCCTATGTGATTCTGGCGCATCTATCTGAAAGCAATAATCTTCCAGAGCTGGCGCGGGTCACGGCGGAACGCGCCCTGAACGGCCGGGCGAGCCTATTGGCCAATATGCTGCTGCTGGCTACCCAACACGAGCCACTTTCTTCTATTACTTTTAGGTGATGTAGGTTACAATAGTGTTAGTAACGGAATCACTCTGTACCAGGTAGATTGGCAAGGGAGACGCCAGGGCATTCCGCCCTGTAAGATGCAGAGCAGACCGGGCGGCGCAAGCGAATTTTGCCCGGGAGGCTGAGCATCTGGTTTTTTTGCCCCCCAGGCCACGTACGCCGCACAAAACCATAGCGGTTGAACACATCCTTTGCAAAGTGAGTCTAAAAATTATGGCTACAACCCAATGCACAGATAGAGTCGCCGGCAGCATATTGGCGAGTTGGCGCTACGACATTTCCGGAATTTCTCCGGAGATGCGCAAGGATTACGAGCAGCATTTTGCCGAATGCCCGCACTGCAGCGCGCGACAGAAGTTCCACCGCAGCTTGGATGTGACACTGACGGTACTGACCTCGCTGGCGGTCTTTTTCTTTCTCTTTGCGCTGGCGGTTTTGAATCACTTCAAACCGCTGGAGCATGTGGCCTTCAACTTCTTCGGCCTGGATATAGAAGACACTTACCATATGCTGGTTTCGGCGGGCGTAGCAGGGCTGATTTTCTCGGCGTCTTTGCTGGCGCTGGTGCTGACGACTACGCCGGCGCCGTCGTACCTGGGCGGCATCGCCGTGGAGCGCGCCAGGATGATCGAAGAACGGCTGCCCGAGGCCATCAAGGCGCTGCGTTTTCGCTAGAGTCAATTCAGCTACACAAACCTCAGAGCCTCCCCAGCGCGGGAGGCTCTTATGTTTCCGGGGCACGATGGGGATTTTTTGAATGACAACCAGCAAGACTTCAGGGCGGCGGAGGCTGCCGGGGCTCAGGGTTGGCGAGGGATTCACACGCCACCCGTTTGACGAGGAATTCGGGGTGCGGACCAGCGGGCTGGTTGCCGGGCGGCACCTGAAGAGCGGGCACCTGCACGACCGCCATGCGACGGCTTATTACGGGGTTGCGCCTTCGGTCTTGCGGGCGCTGTTGAGGCGCTGGCAGAAAAGCCGGCCGGGCTGGGCGCTGGAGGAGGTCAGCTTTATCGATGTGGGCGCGGGGATGGGGCGGGCGATGCTGCTGACCGCCGAGTTGCCCTTTCGCCAGGTGGTGGGTGTGGAGCTGAATCCGACGCTGGGGCGAATTGGGCGAAAGAATCTGGCCGTTTGGCGGGCTTCAGGGCGGGCACGGACGCCGATGAAGCTGGTCTGCGGCGATGCGGTCGAATTTCCGCTTCCTGAGGGGCCGTGCCTGGCGTTTCTATTCAATCCGTTTGGCGCGCCGGTGATGCGGCGGTTGTTGGCGGCGTGGAGGAAGGTTCTTATTGGGCGGGCAGGGGAATTGGACCTGATTTATGTGAATAACGAGCAGGAGTGCGTTCTGGAGCAGCAGTCCGGTTTTGCAAGGCTGTTTTTGGGCCAGGTCCGCCGCTCCCGTGCCGATGCGATTGCCGACCATCGCATCCTGGCCAATCAGCCGGACGGGGAGTATGCCTCGACGAATTATGAGGATTGCTCGATATGGCGCTGGGCGGGATAAAGCAGGGATTAGGGAATAGGGACTCGGGAAAAGGAAGAAACTTTGACGCAAGCGAAACTGATTCTCGGCATTGGCGAGTTGTTGTGGGACGTGCTGCCGGAAGGGATGCTGCTGGGCGGCGCGCCGGCCAACTTTGCGGTGATGGCCGCGAGGCTGGGCAATCACGCAGCGATCTTGAGCCGCATCGGCCGCGACGAACTAGGCAAGAAAGCAGTCGAGCTGTTGGAGCCACTGCCGGCCGACGCGCGATTCATGCAGGTGGACCCGGCGCAGGAGACGGGCCGGGTAACGGTGAAGTTCGAGAGCGGGCAACCGGCTTATACGATTCACCATCCGGCAGCGTGGGATTTTATGGAGTTGACGGATGAGTGGGTGCAACTGGCCGTGCGGGCGGACGCCATTTGCTTCGGCTCGTTGGCGCAGCGTTCCCGAGAGTCGCGGCAGACCATTCAGACGCTGGTGGCTCGGACACCGGCCTCGTGCGCGCGGGTCTTCGACGTAAATCTCCGGGCACCGTTCTTCTGCGGCGAGGTGATTCGCGAATCGCTGGAACTGGCCACGGTGCTGAAGATGAACGATGCAGAGGCGCCGCGCGTATTGGAACTGCTGGGTTTGCCAATTCCCACGTCCGGATGGTTGCGGGTCGCCGCAAAGCAACTGCTCAAGGAGTTCACCTCGTTGCGAATGGTGGCCGTGACACGCGGCGCCCAAGGCAGCCTGCTGTTGACGCGCGAAGAAGAGCACGAGCACCCAGGAATTCCCGTCGAAGTGGCCGACACCATCGGCGCGGGGGATGCGTTTACCGCGGCGATGATCCATTACCTGCTGCGTGGGGCGGACCTGGCTACGCTGAACGAGGCGGGCAATCGCTGGGGCGCATGGATGGCCTCGCGCTCCGGCGCCATGCCCGCGTTGCCGCAGGCGGTGCTCGCAGAGATTGCCGCGGGCCTCGAGGGTTGAGCGGGGCGTACCGCTAAGAAAATGCTTTCCCACATTGTCACCGTGGGCGGCTTTGTATAGACTTACCGCGTATGCGAAAACTAACTTTTTCTCTCATCCCGCTTATCGCTTCCCTGCCCTTGAGCCTGGTTGCCCAGGCACCCTCGCTTGACCTGCAGGTGGATCATCCCACAGCCCAGGTAAGCCCCATGCTTTATGGTTTGATGACCGAGGAGATCAACTTCTCCTATGACGGCGGAGTTTATCCCGAGCTGGTGCGCGACCGCGCCATCGGCAAAGACTGGGGATCGCTCTTCCATTGGTCGATGGTGGCGCGGGGAGAGTCCGCGGTGCAGATTTCAATGGACGAAACGACAGGTCCCAGTGAGGCTCTCCCGCGCAGCATCAAGGTCAGCGTGACAGCGGCCTCCGAAGCCGCGCCTGCCGGGGTGCAAAACGACGGCTTCTGGGGCATTGCCGTTCGGCCGCAGACGACTTACACCGGGTCGTTCTACGCCAAGACGGATAGCGTCGGCGTTCCTGTGACCGTGAGCCTGGTGAACGATGAAACGGGCGCAACCGCAGCCACCGCGACGGTTACCGGAGTGACGGGCGAGTGGAAGCAGTACAGCTTTACGCTCAAGACGGCGGATGTTCCCGCGACAGCGAATAATCATCTGACCCTGACCGTTCCGCGGCCGTCGACTCTCTGGCTCGACCTGGTGTCGCTCTTTCCGCCCACCTATCACGACCGGCCGTTTGGCAACCGCATCGACCTGATGGAAAAGCTGGCGGCGATGCATCCCAAGTTCCTGCGCCTGCCGGGCGGCAACTACCTGGAGGGAGACCACATTGCCGAGCGCTTCGATTGGAAGAAGACCATCGGCCCCTGGGTGGACAGGCCGACGCATCCCAGCCCCTGGCATTATCGCTCCTCGGACGGGATGGGGTTGCTGGAGTACCTGGAGTGGTGCGAGGACCTGAAAATCGAGCCGGTTCTGGCGGTCTATGCCGGCTATTCGATGGCCCAGGAGCATGTGGAGCCGGGACCGGCACTGAAGCCCTATGTGGACGACGCTCTGGACGAGATCGAGTTTGTGACCGGCGGCCCGGAGACCAAGTGGGGCACTGAGCGCATTAAAAATGGCCACGCGGCTCCCTTCCCGCTGCACTACGTGGAGATTGGCAACGAGGACGAGTTCGATCATTCCCACTCGTATGACGGCCGCTTTGCGCAGTTCTACACCGCGATCAAGCAGCGCTATCCGCATTTGCAGTTGATTGCCACTGACCCGGTAAAGAGCGTGAAGCCGGACGTGCTGGATGAGCATTTTTATCTGCCGGCGGAGGAGTCGTATGCCAAAGCCAGCCACTACGACAAAGCCGACCGCACGGGGCCAAAGATTTTTGTGGGCGAGTGGGCGACGCGCGAGGGCACGCCGACGCCCAACCTGGAAGCGGCGCTGGGCGACGCTGCCTGGATGACCGGCATGGAGCGCAACGCCGACCTGATTATCATGGCCAGCTATGCGCCTCTGCTGGTGAATGTGAATCCAGGCGGAATGCAATGGGATACGGACCTGATCGGCTACGACGCGCTCTCGAGCTACGGTTCGCCCAGCTATTGGGCGCAGGTGCTCTTCGGCACGTACCTGGGCACGGAGGCCGTGGATGCAAAGCTGGCCAACGCCGGCCCGCGGGTTTTTGCCTCGGCCACGCGCGACGAAAAGCAGCGCAAGCTCTTCGTCAAGGTGGTGAATGCTACGTCGGAAGAGGCGGCGCTAAACATTGCGCTCAATGGCGTGGCCCGCGTGGAGCGCGATGCAACGCTGATCACGCTGAGTGGCAAGACGCCCAACGTAACCAACAGCATCACGCATCCCGATGTGGTGGTGCCGGTGGAGCATAAGATTGCGGTCGCCGGGCTGAAGTTTAAACAGAGCTTCGCGCCTTACTCGATCAATGTGCTGGAGCTGAGCTACTAGTACCGTGAGCGCTTGAATTTGTAAGGTCAGGAATGTAGCGCCGTCCTCCTGGCCGGCTGTAGCGCGGGCGTCCACGCCCGCGCTTGTCCAAGCATAATTACTAAATCACATGGTCTTAGCATTAGGCAACAATTTGAAGCAGAGATGAATGCAGGAAGAGGGCGGGGCTTCCCGCCCTTGCTTTTCTGGGGCTGGCGTGAGTATGCGGCATCGCGCCGCGCGGTGTAGGCTGCTCGATATGACGATCAAATCAGGCTGGTTTGCGAGTGAACTGCGGCGGGAGCTGGGGCTGCGCAACCGGCGGTGGGCGCGGGGACGGGCGCATGTGCGCAGCTACGGCAATCCGCCGGTGATCGTTTATCCGCCGGAGAGCGCGCGGCACGGGAATTTTTTTGACGCGGCCTATTCGGCGATTGCGGCGCGGCCGGAGTGGATGCGGCGCTTCGACAAGATTCATGCGCAGGGGCGCGCGCTGCCCAAGGCGGAGTCGGGACGAAAGTGGCGGGAGCTGGACTCGTCCATGAGCTCTGATGCCCTGTTGATGAACATCTTCTGCACACCGGGCGTGGCGGAGGCGCCTGCGATGCGGCGGACTCTTGGAGCGGATGGGGAGGACTCGCCGGTCTTTGGGTGGAAGGCGCGTGTGCCGCTCAAGAGCGGTCGCTTTGATCGCACTGAGGTCGATATGCGATGGGGCGAGTTGCTGGTCGAGGCCAAGCTGACGGAAAGCGACTTTCAAATCAAGGCAGAGGCGGTCGTGGAGGCGTACCGGGACTTCGATGCAGTCTTCGACCGGGAGTTGTTGCCGCGCGTGGAGTTGGCCACCAGGAGGCGGAGAGAGGCAACGGAGTTCCCGGAGGACTATTCGCAGGAGTTTGAAGATGCCGGGTTGGATGATGGGGAAACCGTCAGGGCCGAAAGCCCTAAGATGCCGGTCTCGGCCCGGCATTCCTCGGCCATCATTGGAGCCAGCACTGCAATAGACGGGGAAATCGCTTATGCGGGCTACCAACTGATTCGCAATGTGCTGGCCGCGCATGCCCACGGATGCAGCTTTTGCGTGATCCACGACGAGCGCCGACCAGATCTGCGGGAGGCGTGGTTTGAGGTGATGGCGGCGGTGAAGTCCGCCGAGATGCGGGTGCGGCTGAAGGTGCTGACCTGGCAGGAGCTAGCCGCGCTGCTCCCGGAGGGGTTGCAGGAGTTCCTGGATCGAAAGTATGGAATTGTGGCGCCGGGAAGGACGATTTCGCCGGTTGAGGATACATCAGAGTTCGACTAAGAGCAGGGGGCCAGTTCACAGAATGGGACGAATCGGCGAAAATGGAAGGTGCAGGTGCCGGAAGGCCGCATCTTTACGCCAAAACCGGCCTTGAACTGGTACGTTGATTCTGAAGGGTCTTATTTCCCATGATGGCCTCTAATCCTTATTTTTCTCTGGCTGCTCTTTTCTTTGCGGCGCTGGGCTTTGGGCTGGCTCCTCTGGGACTGGCGTGGCTATGGGCAAAGGTGTTTTCGCCGCCCAAGCCGAACGCGGTCAAGAACGCCATCTACGAGTGCGGCCTGGAGTCCAAGGGCGATGCCTGGTTGCAATTCCACTCGGCCTATTACCTGT
>PMGP01000402.1 GCA_003156235.1 Acidobacteriaceae bacterium
TCTGGCCGCATCATGGGCGCGGCGCATGGCAGCTTTATGGCCACTCGCACGGCAACTTGCCGGATGAACCACTGGCGCTGTCAATGGATGTCGGCGTTGATACGCATGACTTTCGCCCGTGGCACTTCGATGAAGTACAAGCGGTCATGCAGGCAAAGGCTATCGCGAGAGAACAGTCGCCGCACGCATCAGCGATTTCCATATAGGCCGTCACTGCCCGAAACAATGCAATGCCTCAATGACAACTTGTCACAAGCCGACTTTAGGGGACTGATTCTGATCAGCATCCACAATCCGGAGATCCGGTACTACTTGAGCGAACTCTGAACCAGCTTTCGACATCCTCATGCTCGTTGTCGACTGAGATCAATACCGCCGCCCGACACAACATCTTGCTGTCAGCGAATCACATATACAAGCGCAAAAACGCCTGCCTAAGGGCCGAAGGCTTTCCTGACTCCAGCACCCTGCGGCAGCTTAGGCCAATAATCAGCTTAGACCGCAGGCCTGGGAATAGCGGGCAAGAGTCTGCCGGACGCTATGGCGGATCATGGCGCGAGGATCGTTCGCAATCTCACCGCGGCGAATGGCCTCGGCTTGAAAGGGGAGGTACTGCGCAACGAGCGGGAGAGGAGCAGAATGGTGGAGGAGGTTCTCGATCAGCACGGAGAGAGCAGAGGAAACCTCAGCGTTTGGCCAGTAATAGCGGATGCGATCGCTGAGACTATAGGCGCGGGCAATCCTGAGCTGATGCGCATCGCCACGGTAATAGCCTTGCCAATTTCCGGGGTCTTCAACCATCACTCGATCGAAAATGGCGCGAATTTTTGAACGGCCCGCATCGGAAATCCATTCTTCCTCAATGTGCGCCAAGCCGAAGACAGCCTTGCGCAAGACGAATGTGAGTTCGGGGCCAACTTTGAGAATGGCGAAGTGGTCGCGGACGAGATGGCGAAGCGAATCGGCCATCTGGTAGTCGGTGGAGTGCGCTTCAAAGACAATTTCCTCCGCACTCAAAATCCAATGCGATAGCTCCGCGGCGTTCCGGGGAATGTAATCGGCGATAGCTTCGTCGCCGAACTCAACGCCTGGTTGGACGACGACGCCGACCACACGCTCCCAGGCAGAAGAGAGGCCGTGGCGCTCGAAGGCGTAGCGATGGACTTCAAGAGTCTTCTGTACATTGGCAATGCTGGTGACGTCGATTTCCAGTTCACCCTGCGCGCCGCCGGGGATGGGCACCTCAGTGCCGACAATGTAAACCGGGCGGATGGAGGAGTGGGCGGCGGCATCCTCGGCAACCTCGCAGAGGCGGGCCGCGCGCTCGGCGATTTCGGCGTCGCTCAAGACTGTGGGGTCGTCGGCGCAGCGCATGCTTGCATCGAGATGAATCTTGGCGAAGCCGGCCAGGGCGTATGCATGGACCATGACGCTGGCCTTCTCCATGGCTGTCGCTGCGGGCTGCGAGCGCCAGGGGTTCGGGCCGAGGTGGTCGCCGCCGAGAATCAACTGTTCGAGAGGATAGTCGGCGCCGGCGGCAATCGAGTGCACGTAATCGCGGAAGCCGGATGGAGTAAGGCCGGTATAGCCGCCGTCCTGGTTGACCTGATTGCAGGTGGCCTCAATCAACAATAGGCTCTTGTCTGCCGAAGCCTGAGCAAATGCCGCATCAAGGACCAGCGGGTGCGCGGAACACACGGAGTAGATGCCGTGGGCATTGCCTGCGCGATTTTCCCGGAAGATGCGGCGCATGGCGCTCACCGGGTTCTCAACTGTTGCGCTGCCGGGCGGGTTTGTCTGGGTCGTCATGATCAGTCACCAACTTCTCGGTCCACCTAGGTCTGGCTATGTATTCTGGCCTTGGAGCGTTGCACCGTTTCAAGCACAAAGAATCCCCGAGCGAACCTTGCGGTCCGTTGTGGCGTGATGGTCGCGGGAGACGGCGGCCAGAGCCAGGTTTGCTGGAGGATTTGTTTTTGGAGTTGAGGCTCTAGGGCGCTAACACTCCTTCCTGCCAGTGGCGTTCAAAAAAGCTCTGGCGGTGGGCCTGATCGCGGAAGGCCGTAGTGCCGCCGGCGCGCGTGACGGAAAGCCCTCCGGCAACATTGCCGTAGGCGAGGCACCTTTCAAGCGGTTCCCGGTGCAACCATTGATGCAAGAATCCGGCGTCGAAGGTGTCGCCGGCCCCAACGGCATCGACAACGTCGAGCCGCAGCGCGGGCGAGTCATAGCGGCGGCCCGCGGAGAAAGCCGAAGCGCCGCGCGCGCCGCGTTTGACCACGAGCACAGAGACGCGCGGAGCGAGAAACTCCTCAGCCTGATCGACGCCGGCTATCTTGCGCAGATCCTCTTCGGTGCCAAAGAAAACATCGACGTAAGGGAGAATGCGGTCGACCACTCCCTGCCAGCGGTCTTCGGGATCGTCGTTGGTGTCGAGCGAAGTGGTGAGGCCGCGCAGCTTCATCTGCTGGAAGAGCCAGGGAATATCGGGGAAGAGCTTGCGGTGAAGAAAGAGCGATGAGAGGTGAAAGTGTGAGGCGCTGGCGATGAAATCCAGATCGAGATCTTCGAGACTCAGCTCAGACATCGCGCCGGGGAAGGTGAGGATGCGGCGGGTTTGCGCAAGCGGAAGGATCACCGTGACTCCAGTGCCGCTGCCGCCGGATGCGCGCACAACGTGATCTACATTGACGCCGGCCCGGACGAGTTCGCGCAGGCATATGTCGGCGAAGTGGTCATCGCCGACGCGCGCACTGAAGGTGACAGAGGTACCGAGCAAGGCCAGATTGTGCGCGAGGATTGACGACGATCCACCCAAGGTGAGGGTGCAGCCGCTGGCCAGCAGTTCGCGATCCTCCGCGAGTTCGCGCGGCAGTCCGTCAAGAATGAGATCCGGATTAATCTCTCCGACAATGGCAACGTCGAGCCTTTTGAGGGAATCCGACGACCGGTTGTCATCGCTGTCTTGTTTCAATTCCATGCCTGCTCCTGAGTTGTTTGTGCGCGTCCCTACTCGGGACGGCGCTTCTGCTCCGGCGCGAAATGAGTGTCGACCGCGCCGGTAATGTGGAGATCGAGAGTCTTCGAATCATCGAGGCCGTCGATACCTGTTGCGGTTACTTTGACCTTGTACGGACCCGCATGCGTGTAAGCGTGATGCGCGTTCGCGCCATCGACCTCGACACCATCACCGAAATTCCAATGGAAGGCGAGAATAGGTGTGGAAGCGGGTGCGGCGAGGGCACTGAAGCTGACGCCTTCGCCTGCCGTGGCAGTTTCCGGCGCGTCTACCGAGAACTGCGGTACAGATGCGGGGATGGAAGTGTCGATTAGCTTGAGAACCGCAACGGAATGAGGCGCGAGTTTGAGACCGATCGATTCGCCAGAGAGCGCGCAGCAACTTTGGTTGCCCAGCACCTCGGTGGTCTGGTAGGCGCGGTCCGGCTGAAGACCCAGAGCGGCAAGGGAGATCGAGCGCGTACTCTCTTTGCCTGACCAGTTGAAGACCGTAAGGATGGTCTGGCGAGGGCTCTCTCGAAGCAGGAACTCGCTGGGCTGACCATCGTCTGTTGCGTAGGTCATCAGGTCGAGAGGAATGGAGGCACGACCAATGCGCGCCATGTTGAGAAGATCCTGGTTTTTGACCAGAGCCATTCGCTCCGGCGATTCGCCAAGCGTGGGAAGATCGTCGCCTATTTCATACATGCCGCCGGAGACAGCTGAGAGGGCAATGGAGACCTTTGCTACGTCAAAAGTGAGCGGCACGGAGTTCGAGTGCCACCCATGGTCATCGACCGTCTGCGTGGAAACGCTGAAGGCGTCGGGATCGGAGATGAAGAAGTTGCGATTCATGTAGTAGCGCGCCGCGGTGCCGGATGCAGCGTCCCGGCTCGCTTCAAAGGTATGCCCGGTATCCTGCGAAATGCGGCCCGCATCGACAGTGCCGACCGGATTCAGCATCGGGCTGCCATCCTTGTCGAGCACCACCTCGTCGCCGACCGCCTCACGGATGATGCCGAGGCCGATGCGCTGCGCTTCGAGGGCCGTGGTGCCACGCCGATAATAGGCGCCTTCGACGGCCGAGTCGTCCATGAAATCCAACTTGATGAAGCGGACGCCCCAGTCGCGAAGAGTGCTGTAGACCTGACTCAGGTAGGCCTGCGCGCCGGGATTTGTGACATCAAGGACGTAGAGGGGATCCTTTTTGTCGGTCACGTAACCGATGTGAATCAACTCTCCGGCAGCGTTGTGCAGAAGCCAATCCTTGTGATCGCGATAGACAGATGCGCGCTCGGAGACTTCGAAGGGCGCGGTCCAGACGCCGAAGGTGAGACCGTTCTGACGCGCTTGTGCGGCAGTATGTTTCAGGCCGAGCGGAAAGAGATTGGCATCGGGCGTTGTGTATTCGCCGCGGGCGTACTGGTAACCCTCATCGATGTGAAAGTAGGTATAGCCAAGAGGTTTCAGATTCTCGGCGAGCCATTCGATATTCGTGCCCGCCGTCGCCTGACTGAGGCCAAAGTAATAGGAGGTCCAGCTCCACCAGCCGATGGGGGTGGGCGCGCCTACGCGGCCGTGATGCAGGCTGCGAATGGCTTCGCCGTATTGCTCAAGCTGAGCGTGATAATCACTGCCCGTCGCAATCATCAGATGTTCGGAGGAAAGGCTCTCGCCAGGATTGACCGTGAGGGCGAGTTCCACCTGCTCGGCGGCAGGCGATTCGCTCAGAGATTCTCCGCGCATGATCTCGGTGGTTCCTTCCGCCACAGCCTCAAATGAAACGATAGCCGGCGATCCCGCAGTGGACTGCACCTTGAGGTGAAAGACTGTGAGCAACTTATCCGAGGTCAATGCCGCAACGAAGAGACTCAGGCCGCTTTGCCGGTTAAAGATGAGCTGGCTGCCGACGGCGCGGTGCAGGCCGGCTGTCGCACCGCCCAGATCGCGGATGGCGAGCTGAGGGCGGTCTTCGCTGTAACTGTCCGAGAGAATGCGATCTGCGCTCGCCGGGCCATTGAGATCAATGACCGGAGCGTCTGACGCTCGGATGGCGCGGATGGCAGTGACGGATACCGGACTCTGAGTCGTGTTGGCAACCCGGACCTCGATCCCCCCCCAGTCGCGATCTTTGTAGAGCCGGAAGACGCATATGAGGTCGGGGCGATCGGCGAGACCGGTGTGCGTAACGGTGAGAGCCGTCCCGGTCCCAAATGAATCGGTGAACTGCGATTGCGCAACGGTGTGGCGGGGATAGTCGGGAGAACGCAGCTCGTTCGCATCGACTTCAGCTTCGACCGTGGAGCGCAGCACGGGGCTGGAGGACCCCGCACTAAGAACCGCGTAGGCGCCATCCGATCCGGCTGTAATGATCAGGTTTTTTCCAGTGATCGAAGCCAGTTCACGCGCGGCTTGTCGCGGAGCCCCGTGGCTTTGGCCTGCCGCCACACTCAGTAGCGCCAGAGAGGTCAACAACGCCGCCAGACTGCTGTTCCGCATTGGAGTCACGAGCTTCTTCCTTCCGTCTCTTGCCGTTTGCCACTCACCAAATTAATAGAAGAGCTTCAAAGCAAGCTGAAGCTGCCTGGGCGCGAGCGCTCCGGTGAGATAACCGAAGGTCGCCGTGCCCATGACCGTGGAGTTGATGGAATTCTGCGGTCCGGGGGCCGCAAACTGAAAGTTGGGATGGTTGAACACATTGAAGGCTTCTGCGCGGAACTCAATGCGGCGCGATTCGCGCAAAGGAACGGTCTTCAAGAGGGCAAAGTCGACATTCTTGTCGCCGGGACCTTCGAGAGTATTCAGTCCGACGTTGCCCAAGGAACCGGGCTGCGGATCCTTAAAAGCGCAGGTGTTGAAGAAGGTTCCAGCAATGCAAGGCTTGTCGGTGGCCTTGACGCCTGGTACGACATCCGGACGCTGCTGGCCATCGGAGTTGGCGAAGTTCGCATTCCCATCGGTGACGGTGAACCATGTGCCGTTGGAGAGAGTGACGATTCCCGACCAGTTCCAGTGGCCGATGGCTTCATCGATGGGACGGATGTGGGTGGCAAAGCGCTTCCCCATGCCGAAGGGCAGATCGTAGACGTAGCTGGCAACGAAGCGGTTGCGTATGTCAAAGTCCAGCGGTCCATATTCATTGTTTGGGTAGAGGCTGTTGCGGAAGCCGTCATTGTTCTGCGAGCCGAGATCGGCGCTGCTGGCGTTGCCCAGCGCCTTGCTGTAGGTGTAGTTGACGACGAACTCCAGGCCTGCGCTCATGCGCTGCTGGAGCGAAGCCTGCAAGCCGTTGTAGTTGGCAGATCCGGCAGACTTCAGATAGCCGATGGCGGCATCGACATAGGGGAATGGGCGGCGCGGCGCGGTGGGCGCGGATGGATCGATTGTCGGCTGCGCCTGGTTGAGATTCAGATAGATGTAGGAGCGTTCGCTCTTCGATCCGATGTACGCCACCTCCAGCATGGTCTTCGCTGTGAACTGATATTGCGTGGCCAAATGCCACTGCATGACATAAGGCATCCTGAGTTTGGTGTCGAGGGAAAAGAGGGTCGGTGTGTTGGGGTCGATGAGCGCGCTGGTGGGAAATCCGTTTGCAAGCGTGCTGATTCCCGGTGCCGAACAATCCTGCGCGGCTGAGGCGTAGGAAGGCAGCGAACAGCCCGCCGGGAAGTTCTCGCTGATGAAGTAGGGCGGATTGAAGCCGGGACTGGGATTGCTGTAGGGTCCGGCCTCGTCGCCATTGAAGAAGATGCCAAAGGCGCTATGGATGACCACCCGCTTGGCGGGGCTGTAAGAAAGCCCGACGCGCGGGGAGAAGTCCTTGCGGTCGGCATCGATTAGCGCTCCGGTCGCATTGTGATTCACCGGCAGAATCGAGGCTAGCGTTGGCGTCAGGCTCACCTTGCTGTCCGCCGGAATATCCAGCTTGCCGGTGATGGGATTGAAATTGGCCTGGGCATCGTTCTGGGAGTAGACGGGCGAGAAGTATTCATAGCGCATCCCTAGGTTGAGCGTGAGCTTGGACAAGATGCGCCAGTCGTCCTGCGCAAACAGAGCGAAAGTGTGACGGTAGTATTCGATGTTGTTGAGGTTGTTGATGGTTCCGCCCTCCGGCTGACCCGTGAGCAGGGCTGCAAGGCTGTTTCCACCCGAGCCAATAGCGCCAGCGTTGTCGGTGAACTGATGGGTAAAGCTCATCGTGCCGCGGGGATCTGCTGGCTCATAAATGGAGAAATGCTCGGGGCGGATTTCGCCGCCGAACTTCCATGTATTGCTGCCAGAAATCAGCGTGAAGGTGTTGGAGAACTGGAGTGTCTTCTGCTTCTCGATGGCAGGTAGAAATGTCGGGCTGCCCAGAGTTGAGGCATCCGAGAAGGTCAGTTGCGGCAATCCCCCATTGTTCGTGCCCGCCAGATAAGGAACACCCGGAAACCCGACCTGGGAAGAAATGTCTACGTCGTAGTTCGTCTGGTACCGGCTGGTCTTGATCCAGTTGAAACCGGCGCGGAATTCATTGATCTTGTGCGGTGAGAAGATGTGCACTTCGCTGGCAGCCCCGGCGTAGGCTGTGATTTGCTGAATGCCGTCGAAGAAGCCTCCGCCATCGGCCAGGGTGGCGAACGGCGACCCGATGGTTTCAGGACTGTTGCTTTCGCTGAAACGATAGAAGACGTTGTCGGATTTGGTGAGGACCTGATCCACGCGCACATCGCCCTGATCTATCGTCTGCTTGGTCACCGGATCAGAGATGTAGTTGTACCCTAAAACATTTACGTCGAGTCCGGAAGAGGGCTCGGGAAAGAGATTGATGAGCTTCTTGCCCAGCGAATCCATGCTGTAGGAGGACGGAATCACGTTGCTGGGGACGCCATGCGAGTAGCCGAAAGGAACGCCGCAGTAGGTATTTGGGCTAGGTTGCTGCGTTAGGCGCGTGTCGAAGATTTCGCCCGCGTATGTGGCGACGCCGTTGCAGTCCAAGACTCCGGTGGGAGAGGTTAAATCGAGTTGGCTGGAGAAATCTCCCAAGCGCTCGGTATCGGTAGGCACCACCGAGGTCGTCGTCTGCGCTTCGTTTCTCCGCAAACCCTGATAGTCGACGAAGAAGAGAAGTTTGTCTCGGATGATTCTTCCTCCCAGCGTGGCGCCGAACTGGTTCTGATGATAGGGCTGCTGGGTCGAATCGAAGTAATTCAATGCATCGAAGGCCTGGTTGCGCAGGAATTCGTAGAGCACGCCATGAAATTGGTTGGAGCCTGATTTAGTAGTGGCGTTGACGATGGCGCCGGTAGCGCGGCCAAACTCGGCGTCGTAGTTGCCCGTCTCGATCTTAAACTCCTGCAGGGCATCGGGTGGAGGCATGACCACATAGTTGGCTTCATTGAGCAGATCCGGCAGATTGGAGTTGTTGTCGATGCCATCGAGCAGGAAGTTGTTGTCGAGCGAGCGGGCACCGTTGGCGCTGAATCCGTAGCCTCCGGAGTCGCGCGCGCCAGGCTCGCTGGTGGTGACGCCGACCGTCAACTGCGCAAGCTGCACGGGGTTGCGGCCATTGAGCGGAAAGGCAACCATCGATTCACTGTCGACAACCTGTCCGGTCTCAGAGGAGTCGGTCTGGAGAAGAGGGGCAGTATCAGTGACTACCACGCGTTCATGCACATCGCCGAGTTCAAGCGTGACATCGACGCGCTGGCGCTGCTGAACGTCGAGCGTGATGGGGCCTGCAACCGCCTCCTTGAATCCTTGAGCAGTGATGGAAACCTTGTAGCTTCCAATACGAACCGGACTGATGACCCATGCGCCGGAGCTGTCGCTCTGCGTCTGATAGTGGAAGTTGGTGGCAGTGTTGGTTGCGGTAACCTGGGCGCCAGCCACAACAGCGCCGCTCAAATCGACCACACGACCCTCAAGCGAGGCGGCATCGCGCTGGGCAACTAACGGACAGGATGCGGCAACTGCAACCGCCATGCACAACAGCCTCAGTTTTAATGAATCGAATAACATACCGTCGCCTCCTTAGATGTGATTCCCAGCCGGTTGACCCAGCCCGATTGACTTTTCCATGCTTGCCGAAGCATGAAGGCCGTGGGAGGGGGTCATCCCCAGCCCGCAACGTCTTCGCATGGTTACGATGATTTGGCTATACCTACGCACTCAATTCCAACGTGTTTCGTATTATTGCGTTATGTGTCGGTTATTGTCAATAGTGAAAAACAAGAAAGTACAAAATGCTCATAAATAAAATGATTCGCATGAATATTTGCCTCGACGATCACCTCCAAAGGCTGAAGACTGGTATTTTCCGTGGCTTCTCCGCTCCGTTCCGGAATCGGAATCAGGTCGCCAATCTTCTTGTAAATTACAGATATATTAATATCATACACTTCTATAGAACCACTCAACCGAGAACGCACAAGTAACCTCTTGCGACAAATCTGTTGACGGCTGAGTCTTGATTCTATATAGTTTCATTTGGTTTCGTATTCGCGTTCTTGCGGAAGAGGCTTCCCGGAGCAGAAGGACGAGACCTGGGAAAGGATGCCAACATGCCACAAGACTCTCAGACGCTTGCCACGGAAACCCCGGGCAGCAACACGTCCTACACAAGGCAGGAGATCTTCGCGCAAGCGCGGCTCTGGCCGTGTACGGCAAAAGACATCGTGGACGAAATCGCACGATTGGGACTGGGCGGCCGACTGGCTGGGGCGCGCGTTGTGCTGACCGGCGCGGGAACATCAGCCTATGCGGCCGAAGCCATCGCCGCGGCATGGCCCCGGGCCACGGCTCATCCGACAACCGACTTGCTGGTGGATGGGAAGCGCCTGCTCGCCGAGGCGGATCTATTGATTTCGCTGGCTCGCTCTGGTGACAGCCCAGAGAGCGACGCCGTGGTGCAGGTGGCGCGTTGGTTGCGGCCCGACCTCTTCCAGTTGGCAATTGTGTGCAACGCGGAAGGAGAGCTTGCGCAAAGCGAGGTCGACCACGTGCTCAAGCTGGATCCGCGCACGGACGACCACAGCCTTGTGATGACCGGTTCCTATTCGAATCTCGTGCTTGCGGGACTGACGATGGCGCGGCCCGAGGAGATGCTGAAAGTCGTGGATGCGCTGAGCAAGCGCACAGAGTCAATGCTGGCCGGCCTTGCCCAAGCCAGTCTTCACGCCGCTCAGCACGTTGTCGACCGTGTGGTCGTACTGTCCTCTTCTCCTTTAGCGGGCTGGCGACATGAAGCTGCGCTGAAGATTCTGGAGATGACCGCGGGGCGCTATCCAGCGCTGGCCGAGAGTTATCTCGGGCTTCGCCACGGTCCGATGGTTTTTGTTACGCCGAGCACGCTGGTCCTATGCATGCTGTCGAGCGATCCACTGCGCCGGGCCTACGAACTGGACCTTGTGGCGGAGTTGCGCGAGAAGCGGATCGGGTACATCGTCGGCATCGCGGAGATCGATGAGGCGGAGCAATACTTTGATGCGGTGATTCCCGCGGTTGCACCGCGCCTGGACGACGTACTGCGCACTCCCTTCGAGATTGTCGCGGCACAACTGCTCGGATACAACGTGAGCTTGCTCTCGGGCTTGAATCCTGACAGTCCCAGCCCGGATGGAATCATCCACCGTGTCGTGCAGGGCGTAAGGATTCATCCGCTCCATGGACAGCATCCCGCGCCACAAGATAGGCGGGCATAAGCTCCGAACCGGAAGAAGGAAGCAGGTCTGGCAGCTTTTTGGCGGTGATAGTTCTCCCGCTCGGGATAGACTCTAACCCAACGAGGCACCCTGATGGCTCTCCCAGAAACGTCGCCGGCCCCACAGGTGCGCCTTCACCGCACGCTGAGTCTATGGAATCTGATCATCTTCGGCATGGTGATCATTCAGCCCACCGCGCCTATGGGCATTTACGGAGTCATCAGCAACAAAGCCCATGGGCACGTGGTCACCGCCATTCTCATCGCCATGGTGGCTATGCTATTCACGGCCATCAGCTATGGGCGCATGGCGCGCATTTATCCGAGCGCTGGCTCGGCCTACACCTACGTGGGCCAGGAGATGCACTCGGCGCTGGGCTACGTGGTGGGCTGGGGCATGGTGATGGACTACCTGATCAATCCGCTCATCTGCACGGCATTCTGCGCGCAGGCGGCGATGAACATCCTGCCCGGCCTATCGTTTTACGTCTGGATTCTCTTTTTCGCGGTCTTCTTCACCTGGACCAACCTGCGCGGCATCGAGACCTCGGCGCGCATGAACGAGGCGCTGTGCGCGGGCATGGTGGTGGTGGTCATGCTGTTTCTGGCTGTGGTGGCGCGCGCGGTGTGGGGCATGCACCACGACCCCGGCTATTTCATTCGCCCCTTCTACGAGGCGGCGAACTTCCGGGCCTCGAACATCTTCGCCGGCACATCGGTCGCTGTGCTCACCTACATCGGCTTCGACGCTGTTTCGACGCTCAGTGAAGAAGTGGAGAATCCGCGCCGCAACATACTGCTGGCCACAGTGCTGGTGTGTTTGATTGCCGGTGTGCTATCGGGGCTAGAGGTCTATGCTGCGCAACTCGTCTGGGGATCGAAGCCCTTCGCGGGCGACGACGTCGTCTCGGCCTTTGCCATCATCTCTCGCCGGGCGGGCGGCGTCATTCTCTTTCAGATCGTCAACTTCACGCTGCTCGTCGCCAACATGGGCTCGGGGATGGGCTCACAGCTCGCTGCTGGCCGACTGCTATACGGCATGGGTCGGGGCAATGCGCTGCCGAAGTCGTTCTTTGGGGTAATCGAGCCTAAGCGGCGCATCCCGCGCAATAACATCGTTGCCGTGGGCGTATTCGCACTGATGGGCTCAGGGCTCTTGCAGTTTTTCTCTGACCGACTGGGTGGGGGCGCGTACGAGATCGGCGCCCAGTGCCTGAACTTCGGCGCATTCATCGCCTTCATGGGCGTCAACGCCGCATCCCTCGTACATCATCTTCGCTATGACCGGCAGAAGACCCTAAGCGGCGTTCTTGTTCCGGTGTTGGGCTTCGTGATCTGCGCCTTTATCTGGGTGCATCTGAGTAATCCTGCGCTGGTGCTGGGCGCGGTGTGGATGACGGCCGGAATCGCCTATGGCGCGGTCCGCACGCGCGGCTTCCGTTCCGAATTGGTCACCTTCGAGGTGCCTACGGAGGCGGAGTAAAGGCGTCAGGGGCTACGCGAGCAGGAGGCTGCACCCGAGCGAGCGGAGCCGGGCCTGAATATCTTCGGGAAGATCTGAGTCGCTGATAACAGTATCGATCTCGCTGAACGGCACGATGCGAGCCATGCTGCGCCGGGAGAACTTACTCGAGTCGGCGACCAGGATAATCTCCCGCGAGATGGTCAGCATGGCGCGGTTGACCATGGTCTCTTCGAGGTTGCCGCCACTGACGCCGAAGTCGATGTCGCAGCCGGCGCCGCTCAAAAACATCTTGTCGGCAGAGAACTCGGCCAGCATCTCTTCACTGAAGCGGCCACTGATGGAGGCCGACTCACGCCGGACGGTGCCGCCGACGATGAACAGTTGCACGCCGGGTGCGTCAAGCAGCTCCGCGGCGATGTTCACTCCGTTGGTGATGATCTGCAACCCCTGCCTGTTCTTGATCTGCCGGGCGATCTCAAGCGTAGTCGTTCCGGAATCAAGAATGATCGTCTCGCCGTCGTTGATCAGCGTAGCGGCCATGGCGCCGATGCGCCGCTTCTCCGCCGCGTGCGCCTTGAGACGCTCGTCCACCGGCGATTCGCGATGGATCGTGTCGGGAAGGACCGCTCCGCCGTGGGAGCGCAACACCAGTCCTCGCTGATGCAGCTCATTCAGATCGCTGCGAATGGTAACGGCGGAGGTGCTGAACTGGGCGGCAAGTTCATTGACTTTGACGCGGCCCGCGCTGCGCACCTGCTGAAGAATCTGTGTGCGCCGCTCCTCGGCCATCATCGTGTCAGGCAAGAGATCGCCGGCCTGCGAAACGGCTGCCAAGTCGGGAGCAGGAGCGGCGGAACGTCGCCTTGGATTGGGGTTTGCCATCTTGCTATCTACAAGTGTAATGCGTGAAGCGAAACCAAACGAAAGAATCTCTCCGAATGTTCTCACACCAGAACGCAAAAATCAAAGGATTCAGTGGGCCCCCCTTGAAGTTCTTCATGTGAATGCTCTTGCAGTAAAATGCGTCAGCGACCGTCAGACTGCCCTCCGGGAAGGGCAGTCTGCGAATGACCGGCCCAATCATGCTTGAAGTAGGCACTACGTCAGGCTTCCGCAAGAGCCGGACCAAAGAAGGTGGGTGAGGTACGTACCCCTCCACCACTCCGAATCAGTCCCCATAAAACGCCCTAGTGCCATGCCATCCCGTCGTCATGGCCACAACAGGTAGATTCCATGACACTTGCCGACTTTTCGGGAGTAATCTATTTTCAATGAGCGCATTGGCGATTTGGCGGAAATCCAGCATCTATTTTGGCGCAATCGGCGTTTCCCGAGACCGATCTGTGGCTTGGATGGGTTCGCGCAATCCCAGGTCTCAAAATCG
>PMGP01000393.1 GCA_003156235.1 Acidobacteriaceae bacterium
AGATGGGTCGAATCCAGCAGAATGGCGTCCGGGGCAGCTTTAAGAGGGGAATTGGCGCGGTTGCGGTCCCTCTGGTCACGCTCCCTGAGGTCGCGGATGACCTCTGCGGGCTGCTGGGCCGGCATGGAACCTAGCTGGTCATAGCGTCGCATACCCCGCACCTCGGGGGCGGCATCCAGAAAGATTTTTACATCGGCGTGGGGAAAGACCACGGTACCGATGTCGCGGCCCTCCATGACCACCCCGCCTTGTGCGCCCATCTGCTGTTGCAGGCAAACCATCCAGGTGCGAATGGCGGGCCATATGCTGACCCTTGATGCGGCTTCGGTAACAGCTTGACTGCGAATCTGGCCGGTTACATCCTCGCCGTCGAGCAGGACGCGATTTTCCTCTTCGCCGGGTTCGAGGCGGATCAGGGTTTCAGCCGCAAGGACTTCCAGGCTCTTGCTTTCATCCAGAGAGATTCCTGCGCGGAGAGCTTTGAGGGCAAAGGCACGGTACATGGCCCCAGTCTCCAAGTTCAGCAGACCGAAACGCCGTGCCAGATAGCGGGCGATGGTGCTCTTTCCCGCTCCTGCCGGGCCGTCAATGGCGACGATGACCTTAGGGACCGGCTGGAGAGAGCTTATTGATGGGACACTCATCCGCGCTTCTTCGTCCCTTGCTTGGGCCGTGCCCCCAGACCAAACCGCTTGCCGCTGCCAGACTTTGTACTGGAGGCAAGGGCTGGCTTCCGGCTGCTGACTCTGCGAGCAGGCCGCGCGGCGGCCCGGGAATCTTTGCGGGATGATGCGCCGGGCTTGCTGGAGGTCTTGGCGCCGTTGGAATGGACTTTGCGCTGGTTGCCGTTACGCGGTGTCCAGGCGGGCGCGGCAGACTTGACGGAACGTGTGCCGGAAGAGGATGGGCGAGCTGCATGCCCCCCTGCTCCGTTTCCGTTGGAGCCGTTCCCGCCGGCTGCACCTGCGCCTGCGCGCCGTACCGGACGGCTGCTGGAGGAGGCCTGCGCCGGCTTGCGATCCCGGGCGTGAGTGGCCGGCCGGCTGAAATGAGGCCGCGCCGTGGCTGATTTTCCGCTGACTGCCGGTTTGCGCATGGCCTGGGTGCGGGGCGCATGGAGTTCGGCAGGCTTGTGCGGTGCTGGCGCGGCAACAGGCATTTTCTGCTTTGCAACTTCAGGCTCCGCCAGCTCCTCGTCATGAGAGCGGAGAAAGTATGCCGAGGCGGGAATGGATGCGCTGGCGTAGATCGTGGGAGGGCTGGCAAACTCCGGCAGTGTGCCGGCGACATAGAAGTGAGGCGCATGCCCCAGCGAGATGGTGTGCACCTGGCGTGTGGCCACCAGTCCGCGCAGCACTTCACGCACCTTGCTGCGGGCGGTGAGCGGGGCCAGGAACAGCTCGACATCTTCCATGCTGGCGGCGATTACCGCCTGCAGGTAGATGGAGGCCAGCACGGAGATGGCCGTCACCTGGGAGGTGGAAGCGCCTTCCGCAATGGCTTTCTGGAAACGCTGGCGGAGCAATTGCCATAGAGCAGACTGGCCGGGAGCGGAAACGACGGGGATAATGCGGAGCTGCTGCCAAAGTTCAGTGATGGCGCGCAGAACGGCAGCTTCAGTCACTTCCCTGCCCAGTGCGCGGGTGAGTTTGCTCAGGGTTGTGTCGCCGCCCGCTTCCAGCAGCTTGTAAGCCTGGACCGCCAGTTGCGAAACCTGGCGCGAACCTGTCAGTTGCGGGGTGCGGCGCCAGTCGCGGTCGCCACGCAGGGCATAAACATAGGGCAGAACCCAGCTTGCCACTACAAAGTCAGGCGCTTCGCCGGGCAGGCCCAGCAGGTTCAGCCGCACAACTACGCCATCTGTTTCCAGGCGCACCAGCAACTCTTCAGCGATGGCAATATCTTTGCGGTCAGGTGTGGGGTCGAGTCTGCCGGCAACAGCCTCAACAAACGACGGCGCAATGGAGGAGGAAAACTGCCGCTTGGGCAGGAAGAGACATAACCCCGTCTCCTCAATCCACGTCCGGGCCTCCTCCAGGGAGAGGGTCCCATGTCCGTTCAGGCGCATCCTTTCGGAGCGCGATGCTTCCAATTGTTCCGATGTCAAAGAAAAACCTCGCTTCCAGGCTGGCGCAGACGCCGGACAACCCCGTCCCCTAAGGGGAGGGTTGCCACCTGCCATCTATTTCAAATCCGATGGAAGGCCCGCTGGATCTNNCCTTCCAAGAATACAGCAAAGCGATTGGACGTCCATGCGGGCAACTGGTTGGGTGGCTCGTTTTCGCTAATTCCAAGAGTAACCACTCCATACGTGCCGGGTCAAGTGGCGTATTGACTTTAATGGCAGAATGACAGGCGATGGAGGCGGCAATGCGTGTGCGGAGAGCCGTAAGATCATGATTTTGCTTGGGTTCGTCAGAATCGGCGCTGGATTGGTCGATCACCTCGGACAATATCCGCTCTAGAGCCGCTCCCTCCAGTCCAACTGGGGCAGCCTTAACCGCAAGTGTTTGAGGACCAAAGGGTTCTACCTCGAAGCCATTGCGTTCTAACTCCTCGGCGATGCCAGCGAAGACTACCATTTGGGATGCCTTTAGTTCCACCAGAAGGGGCATTAGTAACCTTTGACGCATTACCTGTTCGACTTGGCGCTCTCTTAATATTTTTTCAAAAAGTATTCTTTCGTGTGCCACATGCTGGTCGATTATCCACAAACCGCCTTCGCCGGTGGCCAAAATGAACGATTCGCGCAACTGCCCCAGCGGGCGGAGAGAGCCGATCTGGTTAAGGTTGGCGGCGGCCTGCTCGGCCTCTACCAGGGCCGTTTCAGTCGCGGGATTGGTGCCGGGAGCGTCACCGGTGCCAGGGGAGCAGTCGCCGGCGGGAGGCAGGCTGGCCGGCGTGAAGAGAGCGGCTGCGGCCACGCCCCAGGCTTGCCGGTCGTTCCCGTTCCAGCCGCCGGGATGGAAGCTCTGGGCGGCAAAGGGCAGCTTGCCAGGAACGGGTGTGGGAAGGCGTGGCGTCAGCTCGAAGGCTTCTGCATCAGCCTGGGCGGTCTGGAATGCGGTTGGGTCGGAGTCGGGCGGAAGCGAAAGTGGCTCACTATCCGGCGAACCGGGCAATGGCGATGCAGCCGGCGGCATCAGCGAAGGGCTGGCTGCGGGCGCGGAGTCCAGCGCGGCCAGAAAACCGGCGGCGGGCCGGGCCTTCACGAGCGCGGTGCGAAGACTATCACGGACAAAGTCGTGAATCAAACTCTGCTGGCGAAACCGGACCTCGGTCTTGGCCGGATGGACGTTCACATCCACCTCTTCGGGCGGCATCTCCAGAAAAAGCAGCACTACCGGGAAGCTGGTGGGAGGAATTATGTTGCGATAGGCCTCGGTGATGGCGTGAATCAGCAGCCGGTCGCGAATAAGCCTTTTGTTGACAAAAATATAGATAGAATTTCGGTTCAGTTTTTGCAGCTCGGGTTTGGAGTAGAAACCGGTCAGCCGCAGCGTGCCGGGTGCACGCGCTGGCTCGTCGGGATTCTTCTTCCAGGGAGGCGGCTCAGGTAGTCCGGCGCGCTGCAGAGGGAGTTCCGCGGCAACGGGTAGCAATTGGGCCAGCGTGTCCTTGCCAAAAATCTGATAAATGCGCTCGGCCGTGCGAGTCACAGGCGGCGCGGAGACGATGGTGTGCGTGGCCGAAAGCAATTCGAAATGCTTTTCCGGATGAGCCAGGGCATAGTGGGTGACCAGCGCCGTCACATGGGCCAGCTCGGTGGACTCGGCGCGAAGAAATTTGCGGCGAGCCGGAGTGTTGAAGAAGAGGTCTGCGACGGTGAGCGTGGTGCCGCGTGGCAGAGCTGCTTCGTCCACGTGAAGAATTTTGCCGCCGGCGATCTCCAGGTGCGTCCCCGCGGTTTCGCCGTCCGCGGAGGACCCTGTAGCCGTCTCCAGTGTGACGCGGGCTACCGAGGCGATGGAGGGTAGCGCTTCGCCGCGAAAGCCGAGGGTTGCGATGGAGAGCAGATCGTCCACCGAGCGGAGCTTCGAGGTAGCGTGGCGCTCGAAGGCCAGCAGCGCATCGTCACGGCTCATGCCACAACCGTCGTCGGTAATGCGGATGAGCCTTCGGCCGCCCGCCTCCACATCGACGCGAATGCGGGTTGCCCCAGCGTCCAGGGCGTTTTCCAGGAGTTCCTTTACGACCGAGGCAGGCCGGTCCACCACCTCGCCGGCGGCAATCTGGTTGGCAACCTGGTCGGGAAGTACGCGGATGCGGCCCATAGTTCCTAAGGGTAACGCAGGAAGGCAGGGAACAGGGATCAGGGAACAGGGATCAGGGAACAGCCGGGGCAAGCCATCAGAAAATGAGGAAGAAATGAGTACATATAAAGCTATTGCATTTATTAAACACTCATGCAATACTCAGTGTGTACCAAGTGGGAGCATCGTTTGTTTAGCCGATTTTGCTAAACCTGATGGATGCACTCGGCATTGACAGAGATAATACAAGGATCATGGACCGAGACCATTGAAAAACGAGTACCTGTATGACTGGAATTTCTATTTCCCGAGCTTCGCGACCTTGCGCCGTCGGACCCCAAGTGGTTCACGTGGTTCGCGCAATTTTTAGATCTGAGGTTGTAGAATGCACAATTTTTGTGTATCGGAAACAGGATTATTTTCAGTCACGTCGATCATTGAGGTTGAAATCCTAACCTCCTCAGAATTTGAGCAGATTGACAAACAAGTGTATCTGATTGAGAGCTTTTCTAAACCGTTTCCCTTGCGGGAACGCGACAAGTCCGTCATGGACGGAGAGATGGATTCATATGGCTAAGACACGGCTGCAATTTGATTTTACAGATGAGGCGCTCGGCGAATTGGATGAACTCAAAGGCGCTACTGGAGCCACCAACCGCGCAGAGGTGATTCGCCAATCGTTGCGCCTTATGCAATGGACAATTGAGCAGATTCGGGATGAGAATGCTACTGTTCTTGTCGAGAAGAACGGCCGGCAGCGTGAGGTGATCTTTCCCTACCTGACGTCCGGGAAAGCAATGGCGAACGCAAAATGATTGAGCACCCGGAAGCTGGCGATCAAGCCTCAATCCAAGAGGTCGATAGTCCGCGCACATCCAAAGGGCCGGTCTTTTCGCCGGAAGAGCACAGAGCCAAAGCTACTAAGTTGCTGGCGCTGCTGCTCTTCGCAGCGTTGATTGTCTGCTTTATTGCACATTTTGTCGTTATCTGGAATTTTATCCACGACAAACAAGCTCTCGATGAATTCAATCGAGCATTCAATATCTGGATTCCGGTTTTGTCGGGGCTGTTCGGCTCGGCAGCCACCTTTTATTTCACGCAGGGGCGAAAATAGGCTCATTAGGCAGTGCGGCGAGAGCGTTGAAGACACGCCACAAATGCAAAAAGCCGCCCGAAGGCGGCTTTGTCGATACGGAAAAATGAAGCGGATTTAGACGCCCAGGCCGAATTCGCCGGTCTGCTTTTCTCCGGCGTGGGCGTAAAAATCATAGGGATTGCGGTGGTTGAACTTGTAGCGGCAAAGCAGTTCGCGACCCACGAAGAAGCCCACTGTAGCCACGGCCAACCCCACAGAGAGCCAGCCAATCACCTTCAGCGCGCTGGATTCCTTTGTCTCCTCCGCAGTACCTTCCGCGGAAGCAGTGGCTTCTGGCTCAGTGGACATGGCAGATTTCTCCTGCTTGCATGATACCGCAAATACGCCGATTCCGGCCTTGCCCGCGCTAAGTCTTCGAGCGTAAGCGGGCCTCCGATGCCGCATCCCAGTAGCCGCAGCCCAACTCGATAAAAACCGAGGTATACGGAATCGTCATGGTCGATTTGACGATGAGAACGGAAAACATGTGCGCGGCGCGGTCCAGGCTGGAGATGATTTCGTCGTGCGGGGTCATGGTAACGCTGAGTCCTTTCAGCGCGCCTTTGAGCCAGTTGCGATAGCTTTCGACTCCCGGCGCATCCTTCTCGTCAACAAGAGCCAACTCCTGATCCACATGGATGACGGGATGAACATGCCGGCAGGCGCGAAGGCGGGCAAGCACTTTCTTGATGGCGACCTGCTGGCTCACCCCGGAGACAATGGTTTCTATTCCCATGCTGGATTGGGAGGGATAGGCTGCGTCGGTTACCACAATCCAATTGCGGTGGCCATACAACGGCAGCCGCTCATCGAGAATTTTTTCCCACGATACAGGCTTCATAGCGTCCTCTCCAGGTCCGAAAAGCGGACCGATCTGCTATCGAGTTAGTGCTCCAATTCTATGTTTCAGTGTGCTGAATTCTGTAATTCCTCGTCCGCGCAGACTGCTACTTTTCCGCACTTGCCGGAAGCCATCAAAGCATAGGCATCCGCGGCCCGATTGAGCGGGAAGCGGTGGGTGATAATGTCGGCCGGATGCAGATTCCAACGCACCAGGCGCTCGACCAGCTCCTCCATCAACCAGGTGGAGGTGACCCAGGAGCCGTAGAGAGTTTTTTGGTCGTGAATCATATCCGGTGAGGGATTGAAATCGACGGTTCCACCCTCGCCGATGAAAACAATCTTGCCCCATTTACGCGTGGCTCGAATCGCCACAGCCCGCGCCGCTGCATTGGCAGAGCACTCGATGGCGCGCTCGACGCCATAGCCTCCGGTCAGCCGCATTATTTGGGCGACGTTCTCCGGTCCAGAGACCAGCGTATCGTCGCAAAGGCGCAGCTCCCGGGCCAGCTTCAACCGCTCATCGACTACATCGACTCCGATGATTTTTTGCGCGCCTAGCTTGCGGGAAAGTGCCGCGGCAGCAAGCCCCACTGGACCGAGGCCAGTGATCAGCACCGCATGATTGCCATCGATTCCGATTTTTTCGATGCCCTCGTAGACGGTTCCGAATCCGCAAGCCACCTGCGCGCCGTCGGCATAAGAAAGTTCGTCATGCAGCGCGATCAGGTCCTTTTCTTCGGCGATCATGTAATCCGCCATGCCGCCATCCCGCTGCCAGCCGTAGGCGCGCCGGTACTTCTCGCTGGTGCAGGAGATCATGTAGCCGCGCCGGCAGTCGTTGCACACGCCGCAGCCGGAGATGTGATAGACGATCACTCGATCTCCTGCCTTGAAGCGCCGGCAACCGGGACCAGCTTCAACGATTTGGCCGCAAGGCTCATGACCGGCGATGACTCCCTGATAGCCCTCAGGTCCTTTGCCCAGATGCTCGTGGTAAATGCAGCGGATGTCCGAGCCGCAGATGGTGGAGGCTTTCACGCGGATCAAAACCTCTCCGTGTCCCGGACTCGGCACGGGAACGGTGCGCATCTCGACTGTGCTGTTCCCTGGCAGAAATGCTGCTTGCATCGTTTTTTGCATGTTGCTAATCTCCCTCGGTTCAAGACTGCAATCAAATTCGGCGAACATACTGATAAGAAACAAGATTTTGGTTGTGCTGCAAGTTGAAGATTCAAAATGAACGAACAGAAAAGAATCTTGGATCAAGTGCAGCAAGTTAGCCCCCGCTGCGCGGGGTTAGCAAGTTAGCAAGTTGGCAAACAGCATCTGGCATGGCAAGTTTCATCTTTCGCGGGTCGGCAATGCCGGAGGTGGACTAAGCCGGAGTGATTTCTCCGTTCACGTCCCACAAGGCTTCCCAGCTTTGCCCCTCTTTCCAGAGAAAGACCTGGCCTTTGATGAGGCGGCAATTTCTGTCGAGCGCGGCGATCTGTCGCATCTCCTCTTCCGTCAATGGATCGGAAGTCACTCCGAGAAGGTTGTTGAAGATATTTTTCGGGTTGGCGGAAAACGGAATGGGTATCTGCCCGCGCTGCACCGCCCACTTGATGCAGACCACGGCGGGATGCACACCATGCCGCTGGGCAATGCGCAGGATCGCGGGATCCTCGGTGGGCGAAGTGTCTTCCGGCGTACGATCTCGCTCCGGGCGATGAGGCGAGCCGAGCGGCGAATAGCCGATGGGCTGCATTCCGTTCGTGCGCACAAACTCGAATAACTCCGGCTGCTGAAAGTGCGGATGGAGTTCCATTTCATTGGCCGCCGGCTTGACGTTTGCATCGCGGAGCACCAGCTTGAGCTTGGGGATGGTCATATTGGATGTGCCGATGTGGCGAACCAGCCCGCGCTTGACCAGTTCTTCCATGGCGGCCCAGGTCTTCATGTAGTCGGCGTGGATATAAGGCTTGGAATCCTTGCTGCGTGCGGTAACATCGCAATTCGGCGGATGAAAATTTGGAAACGGCCAGTGGACGAGATACAGGTCGAGATAACTGAGCCGCAGGTCGGAGAGCGACTTCTCGCAGGAGGCGATCACATCCTGTGGGGCGTGCTTGTCGTTCCAGAGCTTGGAGGTAATCCACAGCTCCTCCCGCTTTACGCCCGAGGCCATCACTTCAGTCAACGCGCCGCCGATCTCGGCTTCATTGCCGTAAACGGAGGCGCAGTCGAAGTGCCGGTAACCGCAGCGCGCCGCGGCCTTTACAGCCTCGGCAATCTGGGCAGCGGAAACATGATCGGAGCCGAAGGTGCCCAATCCGATAGCCGGCATTCGCGCCCCTGTGTAAAGCGTTCTTTGCGGGACCGAGGCTGGATCGATTTGATCGGCAGCCTTCCCGGCGCTCGTACCCTTTGTCTGCATTCTTTTCTCCTGGCCACAACAGAACCACGCCGCGATGCGCGAGTAAATCGAAGTATCAGGCGCGAAACTGCTGCAAAGAATATACAACCCCTTACAGTAAACGTTTACTAACCGGGAATGCAAGCCGGCGGATTGTGTACGCGCGGGTTGTCGATTACTCGATCAAGCCGATGCGCGCCAGCCACGAGGATTTCGTCTCATCGGGCAGGAAGCTGGAGCGGATGGAGTTGGCCGCCAACTGACGCAATTCGTCACGGGTAAAGCCCTGCTCGGTGTGGGCCAAAAGGTATTCGTTGGCCAAATCGGAGCCGAAGAAGGCCGGGTCGTCGGAGTTGAGCGTGACCATGAGGCCCAGATCAAAGAGGCGGCGCAGCGGGTGGGCGGCAAACGAGGGGCAGACGCCGGTGCGAAGGTTCGACGTAGGACACAGCTCGAGAGGAATGCTCCGGGCTTTTAACTCCTGGACGAGTTTTTCATCCTGAGGGACAGAGAGGGCATGGCCGATGCGTTCCGAGCCGATGGCTAGCGCCTCCCAAATAGCTTCGGGGCCGGTGGTTTCGCCGGCGTGGTTGGTGAGTCGCAGGCCCGCTTCGCGCGCCTGGGCATAGGGGGCGTGGAAGGGCGCGGAGCCGGTACGGCGCTCGTCACCGCCCAGGCCAATTCCGATGATGGAAGGGTGAGCAAGACGAAGTTCAGCGGCTTTGCGGAAGACGCGCTCGGCCTCCTCGACGGAGAAGTGGCGCACGGCGTCGAAGATCCAGTAAATCGAGAGGCCCAGTTCGTGTGCAGCGCGCTCGCGGGCTCGCTCCAGGGCGGCGAAGATGGGCTCGACGGCGGCGGGGTCGTGGTCGCGCCAACGGTAGATGACGCCGACCGAGATGTAAACCTCGGCGTGGACCACTCCCTGGGCGGCCAGATGCTCCATCATGCGCCAGGCGGCTAGCTCGTAGTCCTCGGGACCGATCAACTGCGCGGTGACGGCCTTGAAGGCATTCAGGAAGCCGGTGAAGTCGGTGAACTGATAGAGAGCTTCGGCATCGGCGATGGTGAGCGGGCGGGCGTCGTGGCGGGCGCTGAGTTCGACCAAGGTCGCGGGCAGAATCGCGCCTTCGAGGTGCAGGTGCAACTCGGCCTTGGGCAGGCGGCGGATGAAGTCTTCGATGTCGGTCATAGTTTCAAGTTTAGCGGGCAGGCGGGCGTCAGGACCGAGTTGGTTTCCCCGGCACCAAAAACGGGAGTCGGGCACCCATGCAGTTATTGATCGGGTGATTTGACTTATTTAAGTCGCTGGGAACACAATAATGCATGGAGCAAAAGGCCATACGCACATCCGTCGACCTTCCGCGGGATCTGCACCGCAGGTTGCACGAGGCGGCCGCGCGCAAGGGCTGCTCGGCGCGCAAGCTGATTCTGGCCGGAATTGAACGGGCCGTGGCGGAGCCGGAGCCCCCGCGCCCTCCGCGGCGGCTCAATCTCGACACTCCGCTTGTGCCGCCCGCGGGCCGTAGGATTACACTCACGAACGAGCAAGCTTATGAACTCGCTGAGTTTCCCTGATATTAACCTTTGGATTGCGCTGGCCTTCAGCGAACATATGCACAGCGAAGTCGCCCACCGATGGTGGAGAGACTGTGAGGGAAAGATTGCGTTTTGCCGCATCTCCCAGCTTGGGTTTTTGCGTCTTAGCACTACCTCTGCGGCAATGGACTCCAAGCCTCTCACAATCGATGAAGCTTGGAGTGTTTACGATCGCTTCTATGAAGATGATCGCCTCGTCTTCGTGCAGGAGCAGGCCGAAATCGAGAGGCTATTCCGTCAAAAGGCCGTTGGAATGACCGCGTCTCCCAAGGTCTGGGGAGATGCGTGGATGCTGACGGTGGCGCAAGCCGCCGGCGGAGAACTCGTCACGCTCGACAAGGCGCTTGCGGCGCGGGGCGCGCACTGCCTGCTGTCGAAGATAGGATGAGGCGGCAGGCGGCGGATAAAGGCGGAGGTATTGGGCCCATCAGATACCATAAGATTCCGCAGACGTGCTCTCGTTCAGTAGATATACGTCACCACTCTGACAGGCATCGGCAAAATCGCCTGTGTTGTATGTCAGAAAGAAATCGAAAGGCCTCTGCCGGTCAAGAATCATGGCGCGGAGCACTCGGTCCACTAAACTGAATTGCCTTGAACGTTCCGCGAGATGCTCTTCCAGTGGTCGTTCCCGGAACGCGCTATCATCCATCAAGACGAGTCTTCCGTTTCTCTGGAGATAGTTCCAATGCTGACGCAAAAGAGCGGCCTTCCTGGGGTTCGTTGCCTGTCGGGTTCCGCAGCACTCATACAGAATGGGCCAAGGAACAACCAGTTGGTTGCGGGCAGCCTTTTCACCAAATAAAGCATCAAAATGACGGTTGGAAGTGGAATGGTGGCTGTCGGACTCATCATAGAGACCAATCAGGAAACATGCATCCACACCAACTTTCGGCATTAGAAGGCCTCATCCAGAGCGCTTGAAGCGTGAACGGCAAAACCAGCCCAGGGTGCGGCCTTGCGGCCTCCGGCAACAAATTTCCCCCCGAACCTTCCGTCGGGTTGTTTTGAAATAAGATATGCACGAGCCCGAGGAGCATCCTTGAGAATGTTCTGAATTTCGGCAACCATCTGATCGCGTGCTTGGGTCGAGACAAGGGACGCCAAGCCGGAGCCACATTCTTCGGCTCCCTGCGAATCCAGCCACTCATAGAAGCGGCTGTAATCACCCATCAAACCGAGATCGAACGAAATCCAATACCGGGTCTTTCCAGTATCCTTCCCGTCAAATATGCGCGGGACATCTTCTCCATTTGTTTTTGCTCTGGTCGCCATGGATTGACCCTCTAAATAAGTATAACGCTGATTCATGTGCGTCTACTTGATCCCGGCGAACTCGGAGCGGTGGCGGCTATAGAAGAAATAGATGAGCAGGCCGACGACGAGCCAGGCGAAGAAGGCCATCCAGGTCATCACTTCCAAACCCATCATCAGCACAACGCAGAAGATGATGCTCAGAACAGGAAAGAGCGGACCCAGCGGCACGCGGAAGCTGCGATGACGCTCCGGCTCGCGGAAGCGCAGGATGAGCACCGCGATAGAGACCAGGACAAAGGCAAAGAGGGTGCCGATGTTGGAGAGATTGGAGACGGTGCCGATGTCCAGCAATCCGGCGGGAATGCCGACTACAAAGCCGGCGACCCAGGTGGCCACGGAGGGGGTGCGGAACTTGGGATGAATGTGGCTGAAGACGGTGGGCAGCAGGCCGTCGCGGGACATGGCGAACCAGACGCGTGCCTGACCCAGTTGGAAGACCAGGATGGAGGAGACCATGCCCAGCATGGCGCCGATGAGGACAAAGAGCCGCACCCATTGACAAGATTGCCGGCCGCCGGGCAGCAGGGAGAGTTTCTTGATGGCGTTGACCACCGGGGCGGCGTCGCCCATGACCGACTGCCAGGGCACGATGCCGCTGAGCACGATGCGCCACTCGCGCCATAGAGCACTGAGCAGACCACCAGCGTGGCCATGAATGCCGAAGGGAAGGTCGCGCTGCGGATTCTTGCACTCCTCGGCCGCCGTGGAGACGGAGTCGAAGCCGATGTAAGCTGAAAAAGATGATGGAGCCGCCGGTGAGCACGCCGGTCCAGCCGTTGGGCATGAAGGGATGCCAGTAATGCGGCTTGATGAAACTGGCTCCGGCAAAGACGAAGACCAGGATGGCGGCCATCTTGACCAGCACCATGACGTTGTTGGCGCGAGCCGACTCGCGGATGCCGCGCACCAGGAGCACCGTCAGGAGCATCACGACCAGGAAGGCCGGAATGTTGAAGCCGAAATGCCAGCCGGATCGGTAGAGGTCGTTGCCCGCAAAGTCCTGCAGGCCGGTGGGCAGGTAGGCCGGGGAGATCCACTGGACGGGCAGATGGACGCCAAACCAGTCGAAGAGGTCTACCAGGTGAGCGGAGAGGCCCACGCTGACGCTCATGTTGCTGAAAGCGTATTCGAGAATCAGATCCCAGCCGATGATCCAGGCGACCAGCTCGCCGAGGGTGGCGTAGGTGTAGGTGTAAGCCGAGCCGGCAATGGGAATCATGGAGGCCAGTTCGGCGTAACAGAGGCCGGTGAAGACGCAGACGATGGCCACCAGCACCAGCGAGAGCGCCAGCGCCGGCCCTGCGCCGGGACGGCCTGCCATGGCCGTGTGGTGGATGAGGTAGTGGAGCAGCGGCGTGTCGCGGATATTCGGCACATCGAACTTTTGCCCGGCCATGGCGGTGCCGATGACCGTGAAGATACCCGAGCCGATGACCGCCCCGATGCCCAGCGCGGTCAGCGACCACGGGCCGAGGGACTTTTTCAGGGAGTGCCCAGGCTCTTGCGAGTCCCGGATCAACTTATCGATGGACTTGCGGGCAACAAGCTGTCTGAACAGGACGGTTCTCCTCATTCCGCCGGCAGCGGAGGGCTGAGAATAGCAGGGTCCTGACGGTCAGGAGGACTTATTCGGTTCAGGATGCCTTCGAAGCAGTTTACAAGGTTAGGCTCTGCTCATGGAACTGCGCAAGGTTCCGTGGGGTGCAGAGAGGGCCGGCAGGGCAGAAAAGCTGCTGTGAGGGGGAATAAGTAGAAGCTGTTTCATCACCGAATACTGACCGTCTCAGGGAACCTCTGACCAAGTCATTGTTGCGGTCCAACATTCCCTCAGGGGCTAAAGCCCGCGATTTTTCTGCTCCGCCAGCGGCACGGCTAAAGCCGTGCCCTTTCAAAACTTTTCTGCTCCGTCAGCGACACGGCTAAAGCCGTGCCCTTTCAAAACCAGGTTATGAAATAGCCTCTAGAATGGGGCTCCGAACCAAGCACACTTACTCATGCCGGTCCGGAACCCCACTGTTGATACGGAGCTAGTGCTTATCTCTTGGAAACGCCGCGCGCCATTTTCTTCACTTTCTTCTTCTTTTCGCCGCGCGCTCCGGTTCGTGGGGCCTTGGGAGCGGCCTTCTTACGGGCGGCGCGCTTCAGTTTCTTCCGTTCCAGCTTGTCTTCAATCTTGGAGGTGTCTGCCACTTGGTTCCTCTTTCGCTCAAATCTCTTCCGGTTTCCCGCAAATTAGGCGGATGTGATTCATAGAATAACAGGGTTTGTGCGCCCGCGAAAGCGGTGTTGGCGCGTAAACCCGCGTAGAATCGGTTTCCGGCGTATAATGAAGATAGATCAAAATGATCAGGCCCGACATTTGAGCTAGAACAGCCTGCTCGACTCTTGCCTTCCCATCGCTCCTGACGAGTTCCGCACCGCACGCAACAATCACCTGTTGACCGGAGTGAAGTTATGCGTTCCGACAAGATCCACCGCGCCTTGGCGCAGGGAATGAACCGCTTTGAAGTCTGCCAATTGGTCTCCAAAGGGGTCAAAGCCACCCACAAGACCGGCGGGCGCTTTGAAGATTCAATAAACGATGTGCTGCAATATTTAGGCACCCACGTCACACTGCTGGAAAATCTTCACCCGGCCGCTCCGCAGGTCAGCGTCAAGAGCCTGAAGCCGGCGGCGTAGCAGTACAGAGATCAGAGATCAGGGGTCAGGGATCAGAAATCGAACACACAGAGCCCTGTACTGGCCAATGCAATCTGAAAGAGAAATACTTCATCAAACGCAAGAAAGGGACGGCAGTTTGCCGTCCCTTTCTTATTGATTCCGAACCAGTTGCTGGGCGTTATGCCTTAGACAACCTGGACGTTCT
>PMGP01000426.1 GCA_003156235.1 Acidobacteriaceae bacterium
AGATCATTACGAAGTCTAAGAATTTCGAGCTGCGGCCAATCATGAAGCCTGAACCAGACCTTCAGAAGTTGGCGAGAGCATTTATTGCTGTCGCCAAGAGTCGAACCAAATGAAACTACATTCATCTGTACAGTCGTTTGAACCACTTTCTTTTGGCGTTTCGAGACTTGCCGTCGCTGGCGTTTCCAGCTGAACTCGTTTGAGTAACGAACTGTCTGTGAGACNNAGCAGCTGGTGACCCAATTTATGGCAGATGGTAGCCACAACGAGTACACACGGCGTGTTTTGCCGCGCCTTGTGACTTCTTTTAATCGCTCTTTCGACGTAATCATGGATGGGGTCCACTAATGCGCGTCGCCTCGGCAACGGTCTACGGATTTCGGCTTCTAGATGGCGTAACTATCACTTTCGAGGACTCCACAACCATCGTCGTAGGAAGGAACAACAGCGGGAAGACGTCGCTTGTCGAAATCTTCTTCAAGTTCCTTGGATCAGACAAGGGTTCCTTCGGTCTGGACGACTTCACCCTTTTCAGGATGAAGGACCTGAACGTGGCGGGAGAGCTGTGGGGGCANNAAGGCGGATGAAATCGAAGTACAGGCGATAGAGAAGTTACCAATCATCGCTCTCGAAATAGCATTTACGTACGAAGAAACTGACGCACTCGCTCCTATTGCGAAACTCATACTCGACCTCGACCCGTCAAGGCATGACGCACTACTCGTATGCAATTACGCGATCGCTCGACCTCGAGAGTTCTTCAAGGCCTTTGCTGAGTCGAGCGTTGAAAGCCTTGTCACTTACGCACGAAAGCATATGAATTTCTTTACGCGAACTTTCCTCGCCGCTGATGAGCAGGACCGTACGAATGTCAAAGAACTAGATATCAGCGAAGCGAAGGATGCGATTCTCTGTAACTTCATCTACGCACAAAATCTGTTCGATGACACTTCGCTCGATACTGGGCACGGGCTATCGAAAGGTTTCGAGAGTTACTACCGTGCTATCGCCAATACGGACAGCACGGTGGAGAGTTTGGAGATCGCACTTGCTGAAATTGCTTCGAAGCTCGACGGCGAGTACACGACCCTTTTCTCTTCTGTGTTTGGCGATTTGAGGGTCTTCGGGGCTGGCAGGATGCCAAGCCTTCAGGAACTAAAGATAGTCTCGGAACTTCGCGCGGTCGACCTTCTCAAAGGCAGCACCAAGGTCATGTATGCCCACGATTCGGGCGAAGAGTTGCCAGAGGCACACAACGGTCTTGGCTTTAGCAAACTCATCTTCATTGTCTTGCAATTCGTTGCCTTCCTAGAGGCATACCGCAAGCGCCAACCGCACTCTGGAGTAGAGCTGCTGTTTCTGGAGGAACCGGAAGCGCACCTGCATCCGCAAATGCAGACTGTCTTCATTAAGAACGTCAACGACTATCTCAAATCCAAACCCGATTGGAATGTTCAACTGGTAGTGACGACTCACTCGTCGCGTGTAGTAGCTGAAAGCGGCTTCTCAGCTCTCCGTTATTTTGACGCGGCAAGTGGTTCCCTTGATGTCAAGGATCTCAATACTTTTCGGACATCTCTGGAAGCCACCGATAGCGACTCACTGAGATTCCTTGGACAGTACATGGAGCTTCATCGTTGCGACATGTTCTTTGCAGACAAAGTAATAATGGTCGAGGGCACTGTCGAACGCTTGCTTCTGCCGGAAATGATCAAACGCGGAGCGTCAGAACTCCAAAACGAATACGTATCTATTATCGAAGTTGGTGGGGCTTATGCCGTGAAATTCCGTAGTCTCCTTGAGTTCCTCGGCGTACCAACGCTGATCATCACCGATATTGACTCTGCCGAATCGACCGGCAGACACAAGCGTGTGCCTACGACTACCAAAAACGCAATCACGACGAACATAACGCTCAAGAATTGGCTGCCGAAGGCAACGACCATAGAGAATTTATTGGCGAAATCCGATCTGGATAAGATCGACGGCAAAGTCCGAGTAGCCTTCCAGGTCCCGGAAGTTACTGGCACTGCTGTGGGCCGCAGTTTTGAGGAGGCCTTCATCCTTGCAAACGCAGGTGTGCTTGTGGCCGCGTCGGGACTCGCTTCGGAGAGTATCTTCAACGACGAACACGGCGCCAGATTAACTGAGGATGTCGTGCTCGCTGATTCATATCGGATTGCCGGCGATATCAACAGCAAGTCCGACTTCGCATTCGACATACTCTCGGTTCCCCAATGGGTAACTCCGCGATATATAAGTGAGGGCCTGACGTGGCTAGCACCTCCGAGCAAGTAGTCAGCCACCTAGAGGNNCTCATCGCTGCTCTGACCTACCTGCTTGGTGCCAAAGCTAAAGAACTCTTGCAAAGCGGTCAGCAGATTGTTTGTATCACCTATACGAATGTCGCTGTGAACGAGATCATGTCGCGTATCAACAGAGACCCGTTGGTGCGAGTGTCCACGATTCATGATTTCCTATGGTCGGTGATTGGCAAGTTTCAGAATGAGCTTCGCGCAGGCATCATTGCAGCCAACGAGAGCGCTGATCCTAAGAAACGGCTCGAGGATCTAGAACTGGCTGGCGTGCCTATCGAATACTGGCAGTACCCGCGCAAGTGGCGAGAGGGAAAGATTCATCACGATGATGTAATTTCGCTTTCTTCGTGGATGTTCTCTACCTATCCAAAATTGGCACGGCTAGTCACGGCCAAGTTCCCGATCGTTTTCGTCGACGAGTACCAGGATACGCACGCCTCCACAATCCAGTTGCTGCTCGATGTGCTTGTCAAAGGCAATCCCGATCAAATAACTGTAGGGCTCTTCGGCGACCACATGCAGAAGATCTATAACGATGGCGTCGGGAAGGTTGAGCGTGATTGGTTAGCAGTGATTCAAAAGCAAGAGAATTACCGATGCTCAGTGGCTGTGATAGATGTGCTCAACAAGTTGCGTCCATCGCTTCAACAAGTCCCAGGGGCTGATAACGATCAGGGCAGTGCCAGATTGTTCTATGCCCAGTCAGGCCTGCTCGATCCGGTTGGAACCATGCGAGCGCAACTCCGTGAAGAAGGCTGGGCAGAGGAGGACGAAAAGGTGCTTATGTTGACTCGCAAGGGAATTGCGGCCGACTTGAGTTGGCCCGATCTCCTCGCGGCCTACAGCCAACGCGGAAGTCTGGTCGTCGATGATTTCATGCGCCGCGACGACGAGTTCGGAAAGCTCTTCGGTGACATCGAGGCAATAGCTAACGCGTTTGGTGCGGGGCGCTTTGGCAACTTTCTCGCGCAAAGCGTTCATGGCGGTGGCCGAATTCGCTCTCACGCCGACAAGAAGGTCGTAGCCGATCAAATGGCGCGTTTGAACTCTCTGCGTGCTTCGGGGACGATCGGCGAAGTCTTGGACTTCGTAGTGGATAGTCTGCTGCGTAAACCAACTCGAGTGACCAGGCTGGAGGAGCGGATCAGGGTCGCCGAAGATCCTGACCGGTCAGCCAAGGATCAACAGTTTCTTGATGCTCTACGAGCAGTGCCCTACGTTCAAGTGATCAATTTTGAGCGATACCTGAACGACGAAACGCCGTTCTCAACAAATCACGGAGTGAAGGGTGAGGAATACGAAAACGTATTAGTAGTACTCGACGACACTCTTTGGAATAATTACAAGTTTGAGGCTGTGCTTTCAGGCGATACCAGTAAGTCCCAGTACGATCGAAGCCTGAACCTGTTCTACGTATCCTGTTCCCGGGCGAAGCAGAATCTCGTCGTTCTCGTAACTTCGTCAATGGGCGAGGCAGCAATTGAGGGCGCAAAGCGGCTTTTTGGCGACGACAGTGTGAGTGAACTCACCCACGCGTAGGAGATACTCTCTGGCTCAGACTGTGAGGCGAATTTCGCCCAACCTTGAAACGCGACATCCATAAATGTTGATCGACTTTTCCTGTGGATATCACGTACCTAGATCTGGCATTCCCGCAGACAACGTCTCACTGTGTTCGCGCAGTATCCGAGTTGTTCGCCGACCTCCAGGGGCGACAGGCCAGATGCGTGCAGATTCACCATTGAGTCGATGGCTTCTGGCGTTGGAGCCTGGCCTCGCATCACGATTCCTGCCTTCTTGAGTCGTTCGGCCACAGTTGCGCGGTGACAGCCGAATTCAGCAGCTAGCTCGTACACCGTGGCGCCTGCCTCGTATTTCGTGCTCATTTCGACCACCTGGGCATCAGTGAGCCGCCTCTGTCGTTGACGGATTGAGCCATTTAGTCGATAATCAGAG
>PMGP01000096.1:0-3995 GCA_003156235.1 Acidobacteriaceae bacterium
CTCATCGTCAGCACCGGCCGGCGCCTCTGCAATTTGCGCGCTAGCATTTGGCAAAATTTGAATCTTCACCGCTCGCTCTGCTCTGCCGCGCCAGCCGCGGCAAGCATTCCAGGCGGAATTCAACACAAAGGAAAGCAAACATGAGCATTAACCTGCTGATTGCGCGCAACGTCATATGTTGTTGTCGCACCATTCATTTTCCTGAAGAGGATGCGCCGTGCGTCGTGGGCAGGGGCATCGTACCATCTAGCGGCAGCGTGCGTTAAAGCGTACGCGTTGCCATGGTCTACGACAGCATCATGTGGGCCATTTTTTGTGCGATTGCGACTGATCGCATTTTTGGAGGCAAGTTATGTCTGCTGTACATCTATCATTTCGAATTTTGATAAAACGCAACCTTCCAGGCCTGCTGGCAGCCCTGTTCGCCATCCTGATGGTCCCGGCGCTCGTGGCGCAGATCGTTGAAACGGGAACCATTACCGGCGTGGTGAAGGACAACTCGGGCGCGGTGGTTCCAGGCGCCCAGGTAACGGTGCGAAACAACGCTACCGGGCTGTCGGTCAAGACCGCCTCGGACTCGCAGGGGCTTTATGTCACGCCGCCGCTCTCGCCTGGCAATTACACCGTGCAGGTTGAATATCCCGGCTTCAGCAGAGTGGAAGAACACGTCCGGCTGGAAGTGGGCGGTCGCGTGGGCGCCGATGCAACACTGACAGTGGGCAAAGCGACGGAAACCATCGAAGTCCAGGCCGCCGGCGAGTTGCTGGAGACCGAAAGCTCCAGTGTCGGCAATCTNNAGCATTCCCTATACGCAGCAGCGCGGCCCCTCGTACTTCGCCATCAACGGCTCTCGCCCTCAGGAAAATCGCACGCTTTTGGATGGCATTGGTGACCAAGAGAACCATAACAGTATGACGGCTCTCTTCCCGCCCATCGACGCCATTCAGGAGTTCTCGGAAGAGACCGACGACGCCGACGCGCGCTACGGCCGCGGCAACGGCGGCACCATCAACGTGGTCATCAAGTCCGGCACCGACAAGTATCACGGCGACGTATTCGAGTTTCTGCGCAACACCACTCTGGACGCCAGAAACTATTTCAATACGACGGCCGCCAAAGCGCCTCTGCGGCAAAACGAATTTGGCGTCACCTTCGGCGGACCGGTCTTTTACAAGCAGGCCAATCCCAAGACCTTCTTCTTTGCCGACTATGCCGGAAAGCGCTTCGCTCAGGGCCAGACGAACATTGTCAGTGTTCCGGATGTCAATATCACACCGACGGGTTATGACTTCTCCGCGTATTCGGTTAAAATTAAAAACCCATCAACTCATGTTGCATATGCCAACAATTTCGTTCCAATCAACGATCCGCTTATCGATCAAACAGGCGTGAATATTCTGAAGTTCTATCAGCAATATGCACACCCGAATTATGGGAGTGCGAATGCGGTTGCCAACAACTTTAGTTACAACCCGCTGTTGATCATCAACGAAGACGACTTCGATGTAAAGATTGATCGCAAGTTTACCGAGAAAGACAGCGCCTTCCTTCGCTATAGTCAAGGCCATGACATTTTCTCCCAGCCCGGCATCCTGCCGACGCCTCTGGTGGGCGACGTCATCTGCGGGCCTGCGTCGGACCCTGCGCATCAGGCCGTGCTCAGCGAAACGCATATCTTCTCTCCGACCACCATCAACACGGCGCGCTACGGCTGGACGCGCTTCTTTGTCTACGCCAAAAACTGGGACCAGGGATTTAAGATTAACAATTTGAATCTTCCTACCTATCTAGGCATTCCCGGCGTGGAGATCGCCGGCAATCCCCTGTCCGATGGACTGCCGGTAATGACCTTCTCGGGCTACACGGCAATCGGCGACGCGGGCAACAGTCCCACGAACATCGGAACCAACAATTACCAATGGGACGACGATCTCACCCTGGTTCGCGGCAAGCACTCGCTGGACATTGGCTTCGAGCTTATCCGCCTCGAATACAATATGTTCCAAACCGGCGCGGAACATGGCTCCGAGGCTTTTGCAACGCGTTACACTGGTCTGGCTTGGAGTGATCTGCTCTTCGGCGCCCCGACCAGTGGAACCTACTCCTTCCCCTCTGAGGTCGGCTTGCGACAGAGCGATCTATCCTTCTATGCGCAGGACAACTACAAGGTCAACAGCAGGCTCACGCTGAACCTGGGCGTGCACTATGAGAACTTCCTAGGCTGGCCCTGGACTGAAGTTCACAACAAAGAATACGCCTTTGTTCCCTCCATCTCGACAACTGCCCTGGAACAGGTGGGAACCCACGGCATTCCGCGCAGCGGCCTGAGCGGCAACAACCTGAACTTTGCGCCGCGCATCGGCCTGGCCTACAAGGTCACGAACAAGACGGTCTTTCACGCCGGCTTTGGCATCTACTACGCGGCGCCTGACGTCAGCAATTCGTCTACTTTGTCGGCCAATGTTCCCGTGGATGATTATTGGGCGTTCAATAATTCGACTACATTTGGGGCCGCCACGAACGGTACTCCATTCAACTATGCGAGAAATGGATATGCTCACACCGCTGTAACGTCGGGCAGTGGGTTGCAACACAATACACCCGCCTATGCCGTGGATCCGAATGCCAAAACTCCTTACACCGAGCAGTGGCATGCGGCTATCGAGCAGCAGATCCCCTTCTCTACTGTCCTCAAAATTGCATATGTCGGAACGAAAGGCACCCACCTGGACAATTTTCGGGACATCAACGCGGGTCAGTTGGGATTGAATGGCGCGACCACTGTTTCCGCAGTGCGCCCCTATCCGTTTTTTGCTCAGATNNGAGCGTCGCGCGCATGGACTGAGCTTCCTCGCCTCCTATACCTACAGTCACGCTCTGGACGAAGGTTCGGGTGACTCGGCCTCCGTTCTGAATCCCAATGACATCAAAGCCGACTACGGAAATGCGGACTACAACGTCCCGAATCGCTTTGTCGCCAGCGGGAGTTACCAGTTTCCCTTCAAGGGAAGAGGAGTGCTGGGAGGTTTCGAGCGCGGATGGCAGGTGAACGTTATTGCGCAATTCTTCGATGGCCTGCCGTTTTCCGTGGTTTCGTCGAGCGGCGTGGGGGACGGACTGACGCCCCGCGCGCAACTGCTGCCGGGCTACGGCAACGGATCGCTGCCAAGCGGCAAGCGCACGCGCGCGGAGTGGTTCAACACCGCGGCTTTCGCAAATCCCGCTGCAGGGACGTGGGGAAACTCCGGTCGCAATATTCTTCAAGGTCCGGGCACAAAGACTGTGGATTTCTCGCTCTTCAAGGATACTCACCTAACCGAATCGAAGGTTCTGCAACTGCGCGCGGAGGTTTTCAACCTGGCCAACACGCCGCAGTTTAATAATCCGGCAGCAACCGTTGGTTCAGGTGCCTTCGGAACTATCTCCTCGGCAGCTTCTGAATCAACCTTTCAACGGACCGAGCGCCAGATTCAGTTTGCGGCGAAGATCAACTTTTAGCCTGTCCAGGCATTCATGAACTCCTGATGTATCTTCAGTAACTAACAGGCGGCGCTCAGTACATCGAGCGCCGCCCTTCTTTTGCACGCTTCGCCGCGATCTATAGGTGAAGAGACTTCCACATAAGCCGGGACGGAAATTTTGTCGAAGTGCGTACGCGCCTCCTCGTGTTGCTATTTGCTCCCTGTGCAAGTGAGGTGGAGTCAACCTTTTTATCAGTGGCCGGGGAGGTCGCTTGTGGCCTGCCATTTTGCCATTAGCCCCAGACTGGAGTGCATGGCAGGGTCTTTGCGAGAGTCGTAAAAATCAGGATTTACCCCTTGGGCGTTGCAAAATACCTACCTGGCACGCCTGGGCTTTAGCCTTAGAACGTATGCAGAAGACCGCGAGCAAGGGCAAATGAGGTATATTGACTCGTAGCCGGGATTGCAAAATGGGAATTCCGGTCTACACTGGCGGTCGTGTCCCTTGCGGAGTGACTGCACACGGTAACCCGA
>PMGP01000096.1:4042-4204 GCA_003156235.1 Acidobacteriaceae bacterium
TCGTCCTGCGAATATGCCGTTCCACGGCCCCGAGAATCCGACCTTCGACGGCGGCAACGTCACGCTCCTCGGGCGTCAGCGGCGGATTGAAAAGCTCTCCAGAGAGCCGCTCTGGTCTGCCCGAATTGCCGCAATGTGTTCCAGCGGAATTTCGAGTGAACT
>PMGP01000130.1:0-164 GCA_003156235.1 Acidobacteriaceae bacterium
CCATCGCCAAGGCCGCGCGCGTATCCGGCACGGTGGTGTTGCAGGCGACCATCTCCAAGACAGGCGCAATTGAAAATCTGCACGTCCTCAGCGGCCCTGCCATGCTGCAGCAAGCCGCTCTCGATGCCGTCAGATCCTGGCGCTACAGGCCCTATCTGCTCAAC
>PMGP01000130.1:188-3432 GCA_003156235.1 Acidobacteriaceae bacterium
ACCCTGGGCGGATGAGGAATGTAATTTGCGCTTTCCGCCGGTCTGGGGGAAGAGCATCGCTTTTGACCTGAATGCTTCTCTGCAAGGAGCCGCATTCACAGCACCAAGGTAGTCGCAGTCCACAAGAAAACTNNTTCAGTGATTCTCGCTCAGCTTACACACTTCGCTTCGCACACAGCCGCCAATCTGGCATTCATCTTCCAGGAAGACCAGGGTGGAACAGTCAGCTTCACCGCCCAGGGACTCTGGGAGCACATGGGAACGCTGGCGCGCATCATCGCCTGCATTCTCTTCGTCGAGTCGATCTGGTCATTGGCTGTCATGATCGACCGCTACATCTACTTCTCTCAGGCCCGCAAGCAGTCGCGCGAGTTCGCGCCCAAGGTTGCCGGCGCACTGAAGGACAGCAAGCTCGAAGAAGCGATCAAGATCGCCGATCGCAACAAGAAGTCCCACCTGGCCGAGGTTGTGACGGCCGGCCTGCAGGAGTTTCGTTCTTCTGCCGGCGCACCCACCGAGCAGGCCATCGCCAGCTCGGGCCGCGCGCTGGATAGGGCTGAAGCCATCGTTCACGCCAAGCTGAAGAGAGGCCTTTCCGTGCTGGCCACCATCGGCGCCACCGCGCCGTTCGTCGGCCTGCTGGGCACCGTCATCGGCATTCTGAACGCCTTCCAGCAGATCGCGCACGCCAAGTCATCCGGCATCGCGACAGTTGCCGGCGGCATCTCGGAAGCTCTGGTCACCACCGCGGCCGGCCTGTTCGTGGCCATCCCGGCCGTTATGGCCTTCAACTACTTCACCGGGCGTGTCGAGGCTTTCGACGTGGAGATGGACAACTCCTCCAGCGAACTGATCGACTACTTCATCAAGCAGAGCAACAAGCGCTAAGCGAAGCGCCTGTCGGCGAAAGCGGGAATCCGCGGAGGGCGGGAGAGCGAACACTCTCTCCTGCCCGCCGGTTTTCACCGCGCGCCCTGAGGACGGTTCGCAAGGCGATGCCGGAAGCCATCCGGAATAAAAATTCTCAGGCAACGGAGTTCTAAGATGGCACAAGCAATTCGTAACGAAGGCAGCAAGGTCAACTCGAATATCAATGTCACCCCCATGGTGGATGTGATGCTGGTGTTGTTGATCATCTTTATGGTCATTACCCCCATGCTCCAGAACAAGGTGGTCATCGATATGGCGGAGGTGGTTAATCCTGTCGCTATGCCGGACGCCGACAAGGACGACGCCATTGTCGTGGCCATTACCAAGAGCGGGGATGTCTTTCTCGGGCAGAACAAGACGTCTATCGACGTGCTTGGCAGCCAGGTTCGCGAGAAGATGGCCGACAATCCCGGCGCCAAAACGATCTTTATTCGCGCTGATGCACGCGCGGAATACCTGCAAGTGGAAAACGCCATTGATGCCGTGCGCACCGCCGGCGTGGAAGACGTGGGCTTGCTGACGCAGAAGCGCGAAGGCAACCCCGCAGGCGGCGCTTAACGGTTGTCTGGCGTTGTCATTTTAACGATTTCGAGTAATTACGAGGAGTTTTAAGCCATGTCAATGACAACGGGAGGCGGGGGAGGCTACTCTGCCGACATCAATGTAACCCCGATGATCGACATTCTTCTGGTGCTGCTGATCATCTTTATGGTCATCGTGCCGGTCACGCCCAAAGGTTTGGCGGCGATGGTGCCTCAGCCGCCCAAGGACAAGACGCATCAAAATGACTCGGAGCGCACCATCGTGGTGCAGATTCTGTACAACGGACACGCGTCCCCACTGTACAAGATCAACGATACCGATGTGAGCAAGGCAGATCTATTGTCGAGGCTGACCGATATCTACGCCAATCGCGCCGAGCGCATCATGTTTGTCAAGGGCGATGACAAGATTGATTTCCGGTATGTGGCCGAGGTCATTGATATCGGGCGCTCCGCGAGCGTGGACCACATCGGGTTGATGACGCCCAGGATCCTCGAGGGCCAGTAGCAGTCCGTTCTGCGGCCGGCTTCTCTTAATAGAGAGGCAGCAGGCTATCGCGCTCCGCCTCAGGGCCTGGCCGGGTAGCTGCAAGGGCGCATCGAGTTCGGGCTGGCCACCGGGGCGCCGGGGATATTTGGGGATCCCGGCAATGATTAGGGTTGCCGGCACTGTTCGGAGGAGGTTCCTCCGGCGGGAAAGTGGAGTACAATTTTTTCATCCTGGTTTCGGCATCTCCCGCCCGCAGCCAGCTGTAGCAGAGATTACAGGCGCGCGACCGACAGGCGCCGTCTGAAGGAGAAGGAAACGAACATGAATGGACCCGCACGTATTACGGTGCTCGCGGTTGCCTTGGCCGGCATGGTGGTTTCCATGAGCGGGTGCGACAAGCTTGCAGCCCGTGCCGAGTTGAACAAGGGAGTGGATGCATATAAGGGCACTCACTATGAAGAAGCGATCAACCACTTCCAGAGGGCCACGATGCTTGATCCCAACCTGCCCATGGCCAAGGGTTACCTGGCTACAGCGCTGGGCCAGAACGTGGTGCCCGGGCTGCTTACGCCGGACAACCTGAAGACCGCGCAGCAGGCCATCGACATCTTTCAGGAGGTTCTGGCCAAGGACCCGAAAGATGTGAACAGCATGAAGCAGGTTGCCGGCATCGAATTCAGCGTCAAGCGCCTGGACGAGGCCAAAGCATGGCAGAAGAAGGCTCTGCAGGAGGATCCCAAGGATCCCGAAGCAGCCTACACGGTCGGCGTCATCGACTGGATGCAGGCGCACCAGAACACTCTGTCGGCGTTGGCACCGGCAGGCCTGAACGACGACGGCGAGGGCAACGCCAAGGCGCCTAAGAAGATCATGGATCAGCTCAAGGATCAGAATACGCCGCTGGTTCAGGAAGCTATGCAATATCTCAACCAGGCGCTGGAGAATCGGCCCACCTATGACGATGCCATGTCCTATATGAACCTGGTTTACCGGGCCAAGGCGAACCTGGACTACGGCGACGCGCAAGCGGTCAAGGCCGATTTGGACACGGCGAAGGATTGGTCCTCCAAGTCGATGGGACAACGCAAGGCCAACGAAGCCAAGAAGAGCCAGGGCCCCGGCGGCATCACCATGGGCGACAACGGCGAAATGAAATAAATCCAGCTTTTCCGCGCACGATCATACGGCCTCCGCTACCTGCGGAGGCCGTATCTTTTTATGCGAAGATGAAATCGCTGCACTGAGGTTGTCATGTTCAAGGTAAGCGTCCCGTTTTCCCCTC
>PMGP01000175.1:0-4282 GCA_003156235.1 Acidobacteriaceae bacterium
ACCTCCCGGCGCCTTTACGCTCCACGTTCCTAATGACATAACTACCTTCTTGCCTGGTAGTAACTATGCCAACAGCGCCGCGGTCTCGCCGACTACTTTCAATTACAACCTTTCGGATTCTTTGAATCCTTGTCTGCATATTGCGACGCGGCTATTTTCGAGACAGTGATGTGCATCACAGTTGATTCCGCAACTGAAACCTATTTTTGATAATAGTGGCGGAAACAGCAGATCGGTAAGCTGTAAGTCATAGTGATAAAGCTAGTTGCCGGAACGTAGATATAACTGTGCAATCTTAATTTCCGCAGGGCTTCCTAGTGCCGTGATGCATGTCACAAATATTTTATGGTTTAATCTTCTGCTTCCAATGACCATAGCACAACCAGTTTGAACTTCACAATGAACTAACTGCATAACAATTCGATGAATTAATTCAACAGGTTGTATGTACTCTTCATATGTTTCAACCTAAACCGTAGGCGCGTGAAGACCAATTCCACGTCGTGGAGCAGGCTGGTATTTGCGCCTAACGGAGTATCCGTCTGAAAGTGAACCGGGAGCGCACCACGTCTTCCGACGCGACCGCCGGCGCCGTGGAAACCGGCAGGACGGACTGACTCCAACCAATCAAAAGGAAGGCTATCTGCGGCAATTGTTCTCCCATATACACCGTGGTAATCGATATCCAAAACACCGCCATTGCCGCCAGGAGAGCAACGGCGAAGGCTTGATCTTCCCTCTCCTGCAGTTTCCACGCGCGCGCGTTCAGTCGCCGAAAAGTTTCCGCGGCGATGAGTATAAAGAGAAAATACCCAGCGTTTCCATAAGCGATATGAACGAGCAGAAACTCATTATCTACAGAGAACATGCCGGGAAGGACTGGACGGCTCAGAATGCCCCAGCCGAGGAAGCCGCCCTGTTTCACTATGGGTTTGTAGAGTTCATTCATTTGGCGCCTGTACAGTGCGCTTCCCTGCTGCTCATTCACAACCGCGCCTGGATCGGTGATGTTTGTATAGCGGGAAAAGTACTGGTATGCGCCGGCGGCAGACACGGCAATCACAATGGCCACCATAACAGTTCCAAGTATTTTATTCTTGAATTTAGGAATTTGAAGAATAAGATACCCGACTGCCACGGCAAGTAAAGGCCCGCGTGATTGCGTAAAATAAACGCATAGCAACAGCAAAAGGCCTGGAATGTGATACTGCTCAAGCCAGTCTAGCGGCTTTCCGAGATTCACGGTCGAACGCCATTTGCGCAGATAGACCAGCCACACATTCAGAGTTGCGGCCATCCCAAATGCTATTCCCGCCAACTCGGCATCATTGAAGGACGCCACCAGTCTTCCGTGCCCTGACCTGAGTTGAATGAATGCCTGGACACTGTCAAGCTTGAAGACCCTTTGTCCTATCACACCATAGATGCTCTGTCCCATTCGCCAGTCGTACAAGCCGATGGGAGCCACCAATAGCATCAGAATCACAATGCGCCGGACAGTAACCAGGCGGAGTCCGGGCTCAATCATTGTGCGCCCTGCCGCATACGCGAGGAAGATGGATATGAAGGAGATCAGGGCAGCAAAGATGCCATCGTTCATAACACGCTCGCGAAGTACCTCGCTTGCGGTAATACTCACTATGAACAAGCCCACCAGAATGTCCATCAGCGAGGGAAGGCCCTTGCGCGCAAGACGATACAGCGCTACAGCGCCAATCGGGATCAGCGCCGACTGGGCCGCGGAGATTGCCGGCAAATGCGGAAACTTGAGCCCATATCCGTCAGGCAGCAACAAAAGAACGGGCAGGTAGACAGACAGAAACGCCGTCTCGATACGCCCTCGGATCACAAGATAAAGCGAAAGCAGGCCGGGCAAAAGGAATATCGCACTCATGGAAATAGGTTAGCCTATTGAAGCGGTCTGCACTATAAGAAAAGAGTGTGTATTACATAAGATCGGGCCGCAACACTATAAAAGATAATTATGAGCGTGCATTCAATCTCCGATAGTCGCACTGATTGCGCGGCGTCAGAAATCGCTAAGATAGCCGGTTCTGCAATCGAGTCTGACGGGAGTATTCGCTTGAGTACTTTCATCTATTGAGTGCATCTTCCGCGTTTTTGTTCAACATTCCTTTCGACAGCCATATCACAGAGGTCGCCACTTTATGAAAAAATACTCAATTCTCTTCCTCTTCTTCGCCATGCCGCTGCTTTGTCAGACGAATCAAGGAGAATTGCGTCTCAATGTGGTCGATCCCGCCGGTCTGGGCGTGAAAACAACGGTTCTGATCGTCAGTAGAGCAAACAATATCGAAATGCTCTTGCAACCAGCAACCAGGGATATCTGGACGTGCAGCGCCTTCAATTCGGAAGATACCAGATTGAAATAGAGCAACCGGGCTTCGCTGCTGAATTCAGATCTATCGAGATTCGCTCATCGTTGCCAGCTGCATTGAGGATTCAACTCCAACTGCCTCAGGTGAATGAGTCGATCTTTGTTCTTGCCACCAATATTCTTTACGATCCAGATCAGGCAGGTGCCGTAAGTCAGGTTGGATCGGAATTCATCCAAAACCGGCTCAGTTCAATTCCCGGCCGCGACCTTCAGAATTTGGTAAACTCGCAGCCGGGCTGGCTCTATGAAGGCAATGCCGTGTTGCATCCCCGCGGCTCGGAGTATCAGACGCAGTTTGTTGTGGATGGCATACCCCTGACCGACAATCGCTCTCCCAGCTTCGGACCGGAGATTGAAGCGGATGATCTCGAATAGATGAACATCTATACCGCCGGCATTCCTGCGGAGTATGGCCGGAAGATGGGTGGCGTGGTTGAGGTCAACACTCTTCAGGATTCTCAGGATCAGCGCAATACTGTTCGCGCACGCGTCCGCTATCAGGCAACATCGCGCATCTGGACCGCATTCGGAGTGCAATATGATTCTGGCCTGCCCTTCGACTTTGACGGCGATCCGACCACGGTGCTTGCCGAATACGCTCAACAGGTCCTGAATCGCATCAACTTCGCTCGTAGTCGAATCTATCCAGCGTTTCAAACAAACGCTTCCCTGGGCGCGGAAATCTTTAGATCTGGCCGCATGAAGATACGCTTTCAGGCGGATGGACAAAACCTCAATAATGTACTGAATGTGATTGATTATGGCGGTCTATTTTCCGGCAATGCCATTGGTCCATCAAGATACTTTAACCTTCGCCTCACAAATATCTTCTAATCCTGGGAGTGGGGCGAATTCGATGCCGGTCCATACGTAGGTCTGGACCGGCATTATTTCAGACAAACTATGGCGCGGCATATGTCCACGACAGCACATTCTGCGTCGCGGTCTCACCTCCCGTCGAGCCGGTGAATCCGACATAGGCCGTATCGCTTCCCACAACGCTGGGAATATTCACCGTGAACACCTCCGTCGCAGCGGCATTGGTCACTGTGTCGGTCAGCGTCATGGTCAGTGTGGTTCCGTTATAAACCATTTGCACGGCCATCGTGTCCCCGCTGTGCAAGTTAATCCCCGTCGAACTCAAATCCACAGCCGGCACCGTCGGCGCTGCGCCGTCGGTATACAGCCCGGTGGAGTCGTTGCCCTCGCCGGCGTTGTTGTAAAGGTCGAACTTCACTGCCACGCTGTTGGAAATTCCCTGATAGCCCAATCCGCCACCGGGATCGCCCAACTCCCAGATGTTGTCGCCTTGAATCGCAAAGGTCATTCCGTCTGCCGAGGCATTCGACAACTGGAAGGTGAAGTTGGTTGTGAAGGCTTGTACCGGAACCTTGGTTGTAAACCACGCGGATCGCTCTTCGTCCGCCCCTCCGTCGGTCAGTTGCAGCAAACCGCCGGTCACCGATGCGCCATAGTTCAGCGACAGGGCGCTGCCCGTGAATCCGCCGCTGGGGTAGTTGATGTAAGTTGTCACCGCTCCGATGGTGTACGCCGCCATGACAACGCTGCTGCTGGTGTACCCAGTCTCGACCGCGATAGCTTCAATCGTCTCCGTCGCGCTCACCGTAATCGGACCGCTGTACACGGTTGATGATGTAGTGGGCGTCGTCCCGTTGGTGGTGTAGTAGATTGTCGTGCCCGCCGTTGCATCGCTGATCGTCACCGTCTGTGATGTGGCGTAGGTGCCCGCAGCCGGCGTGAATGTGGGCGCGGGAAGCAGCCGTGCAATGGTGTAAGCCGCCGTAGCCACAGCACTGTTGGTGTAACCCGCCTCTACCGCAATAGCCGCCAGCGTCCCCGTTGCGCTCACCGTAATCGGACCGC
>PMGP01000175.1:4293-14223 GCA_003156235.1 Acidobacteriaceae bacterium
CGGAATAATTGTGTAAGCCGCCGTCGCCACTGCGCTGTTGGTGTAGCCCGTCTCAACCGCAACGGCCTCCAGCATCTGCGTCGCGCTCACCGCGATTGCGCTGCTGTACTTCGCCGATGATGTCGTTGGCGTTGTTCCATTGGTGGTGTAGTAGATCGTCGTGCCCGCCGTCGCATCGCTGATCGTCACTGATTGCGATGTCGTATATGTGCCTGCTGCGGGCGAGAATGTAGGCGTAGGCAACACGGGAGCGATCGTATATGCAGCAGTGGCAACTACGCTGCTAGAATAGGCCGCCTCGACCGCGATAGCCTCCAGCATCTCCGTCGCACTCACCGTGATCGCGCCACTGTAAACGGTGGACGAGGTTGTGGGCGTCGATCCATTGGTGGTGTAGTAAATAGTTGTGCCGGCCATCGCGTCGCTGATTGTCACCGACTGAGCTGTTGTGTAAGTTCCTGCGGCGGGCGAGAACGTAGGAGCAGGCAGCGCGGGAACAATGGTGTAGACCGCCGTGGCCACCGCGCTATTGGTAAAGCCCGTCTTCACCGCTATAGCTTCAATCGTCTCCGTCGCGCTCACTGTGATCGCACCGCTGTACACGGTAGATGATGTAGTGGGCGTCGTTCCGTTAGTCGTGTAGTAGATCGTTGTGCCAGCCGTCGAGTCGCTGATCGTCACCGATTGCGACGACGAGTAACTCCCGGCCACAGGCGAGAACGTGGGCGCGGGAAGCACTGGAGTAATAGTGTACGCCGCGGTTCCCATAGCGCTGTTGGTATAGCCCGTCTCGACGGCGATAGCTTCAATCGTCTCCGGCGCGCTCACTGTGATCGCGCTGGAGTAAACCGGCGAACTCGTCGTAGGCGTGGTTCCGTTGGTGGTGTAGTAGATTGTTGTGCCAGCCGTCGCATCGCTGATTGTCACCGTCTGTGATGTGGCGTACGTGCCGGCCGCGGGCGAGAAAGAGGGTGTGGGCAGCAGAGGAGCTATCGTATAAGCCGCCGTGGCCACTGCGCTGTTCGTGTAGCCCGCCTCGACCGCAATAGCCTCCAGCGTCTCCGTTGTACTCACTGTGATCGGGCCGCTGTACACAGTAGACGATGTAGTGGGCGTCGCTCCGTTGGTCGTGTAGTAGATCTTCGTGCCCGCCGTCGCGTCGCTGATCGTCACGGATTGCGACGCAGTGTAAGTTCCAGCCGCGGGCGAGAAGGTGGGTGCAGATGCGACATTTCCTGCTGGACTCGCAAACGACCATGACAGCACATTCTGCGTCGCGGTCTCACCGCCCGTCGCGCCGGTGAATCCGACATAAGCCGTACTGCCTCCCACAATACTCGGAATATTTACCGTGAAGACCTCCGTCACCGCGGCTTTGGTCACTGTGTCGGTCAGCGTCATGGTCAAGGTGGTCCCGTTATAGACCATTTGCACAGCCATGATGTCTCCGCTGTGCAAGTTGATTCCCGTGGAACTCATATCGATCGCGGGCACTGTCGGTATCGCGCCGTCTATATACAGCCCTGTGGAATCGACGCCCTCCCCAGCATTGTTATAGAGGTCGAACTTCACCGCGACGCTATTGGCAATTCCCTCATAGCCCAACCCGCCACCGGGATCGCCCAGAGACCAGATATTGTTGCGCTGAATGGCAAATGTCATTCCGTCCGCCGAGGCGTTAGTTTGCTGAAAGGTGAAATTGGTAATGAAGCTCTGCACCGGAACCTCGGTAGTGAACCAGGCGCTTCGAGTTTCTCCCGTTGCTGCGGTGGTTAGTTCCAGCACCCCGCCAGTCACCGTCGGCCCATTGTTCAGTGACAGGCTGCCGGCCGTGAATCCGCCGCTGGGATAGTTGATGTAAGTGACGCCCGGCGTGCTGATTGTGTAGGCCGCGGAAGCCACCGCGCTGCTGGTGTAGCCCGCCTCGACGGCGATAGCATCCAGCGTTTCTGTCGCGCTAACTGTAATTGCACTGCTGTACACGGTAGACGACGTAGTAGGCGTTGTGCCGTTGGTTGTGTAGTAGATCGTTGCGCCCGCCATCGCTTCGCTGATCGTTACCGGCTGCGAACTACTATATGTTCCCGCTGCCAATGAGAACGTCGGCATCGGCAATTGAGCTGCAATGGTATAAGTCCCGCCTGCAACCGGGCTGTTGTTATAGCCTGTTTCGCCCGCTAGTGCCTGTACCGTCTCACTCGCGCTGACGGCAATGGGCCCGCTATAAATGTCAGACGAGTTTGTTGGCGTCGTCCCGTCGGTTGTGTAATAAATGGTGGTTCCGGCAGTGCCATCGGTAATGGTTACCGTCTGCGCTGCCGAGTATGTGCCCGGAGACGGAGATAGAACAGGCGCTGGCAGGATGGGAGCGAGACTATAGGCCGCGATTCCGACTGCGCTAGGACTGTAACCGGAGGCAACGGCGATCGCTTTCAATGTTCCCGAGGCGCTCACCGCGATAGGCGCGCTATAGACCGTCGATGACGTAGTCGGTGTCGTTCCGTTCGTAGTGTAATAGATCGTCGCGCCCGCTGACCCGCTGCTGATGCTCACCGACTGTTCAGTAGCATACGCTCCGCCAGGGGGACTGAAAATTGGAGAGGTCGTAACCGGCGAGCCGTTTGAAATGGTCGTATAGACCCATGTTTCAATCTTCTGGCTGGAAGTAAGTCCGCTCGTTCCGCCGGTAAATCCAACATAAGCAGTGTCGCCGCCGACAATCGAAGGAATATTCACCGTCCAGCTTGTGGAATACGCCGCTCCGGTGATCATGTCCGTAATCACCATCGATAGAATGCTGCCGTTATAGGTCACGCTTACTTCGAAGGTATCATCGCTATGCAGGTCGGTGCCGGTTGTGCTCAAGTCAATTGCGGGAACGGTAGGGCTGACCCCATTTGTATACAGGCCGATAGAATCCGGCCCTTCACCCGCCGCATTGACAAGGTCAAACTTGATGGCGACGCTATTGGAAATCCCCTGATATCCCAGCCCCGCTCCAGCGGAGCCAAGAGATGTATTACTCACTCCTTGAATCGCAAAAGTAATTCCCTCTCCGGCCGGATTCGATAACTGGAAGCTGAAGTTGCTCGTAAAGGCCTGGATATTGACCGGCTGGTAATACCACGCCGATCCAGCTTCACCCGTCATTCCAGTCGTCAGTTGCAGCCGTGAGTCGTCGAGATCTGTACTGCCATTCAGAATCATGATTCCCTGGGTTCCTGCAAAACCTTGCGGGAAATTGATCCCTGTTTGTCCGGTATCTATTGTGTAAGTCGCGCTTGCCACATCGCTGTTCACATATCCTGAAGCTACTGCGATCGCATTCAGGGTCTCGGTGGCGCTCACTGTAATCGCTCCGGAGTACTGCGTCGAAGCGGTCGTTGGCGTCGTCCCATTAGTTGTGTAATAAATCGTTGCACCGGAAGTAGAATCGCTGATGGTCACTGAAATGGATTGCGTGGAGGTGCTGCTGCCCGGACTGAATACCGGCGTGCTTGCCTGCAAGGAGTCGACATAGCTTCCTGACGTTACCCCGCTCTGCAGATAACCAGGGGCGCTCGCTATGGCCTGAATCGTAGTTGTAGCCGTAATGGTAATTGGGGCTGCGTATACCGCGGAGGCCACGGTTGGCGTACTGCCATCGAGAGTATAGTAGATCGTCGCTCCCGATGTTGCATCCGTCATGCTCACGGCAAGACTGCCGTTAAAAGTCTCCGCTCCTGGACTCAACACCGGATCCGAGGCCAACTGCTCTCCACTCAGCAATCCATACACGCTCAACTGGTTTTGCGTACCGACATATACTTTCCCGTTTACCACCGTCGGCACCGTGAACTTGACCGCAAGACCGGGGTTATCTCGCGAGGAATTTGTGCTGCTTGAGTAGAGTGTAGTAGACACATTGCTTGCGCTGTGGGCCATCAGAACGGAAGGACCAGATGTCATATATCCATCGGTCTCAAGGCTCCAGACAATTCCCTGCGTATTCCCGTTGGCCGACACCACCGGGTTCGCGCCTGGATAGCCGTATTTTTCAGAGGAGGTCGCGTTAGGTCCGGTTAGCAGTCCATTCACCAGCGGAAATGCCTTCAATGTATCAACCTGCCCCCAATAATAAACAGTTCCATTCCAATAGGCCGGTGTGCTCCATGCGCCCGTGTCTCCGACTGCGCCCGTCAGTTCCTGAACAACCTGGTCGCCGGCAGTGTTGTATCCGCCTAAATTCTGGCGATTGAGCAGGTACTCTATGCCCGATTTTCCAGTCTGCACCAGCAGATAAGGATAACTTCCCGTAGTCTGCGTGGGTACAATCATAACGCCGCCCGATGCCTGATCCATATCCCACTGATCCAGTTCAGCTTGGCCGGCTGGCGTGAACTCATCCTGAATCGTCGGAACGCCGTTCGTGAGGTCCAGATTGATAATGCTGTCTCCAAAGTCCATGCCTGCCGCATACGGTGTGGTCGCCGTAAAATCCCCATTGCCGGTGGCCAGAAATATCCGGCCATACGGATGATTGACCGGATCAAGCACATCGGCGGCCAGGCCGGCTCCGCCCATCCATATGCCCCCGCCAACGCCGTTCGGTGACGCGCAGAATGCGCCTGTCTGTTTCAGTGTCTGTTCGTTATATCCCAGTACCCATCCATGCCACGGGCCGTTGTCGCCATGCGCTGCGAATGCGATATAGACTATGCCATTCAGAAGCAGAAGCCCAGGCCGCTGGTTCTCCCATTCGGGATCGAACGTAAGCGTACCGCCGGTGCTGCCGTTGCCGGTGCCCGGAACCGTTGCGGTAATCACCACCGGGCCGCCATACTTCTCCGCTCCCGAAGTCACGTCAAGAGCGTGCAGCCGCAGAAAAAAACTGCTGCCCTCCTCGGTAAAGCTCACAACATACAGCGTACCGCCCACCGGATCAATCACCGGCGTTCCCGTAATCCCCATCTGCGGAATTATATCGGTGCCAATGACATTCGATGAAGGAGGAGTGGCGCCCGCCGCTGCGCCGTGAGCCGTGGTAAGCATCGAGGCAAACCAGAGAGGGCTGGCGTTGCTGCCGCCGTTGCTGTCCGCATCGAAGGCATACACGCTGTCATTCTCCGTCGCAACAAACACCACATTGTGCGACTGTCCGCCGATAGTTACATTTGGAAGATAGAGAGGCTGAGCGTACGCGTATCCGTCCACGGCCTGCGAAAAGAGTTTGCCAAACTGCGTGGGGTTTACATTGGTTGGATTCAGGATGGTCTCATTGACGTTCTGCCCGGTCCGCGCGATGTCATTGCGCCAGGTAGTAACACTGACCTGGGCGTTCATCCACAGATTACCGACCGCCAGAAATAGCACCGTTCCCAACAGCGCCCGCCGGCTGCTGCACGCTCCTGCCGCTACCCAGCGCATTTTCTGCAAACTCGACATAAAGCACCCCTTTCTCTTTCGTTGCGCAGTCTCCCAGAATGAGAACCAAACTCCGCCTGCCAAGCCTCTCATTGCTTTGCGCCGGCATATGCAATTTACTGCTCGCCTATCTTGATTGCCGACAGACTTGGCTAGGTCGACAGTCCTGTTCTCCTACGCGGACAAGCGCATTTGATAAAGCTGAAAGACAGAGTAACTCAACAGCGCACAACGCTCCGGAAAGATACTCCTCTCTTCACTCGGCCAGAATTATTCTTTCTTCTCTTAGTCCATACGCAATAAACGCTTCTCATCAGAGACCCGCTATATGGCTTGGGTCAACTACTATTGCATAGTTTTCAATTGAGGTTGCCGTGGAATTGGGGAAGTTCTTCGTTGCGATTCGGGAAACGTACTACCATGAGATTGTAGACTGAAATAGTCCGTTTACATGCAGCAATTTAGTAATACATAATGGTAATGATGCAGTTATCTCTTGAATGACAATTTATTGCCATTTATAAGTGATTATCATCCGCGAAATACAATTTATTGTCGTTGGGTGTTTTTGTAATGTCACACGTGAAGTTGAAACGTTCAATTGATAGTAATTTTTTGACTTCAATCAGCCAGCCCGCACACGGCCCGGATAGACACCGTTTGATTGATCGCCACGAATATTTTGCTTGCCATAACATCCGCAATGATGCAGGCTCGTGGAAGGAGGATCGGGATTGGCATGGTAAAAGGGAAGTCTCAACGGCAGTTGATTCTCGCATTGCTCTCACTTACTCTGGCGGGAATGGCTGGAAAACTGGCCGCACAGCACCCTTTGTCGGCCGATGCTCTCGCCATCGAGCGCATCGCGGAGGAACGTGATCGGGACAAATCTCTGCCCGCAAATCTGGCCTGGAGTCCGTCCGGCAAGAATCTCAGCTATGTTCGGAGAACTCTCCGGCCACGCAAAGCTGCGGATCGTTCACCGGCCACCGAGATCTGCAGTATCGATGCAGCGACTGGCAGGCAAAAGATCCTTGTTTCCGATGCAGAGATAACAGCCGCTTTCGGCGACTATCATCCCCAGGTCGCGGCGGCCGAAAGAGATGCCGATGGCGCGAGGCAGCTTCAGGACTATGCCTGGGCTCCGGACGAGCACGCTCTGTTGCTTGCCACCAGTGTCGCACTTGCTTGGTTTGACCTCGACGCTCATTCTTCCCGGCTCCTTCTGACAGATCGAACCGGTCTAAGCAATCCTCAGATAAGCCCCGACGGCCGTTTCGTCAGCTTTCTCCAAGACCACACTCTTTGGCTGGCAGATGCCTCAACCGGCGCCGCTCACGCCCTTTCGCCTCAGGGAACAGGCGATTTGCCAGAGGGCGAGCCGGACTGGGTCTATCTTCACGAACTGGGAATGCAGTTGGCATATTGGTGGTCGCCGGACTCGTCCTCTATCGCCTGGATCGAGACAGATGATCGCGCGGTCGCCAAATACTCACTCCGCGCTTCCGATGGCGATGAGCACTCCATAGCCTATCCCAAGCCCGGCGAAGCCATTCCCGCAATTCGCCTCTTCGTGCAAGCGGTATCCAGCCGCAAGCCGCTTCAAATCGACCTCGGCAACGATGCGAATGTTTACATTCCCCGGGTGCAATGGTTGCCGGACGGTAAACACCTTGCCATCGAGCGTCTCAGCCGCAACCAGAAAACTCTCGACCTTCTCCTGGCGGATACAGCCACAGGAAAGTCGCGCGTGATCCTCACAGAGAAAGACGCCTATTGGATCAACGTAAGCAACGGTCTGCATTTTCTCAAAGACTCGCATCGCTTTCTTTGGTCCAGTGAAAGCTCAGGTTTTCGCCATCTCTATCTTTACGACATTTCCGGCCGCAAGCTCGTCCAACTTACCCACGGCGACTGGGAAGTTACTTCGCTGGTTGGGGCCGACGAAACCGCGAGTACTGTTTACTTTACTGCAAGCGAAGCGAGTACTTTGGAGCGCCAACTCTATCGCGTGAATTTGGACGGGACAGGATTGACGCGTATCACGCGAGAGAAGGGTACCCACAACCCTGTGCTGTCGCCCTCTGGCGATCTTCTACTGGATACCTGGTCTAACCACGCTTCTCCGCCCAGTCAGGAGCTGCTCCGAGCCGACGGAAGCAGAATTGAAAGCCTGGGAGGCAGCGCGCCTGACGACCCGGTTACGCTCCAGTTCAACAAACAGCTCAATTCCATCGAGTTCCTCACCTTGAAGACACACATGGGTATGGATATGAATGTCTGGATGATGAAGCCTCCGGACTTCGATGCCGCGCGAAAATACCCGGTGATTCTATATGTTGCCGGAGGACCTGGTGAGCAAAACGTGCGCGAGGCCTGGGGCGGGGACATTTCTCTCTGGCTCGCATTGATGGCGCAGAACGGCTATATCGTGTTCGCTGTCGATCACCGTGGCGCAGCGGGACGCGGCCATCTGTTTGAGGAGCCGCTGCATTTGCGGCTTTCCGCGGCAGAGATGGCGGACCTGCGGGACGAAGTCCTATACCTGCACTCGCAACTCTGGATAGACAAGACGCGCATCGGTATCTGCGGATGGGCATACGGAGGATTCCTGGCGCTCCACGGCATGCTCGACCGCCCTTTGCTTTTCAAAGCAGGGTTTGCCGGTTCCCCGATTACCGATTGGCATCTCTACGACGCGGTCTTCGCCGAGCGTTACCTGGAAGACCCCACGCGCAATCAGGACGGATGGCTCTCATCTTCTCCTTTGGAGAATGCAAAATATCTTAGCGCGCCGCTTCTGCTTGCACAGGCGACACTAGACGAGTCCGTGCATCAGGAAAATTCATGGATGCTGCTCGATGAACTTTTGGACAGAGGAAAATATGCCGACATACTGCTATTTCCCGACCGCCGGAATTTGTTCGAGGATCACGGCGCGCGCCTGATTCTCTTTCAGCGGCTCACCGACTTTTTTATCAGGAATTTGTAAGAAAATACGGCGGCTTCCCTGCCGGGTTCACGCCCTCGCGATTATCGCGTGAACCGCCCATGAGTCCCACAGTATGCCCAGGCTGGTCATCAGCGAGCATGCCACCCAGCACAGGCTCACCAGCATGACTCCGTCAACCGTGTAGTGAAAGACCGCATCAATGGCGTGCAATGAAATGACTTCGGTACACCAGCAACTCAAGGAGAGAACCGCACCCCAGCCAGCAATAATTGCACCGGCTCTGCCGCGAAAACGCAGCCAGGTCAGACCTATTCCAATTGCTGCGGCCGCGCCCAGAATAATCAGCGCCGCAAGCTGTGGCCCGAAGCGCTGGGCATACAGATTCTCCCTGATTGCTTCGCCTTCCAGCAGGTTGTGCAGTTGCCAGCGTACGCTGAACGCCATGTCCAGAAAAAGCCCGGCTTCCAGCACCGCGATAACCCAGGCGAGCCGCCTCAGGTGCGGAAATTCGCGATATCTGGCCCATGCGATGGCACACGATACTGCGGCAAAAAGGTATGCACTCATCCCTATGATTCGTGTCGGGTTCAGCCATTCAGCGTGAGATGTCATGGCCCCTCCTGCATCTTCGGGTATCTCCCCAAAGGGCTCGTAACGCGTGCGAAAGTATGGCTGAGGTGCGGTGTCCCGGCATAAAGGTCTTTCGGCCAAACGTGTTATCTGGCGTGAAAGTCTACCGTGAACACGCAGGACTCCGAGCCGTCATCGATCCAGCTTGTGGCATCAATAAATTCAACTTTTTTCACAACAACCGTTTCGCCGGTACGATGGATGTCCACAGATTCGGAGGCCAAGTCCCAGATATACACTTTTCTCTTGCCGGTCTCCAAGCCCTCTCGATACGTCAAGTCCTCCGGGTAGGGGTGAGGATAGCCGCCCTCACCGAGCAACAATAAATTGTACGTAATCTTCGAGATTTGCTTGCCGGCGCGGTTGTCAAACTCTATCGTGAGTTGCGGCTTAGACACGCCGCCCTGATGGTTATAACTCAGCTCGACGCGGTTGATCACGACTGGGCATTTTAGCTCAGGACTCTCGGCCTCCGGCTTCAGCGTTCCGAAAGCCAAACAAAGCGCAAAAACCAGCAATGCAGCGCTTGCTCTCATATGAACTCACTCAATTGTTCGCTTTCACGGCTTGCCGCCTTTGGTAGAATTATAGTCTTCGTGCGGGCGATTCTGTTGTCAATGGAAAAATAATCACCGCCAATCCACATTGCTGAAATTAGTTGCTGGTGAATCAATCTCTATGCAATCGAAGTGCAATGCGTCCGATTGAGCGATCGCGTTGGGGACGGCATCGGCTGGCTTGCCTTTCGACGGCAAACGTGGTGCGATTTTGCAATTTTACCCTAAAAAGGTAGAATTTCATCATGACGGGATTTGCAAGGACTGAACTGTCCGACTTTTCCTGCTTAAAGAAGTAGCGAGACTATGTGCTGTATGGTGCAGTTGCCTTCCAGGAAAGCGGGTAACTGCTTCTGCTGAGAGCAGAGCGTAAAGGCGCCGGGAGGT
>PMGP01000093.1 GCA_003156235.1 Acidobacteriaceae bacterium
AGTCGTGCCGAAAAGGTCCGTAAAAGAACGGGCTTCAGCCCCTGAGTGTTCTAGCGACGCTACGACACCCGGTGAGCCCCATCCGAGGCGTGACAGATGTGAATCTCGGGCTGGATGCCGGTTTTGGCGGCATAACGGCGTCCCAGTTCTTCGGCAAATGCCTTGGCCTGGCTCTGCTCCACCAGATTGATGGTACAGCCGCCAAAACCTCCGCCCGTAAGCCGAGCGCCGATCAGCCCCGGCAACTCATTCGCCAGCTCCACCATGGTGTCGGCCTCCACGCAACTGCCTTCAAANNCTTCAAAATCCTTGCTATAGCTGGTGTGCGCCTCGGCCATCAGCCGGCCCAGTTCCTTCATGTCGCCCTTGAGCAGGGCCTTGGAGGCGGCCACCGTGCGCAGATCTTCGCTGATCACGTGGCGAGCGCGCAGCAGCGACTTGGGAGCCATCTCATTGCCCCACTTGTCCAGATCCTCCAGCGTGGCATCGCGCAGAAAGGGCACGTGGCCGCGGTGGCTGTTGATGACGGCGCAGGCGGCCTCGGATTCGGCGCGGCGGGTGGGATAGTCGCCGCCGGCCACCGAGTGCTTGACCATGGTGTTGGCGATAACCAGCGCCACATTGGCCGGAATCGGCGCCAATTGAAAACTTAAATCGCGGCAGTCCAGCAGCATGGCGTGGTTCTCTTTGCCGTTGACGGAAATGAACTGATCCATGATGCCGCAACTGGAGCCCACGAATTCGTTCTCAGCGCGCTGGCAGAGACGTGCCAGCACGGGGCCGGGATAACTTGCGCCGACAAGCGAGAGAACGGCCAGCGCCGTGGCCACCTCGATGGCGGCCGAGCTTGACAGCCCGGAGCCCAGAGGAACATCGCTCCAAATGCTCAGGCTGAAACCAGGAATCTTGTGGCCCTCTCCGGCAAGGATGGAGACCACGCCCATCGGGTAGTCGCTCCAATGCTGACTGGCTTTGGCCGGCAGCGATGCCGCCTCAAAGACCTTCTCCTCGTCATAGTTCTCCGAATAGATGGCGATCTTGCCGTCCGTGCGCGGCGAGATGCCGGCCAAGGTGGCGAAGTTGATGGCCGCGGGCATCACAAAGCCCTCGGCATAATCGGTGTGTTCACCGATCAGGTTGACGCGGCCCGGCGCGGCAAAGACGACCGGCTCGGCATGGTAGCGGGCAAGATGCTTGGAACGGAATACGGCAGGATCATGCATGGCAGTTCTCTTTCTACAGGGTTTGAAGATCGACAGTCATCGTCCAGAAGTCGGATTGTCCGGGATCGAGCTTGCGAGACCACGGTCCGGTGATCGCCAGCGAGTCCACGGGAGCGGTAGCCGGCTCCATCGCAACACACATCTGTTTCGGTCCTTTTCTCTCCGGCCAGCCGCCGGAGCAGATCCAGAGTCCCAGGTAAGGCGTCGCCGCCGGGTCAAAGCCAAACTTGATGCGAATGCCTGCCTTGGGCCGCTCCAGCGCGCACCAGTTTTCCTTGGCGGACAACGGCCCCGCGAACAGCTTGTCGCCGATGCCCGACTTGGGCGATTCAATCAGGCTCAGGTCGGTTTTTCCGCTAGTGGCCAGCTTGGCGATGGGCCAGCCGACCTGCTTTCCGGCCTGCCCCAGTCTGCCGCCGCCGGAACCCTCCAGGCGCAGTTCTTGAATGGTGTCTGGCAGGACAATCTTGTCCCCTTCTTCAGTCGCAAACAAGGGATGTACCGCCCAGGACCACGGAACCGTGGAACTGCCGGTGTTGGTCACCGTGTAGTCGAGGTTCAATCGCCAGCCGTTGCCCTTTTCGGTTAGCAACAGGGTCCGCTCCAGCATCAGCGGCAGGGAAAAACACTCTCCGCGAAGGGTAACCGACCCTCCTCGCGCAACCCCTGTTCCATGCTCCTGATGGCCAGTTCCCTCTTCTGTCCACGCCACTCTCCACAGGTCGCCGTGGTCGGGAACGGCAACCGGGCCATCGGCGGTCTCCACCGTGCAGCCGGCCACCGACGGCAGGCACTCGTCCCAGCCGCTAGCGTCACCCGCATCGAAGGCCATGGTTTGGGTGCGCGGCGCGTATGCGGCCAGCGGCGCTTGAAGCAGCTCATGGCCGTTCACGACAATGGAAGCGATCTTGCCGCCGAGGTTGGGGAGGATGGTCACCGAGCAACTCCCCGCACGAAGTAGAATCTTCTCTTCCACAGCCCCAGTCTTGTTTGCTTCTGCCATTTGCTCTGTTCTCCTCAATCCAGTCCAGCCACGCCAAGGCGCGGACTTCATTCACGCCGGGTACAGGCCAGTCTCTAGGATTGCGCCAATTGTACAAGAATAGGCCTGCAAGTGGCATTTGTCAGGTTATGCACACCTCTTGACATCCGATGCTCCATGGAGAAAGATGAGTAATGCTCACCTCTAATCGGCGCCCTTCAAAGCTCCTTGTTGTCCTGCTAGTCTGTGCAGCTATGCAGCACTCCCTCCTGGGCCAAACCACGCAGACCAAGCCCGGCATAGTGCGCGACTACGTCCACAATGTGTATCCCTTTCTCGGCGTGGACTGGGGCGGCAATACCTTCGTCGGCGCGGCCGTGCCCTTTGGCATGGTTAAGCTCGGCCCGGATATGGAAAGCTTCGATGGCCGGCCCTCCAGCTTTGGCTACATGAGCGGCGGCCGCATTCTGGGCTTCAGCCATCTTCACCTCAGTGGAGCTGCCGGCAAGTATGGCAATATTCTCGTCGCTCCTGTGACCGGACCACTCGATCTCGCGGACATCAAGACGCCCCGCATCGACGAGGTAAACCATCCTGGCTACTACTCCGCGACGCTTACGCGCTACAATATCCGCGCGGAGTTGACTGCCACGCGCCGCGTCGGTTTTCATCGTTACACGTTTCCCGCCTCTCAGCAGTCGCATCTTACCATCAACATTGACCATTGCCTGAACAAAGGCACAGGCTCGGAGTCGCAGCGTTTTCTGGGCGGGCAAGTACGCCTGCTCTCCGACCATGAGGCGGAAGGCGTGGGCCGCTACGCCGGCGGATGGAACAAGGGCGGCGAGTACAGAGTTTACTTCTACATCGTCCTTGACACCCCGTCCACTGGCGCCCAAACCTGGAGCGGCAACACGCTTTCTTTGGACAAGGAAGTTGATCTTACCGAAGATCGGCCTATTGGCGCTACCTTCAACTTCCGTACCCACGCGGGCCAGGTTGTGCAGGCAAAGGTGGGCCTCTCTTTTATCAGCACAGAGCAAGCGCGGCAAAATGTACAACGCGAGATTCCCGCGTGGAATTTCGATATTGTCCGCAAGGCCTCTCAAGAAAACTGGAACCAGGCTTTGTCCAAGATCCAGCTCCGTGGCGAGACGGATTCAAAGCGAATTCAGTTTTATACCGCGATGTATCACATCATGCTCATGCCATCCGATCGCACGGGCGAGAATCCCGGCTGGCAATCGACCGAGCCATACTACGACGACTACTACACTATCTGGGACACTTATCGCAGTTCCGGCCCATTGCTCACTCTCATTGCTCCTGATCGGCAACGCGACCTTATCCGCGCACTTATCGATATTTATCGACATGAAGGCTATATGCCCGACGGACGCAGTGGCAACGTTACTGGCCGCACGCAGGGCGGCAGCAACGCCGATATGGTCATTGCCGATGCCTATGTCAAAAGCCTTACGGGGATCGATTACCCAACCGCCTTTGAAGCTATGTTAAAAAATGCCTCCGTTCCGCCGGCTGATCCGCAGAAAGAAGGCCGCGGCGGCATCCTGGATTACAACGCCAAAGGCTACGTCAGCGTGGCCGATGAGCGCTCCGGCTCCCGTACCGTGGAGTACGCATCCAATGATTTTGCCATTGCGGAACTTGCCTGCGGACTCAATCACCCCGCCGAGGCCAAACTGTACGCCTCCCGCGCCCACAATTGGGAACATCTCTGGGACAAGGACCTCACCGTGGAAGGGTTTAAGGGCTTCCTGCGCCCCCGCAATCCCGACGGCAGTTGGGCCGCGCCGAATCTTCTGCTGCGCGGCACCTGGCCTGACTTCTTTTACGAGGATGACCTCTGGACTTATTCGCTCTTTGCCCCGCAGGACGTCAGGCGACTTATCGATTTGAATGGAGGGAATCAGGCATTCGTTCGCCGTCTCGACTATATCTTTTATCGCCAGCACTTCGATGTCACAAACGAACCCGGCTTTCTCATTCCAGTTCTTTATAACTGGGCCGGCCGGCCGGACCACACCGCCGAAGTTATCACGGAGCTACTCGAAAAAGCCTTCACCGACCAGCGCACAGGCATTCCAGGCAACGATGACTCCGGGGCTATGTCAAGCTGGTTTATCTTTAACTCACTCGGTTTCTATCCCAATGCCGGGCAGGACTTCTACCTGATAGGAACCCCTAGCTTTCCCGAGGCGGATATCACGCTTGCTTCTGGAAAAACACTGCGCATCCTTGCTCGCAATATGGACAGCGAGCACATCAATCGCTTTATTCAATCAGCGACTTTGAATGGAAAGCCGCTAGAAACCTCATGGTTTCGCCACAAACAGATCGCAAATGGCGGAACGCTTGTGTTCACGATGGGATCGGCTCCCAGCAAGTGGGGAACAACCAATCCTCCGCCTTCCATGTCCGATGCGGTTTCTCCGCTCTGCGCTGCCGCGCAGCCATAGTTATGGCGGAAACCATGCTGGTTTAATCGAGCATGTGCATATTCAGGCACAATAAGATTCGGGGTTCAAGGTTCGAGCAGTTACTCGCACCTTGAACCTCGAATTATTTGCGCTGCCGTTGAAGCTCACTCACTTCCGAGTTCGCCTCATTGCATAAGACAAGTGCACTTCACTTAGAATTCAAGTTTCACGGATACCTGTCCCGTGCGCGCGCCCCCAAAATCCGATCCGCGATTGGACTGAACCATACCGAAATCCGGATTTGTGATATCCAGAATTGGATCGTTGAGATTGGTGTGGTTCAAAACATTGGTGAAGGTGCCTTCCGCGCGAAGATGCACTCTGTCGGTGATAACGAACCGCTTGCTGAGGCCGGCCGACCAGTTCACGGTTCCCGGTCCTACAATGTCGCCAACGCTTTCATTGCCGAATCGCCCGATCGGAAGTGTGCTGACTCCAACACCGCAGGCATTGCGGGCAACTGTATAGGGCGGCCCGCTGTTGGTGGGGCAGGCAAATGCGTTTGGATTGAGCCACTGAGATCTGGTCCGGTTGGCTGGAACAGCACTCACTCCCGCCACTCGATCGGGATGTTGATCGCGTCCGTACAAGATTCCGGAACCCGTTCCTGAAGGGTCTGCAGAAGTGCCGGGAATAAACGCCGTCAGATAAGGACCGGTCTGCAGAACGAAGACGCTGCTCATCTGCCAGCCGCCAACGATTGCATCTTCAGTGCGATTCATATTTGCGCCGAAGCTGCGTCCGCGCCCCACCGGAAGCTCGTAAACGCCGGTGCTGACCCAGCGTTGACGGCGGGTACCATAGACGTTGCCGAAATCGATGTGCCGGTCGTACAGGTAGGACGAGACTCCTCCCACGTTGCTCCCGTTTTCCGAAGCGAAGCCCGTGGATTCCGGTCCAGCATTGTCCGCGAGATTCTTGGCCCAGGTATACGTCGACTGGAAGGTGAGGCCATGCTGAAAGCGGTGATTGGCTTCAACTTGAAGAGCGTGATAGGTCGCCTGGGCGCCGTTAAGGCGATCGTTGATGATGCCCCAGTTGGGAAATGGACGGTCAGTGAGAGGACGGTTCGCGGCCTTGGTCGTTTTCGAATACGTCATATCGTTCTCATTGGGCCCCCACACCAGATCGTCAGTCCTCATCCCGATGTAGGAGATGCGCGTGCCGATGTTCCCCTTGAACTCGTGGTCGATGGAAAGGTTCCACTGCATGGAGTACGGATCTTTCCAGTTGATCTGGTTAGCTGTCTCGAAGTTTGCAGTGCCATACTGCACCGCTGGCAGACCCGACCCTGGACTTGTATACGGCCACATATACGCAGGCGGATAATAGTACGGGGCGGGGTTGGAAGGCCCATTCAAGTATGTCAGCGTAGGCGCCTGCAATGTGTCGGTCATGGAGAAAAAGATGCTTCCGAGCATGGTTGTGTTGTAGACGCCAAACCCGGCGCGCACGGCTGTCTTGTCGTCGTTGAAGGGTCGCCATGCCAGGCCGATGCGCGGCAGAATCCGATCCTTCTGCGATTTGCGCAGACTATCGGGAAGGCCGGCCTGACTGCTCGATAGCACCGGCGTGCAAGCTGCATTGCCCGAATTGGCCGGACCATAGCCGCAAGCGTCAAAAGTGGCTAGAAATGGCGCAGACAACTTGCTGGAGTAACCGTCGGGGTAGATCACGGCGCCGGTTGTCGCAACGCTGGGATCGAAGTTGCCGATGGTTCCTGTCGTGTCGTGGTAGGCGGGATGATATTCATAGCGCACGCCTATCGAGAGAGTAAGCCTGGGCGCTATCTTCCACTGGTCTTGCGCAAAGGCTCCATAATACACTGACCTTCCATCATCCGTTGGAATCAGTCCGTAGTATAAGGTTTCAGCCGGCGCCCCCGTCAGGTAGTCCGCGAACTCGTAGTCAGCGGCGGTGCTCGCGGAGTAATAGGGATAGGGTCCGTAGGGTCCAAGTAAACTCGTCCACATGCCGTTAAATCCAAACCCTTCCACATTCGACGTTCCCGTGCTGCCCAGCGTGCTGACGGATTCCATGCTGCGAATGTCTCCGCCGGCCTTCAGAGTGTGCTTGCCCTTAACCCAGGTCAGGTTGTCGTTGTACTGAAAAAGGTGGCTCTGCGTGGTTTGATTGTAATTGCCGGCCCAGAGTGAAGTGAGAGTGTTAGGAAAGTCAATGACCGTCTCTCCGTCGATGGGAAGGCCTGAGGCGACCGGATCGAACGCCGCGGCAGTTGTGTAGGACGATCCATCCAGCGTGTTACGCATGCCATTTTCTTCCGAAGTCCAACCAAAACGTAACTCGTTCAGCAGGTTGGGCGTGAAGTTGTAAATCAGCGAGCTGGCCAGGACTCGATAGTTGTCGAAATTCGTTATCGATGCGATATTCAAATCCTGTGGTTGGAGAAGGGTGATGTCCTTGAAGGTAAACCGGGCGAAAGCCAGCATCTTCGGACTGAAGCGATGATCGATGCGGGCGTCGAATTGTTTTGAGTTGTAATCGTTGGGGCGGTTTGCCGTGTAATTGTAGCCCGCGCCGTTCTCCGCAGCCAAAATCGTAGTGTACGGCGATGCGGTTGGGTAATTCGGTGTCGGGAAAAGGGGCAGAAACGGCTTCGCCGAGGAGTTGATGCCAGACGGAGTAGTGCCCCCCGTGGTGATATTGTTGCCTGAATAGACGGCATCGGCTAGGCTGCCCGTCGACTCGAGAGAGGTGAGCACGGCACCGGGATTGAAAACCGGATCGCTAGGAAGTTCCGCACTGAAATCGCCAGTCAGCATTTTCGCCGTGGGAACCATATCCTGAATCGTCTGCTGCTTGGGAAAGAGAAAGCCTTCATAGGTGCCAAAGAAGAAGGTCTTGTCGCGGCGAATGGGGCCGCCCACGCTGACGCCATAGTCGTTGCCGTTTTTCTGGGGCCTGATTGTCTCGCCGAAGGCCTTCGCATCGAAGTCGCTATTCTGGAAATGCCAGAATGCCGCTCCGTGGAATTTGTTCGCTCCGCTCTTGGTGATGGTCGTAATCTCGCCCGCCTGGCCGAATTCCGCATTGTTGTTCACGCCATCCACGCGAATCTCCGAAATGGACTCGGCGGAAGGGAATGCGTCGGAGAGCGGCCCGTTAAACCGTACGCTCTGCGTTGAGATGCCGTCGACGGAAACTTCCGTCTGGAAAGACTGTCCGCCTTGCACGGAAAAGCTCATGGTCGGAGATCCACTGGCCGACGGCGAAGTGGTGCCGGAGGCCGTATCGGATTGCACTCCAGGAAGCGCCTGGATGGCATTCAGCGGACTGGTGCCGCTGCTGCCGTAGTAGTTTACGGGAAGATTGGATACGCTCTGCGCATCCAGGGAGGCCGAAATGGACGCGGTTTCCGTCTCAATGGCTCCGGCGGAGTCGGCGTTCACGACGACCTCTTGCTTTGCCGAACCGACAGCAAGGATCACATCCGCCCTAAGTTGTTGACGGGCAGTGAGTTGAAGACCTTCAAGAAACTGGCTCTCAAAACCCTCCTTGGTCACTTGCACCTTGTAGGTTCCGGGGATCAACTCCGAAGCCTGGTAGTTTCCGTTGCCGTCGGTTCGATATGCCGAAGACTGCCCTTTTTCGACGTTGGTGACGACTACCTCTGCATTGGGGATCACAGCCCCAGTTGTGTCCTTGACTGTGCCGAGGATGGTTGATTGTGTGGACTGCGCCAGCAACTGCGATGCCGTCAAGCAGAGAAGTAGTGCCACGAAGCAATAAAAGCTACAGCGGAAACGAAATCGCACGATTACCTCCGAAATGGAACACGCGAGGAACGTATGCCTCAAATGTTGACACCACAATATGAGCATTGCTCGCCTTTTGTCAAGTAAAATTTTTTGTAATATTTGTGGGGAACGATCTTTAAGCTCGCGTCTGGATTGCATGCGAGAACGAAAATCCGCCGCATCGGCTCAAACAGTTGGGCGATCCTGACCGGTCAGAAGCTGCAAATTGGAGCCTGAAACGGAGAACAATTGGCCTCCGGTTAACGCGGCAACGCGGGCTGCTCAAGCATCGAATCCACGCAGTTTGGAGGCGCGCTCATCGGGTTGCATCGAACCGGTAATCCCGCGGGCAGGGCTACGGCGTATCCCGACCATCTGGCGGGCTCAAACTGCGGATAGTCGGTGCTGACGATTTGGGCGCCGCTGTTCAGGGCGTTGTCACGGCGGTGGGTGTTGTTGGTTCGCGCCTCCATCGTGTCGGAATCCGCCTGTGTGCGAACCAGATACCCCTGGCGGACAAGCGATGCTATCCTCGTCGGGTTGCCGTCGTTTTCCTCGACAAACGCGGCGTCGGGATGGCCCGGCGTTGCGTTCGTAAAGAGAACGCGTCCGCGCAATCCTGGGTGCCCTTCCAGGTAAATCGGGCCAACGTGCGCCTGATCCATGAGAAAGATCACCTTGCCGCGAGCCTCTGCCAGGGTGGGCCAGCCGCCTTTTCGGACAGCCTCGCCGAGAGTACGGTGATGCCCGAGCACCTGATCTGGCGTGATCATTTCGTCTTTGGAGAAGACCAAACGAATCTCCGCATCGAGCGCGTCGAAGGTGGCCGCGGTGTACGGCTCGGTCTCCGTCCAAGGCAAATCCGCGCTCGGCATTCCTTCTTTCGTCTCGACCAGAATAAAAATGGGGACGTGCTCAGGATGGGCTTTGGACCAGGCGCGAACGATCCGCAGGCATGCGACAAACGGCTGACAGTTGCTCACAAAATCGATGTCCTGAATGTGCATGACCTTGAACCCGGGCTTCATCAGGACGCCGTCAGGATACGGATCTGGGTCGGCGGCCAACCCGGCCTGCGTAACCATTGCCTGACCCAACGGATGGGCAAAGCGGCCTCCCTTGCTGTCGGCGAAAATGTCCAGTTCGATCTGCCGGATTCCGTGGTTCAACTGAGTAGCCAGATCGGCGTGCGCGTACTCCAGGGTCGCGTATGCCTCCGGATTCTTTTGCTGCACGATCTTGGCGATCCCCGGCAACAATCCAGCATGGTAGCTGTTATGGGTGCCAATCACCTGAATCTGATTGATCCGAACTGAAGCGTCCGGATCGACACCCCGCGCGGCCGACTGCGCAGAGACGCACGCTACGATCATCGAGATTCCGACCAAGCCAACCGCAAACCTGAACATTTGCATGGGAGACTCCATTTCCATGTAATATGTGTTCCATGCTCATATTATACAAAGACGGCATTTTTTCAATTGACAGCGCGAGAAAACGCCTCTTCAATAGACAATCAACGGTCAAATTTTTTCCAGGGGCGATCTTTAGCTTGCGTCTGAGACCCATGCGCGGATGCGCCAGTTGCCGGTTTGCCAGATGGGTGGATTCGTGTTGAAAAAAGTTTTGCCGCATAGGCGGGACAGGATGATTCTGCTTCCCTTGATTGGGTCGCAGCTCATCGTCATGACCAGCATGTTCCTCATGCCGATTTTAATCGACACGCTGGAGGTTCATGCCGGGCTAACGGGGAAGGCCGCCGGGCTCCTATTGAGCATGGAGCTGGCCGTTTCCGCTCTCACCACCCTGTCTCTGTCCTCGTGGGTCCGCCCGCACTCGGCGCGCCGCTGGGCATTGGCCGGAGGACTGCTCACCATTACTGGCACGGCGCTCACGCTCATCTCTCCCGCGTTTCCTGCGCTCTTTGCCACGCGCTTACTGGCTGGAGTTGGAGCCGGCGTGGTCGGCGCCGAGGCCACCAGCGTCCTTTCCCTCGGAGCTGACCGGGAACGGCTGATCGCATTTCTTACCATTACTTCAATCGTGGATGCCGCCTTCTGGCTGGCCGTGTTGCCCTATCTGATCGACCGCTTCGGATACCGCGCTCCCTATGCCTGCCTAATGCTGATCTGCCTGTGCAGCACATTTCTTATACTGCGCCTGCCCTCGCACTCTGCCCGTCAGCACTCTACCGGGCCGGCCTTACGCGCGCCGTTTTCCTTCTCAGCGCTCTTGGTAGTCATCGCCGTTTTCCTCACGCAATTGGGCCAGGGCGCATTCTGGAGCATGGAAGAAAATTATGGAAGTTATGCTGGCTTCAATAGCCATGCAATCGGCATGATTCTTTCCGTTTCCACGCTGCTCCTGCTGCTCGGCGCGGTGGGCGCGGCCTGCGCCGGCAATCGCTTCGGACGCTACAACTCGCTGCTGATTGTCATTGCGCTGAATGCCTTCTCCATCCTGCTTGTAAGCACGATTGCGGTCCACTGGGTCTATCTCGCGGCAAATCTCCTGCAATCGGTCACCAACCTCTCAGCGGTGATCTACCAGCTCGGTCTGGCGGCATGCCTGGATCGCGGCGGACGGGTCGTCGCGGTAAGCACCGCGCTGGTAACGCTGGGAAATGGAATCGGGCCTGGGCTGGCGGCGAGCCTGAGTGGAGTTTTTGGCGCGCCATTTATCGGCGTGCTGGTTCTGGGGCTCAACGTGCTGGCCCTGGCGCTGTATTGCACGGTAATGCTGCAAGGCGCGGGAGAAACAAAATTGTTTGTTTCTACGACCTGACTGTTCATTTTCCTTTTTTTGCTTTGGCAGCTTTTCCGCTGCGTTTTGCATTTCCAACTGCTCCGGCGCGGCGGGCCTTTTTCCCTGTGGGCTGCAAAGAGGCTTGAGCGTCAAGCGTCACCGGATCGATCAGAAGAGAAATCGCCGCCTTCAAGGAAAGCAAGACGCGTGCACGATGCGGCTCGGGAAGGGCGAGAGCGAATCGGGTAGTGGCGCTGGCCATCTCGATGGCGATCAAGGAGCGGTCGAAGAGCGCGCTGGGGTCGGCGTCGGGATGCAGTTTCTGCAAGGCATCAGCGATGATGCGCGCATTTTGAAGCGTGTCATCGATATTGAGCGCGCGCAGCTCCATCGATGCGGCCACGCAACTCCAGACCTCGATGAAGGCGGGGTTGGAAGTCTGCAGTTCGGACATCCGGTCAATAATGATTCCAACCAGGTGGTTCGCCTCATCCCTTCCTTCCTCGATGGAACGGCGAATCCCCTCCGCCAAAGTCCCCGATATGGTCGAAGTGTAGCGCGTCCACATCTCGCGCACTATGGCCAGTTTCATGGGGAAATACTGGTAGACCGAGGCGATCGGCATCTTCGCCTCGCGAGCGATTTCGCGCATGGAGACGCTTTCATATCCACGCGCCGCAAACAGGCGCAGCGCGGTCTCCAATACGCTCTCAAAACGAGCATGACTGCGATCCTGGCGCGGTTGCCGCTTGATTTGCGTTCTGTTCTCAACCTCGAACATGATTACCCTCGTAGATGGCGCCCTGAATGCGCGATTCCGTTCCTTTGCAAACTAGACCGGCAACAGTACGATGCTTTCATGCCTTCCGCGAAAACAGCGCGGTTCCGGTCCAGGCCGCGAAAACATCGTATGAACGCATTTCTTGCGCTAAATCCGCGCGTTGCTCATCTAATTCGATCTTATATCATACGTTGCCGGCGAGTGAAACGGCATTCGACTGGAGAGATGCTGGAATTTTGCAAGCTCTTTCGCTTGGCCCTGAACCGCCACAATTCCCTGGAAAGGCATATAAATGCAAAAGGAGAGGCTGGCGGACAAACTCCTGTTGACAAATATGACTATTGCTCATATTATTTTCCCAAGTTGGCTGAGCAAGTCCGGATTTGCCTCAATGAGTCCTTGCGGCTTGCACAGGGTTTGTTCGTAGAATGCGGGCAGGGCGATGGAAACGCATCTGCCTGAAGCCGCAGTTGACAGATTCAACAGGTGCATCGCGGCACGCAAGTGGAAGAGGCAGGAGAAGCCATGGGGTCTGCGCGTTACAACCGATTGATTCTCGCCGTCGACCTGGGAACATCGGGCTGCAAATGTGCCTTGGTAGGGCTTGACGGAGTTGTCCGGAAGTGGGCTTTCCGTCCTGTTCCACTCCACATCCTGGATCAGGTTGGCGCTGAGCAGGCGCCTGAAGATTGGTGGAGCGCGTTGATCGGCGCCACACGGGAATTATTCGAGGCACTGCCGGAGGCAAGAAGAGAAATCGCCTCCATTTGCTGCTCCTGCCAGGGAGAATGCACGGTTCCCGTTGACCGGGCAGGCCGGCCGCTGCATCGAGCGCTGTTGTGGATGGACATGCGCGGCGCTGAAGTCATTCGCCGCCGAGCCGGAAACAAAATCTTTTCCGTGGCGGGTTACGGTCCCGTCAAATTATGGCGCTGGATTAATCGCACCGGCGGCGCTCCGGCACTCTCAGGAAAAGATTCAGCGGGGCACATGGCCTTTATTCAGGAAGCGTGGCCTGCAATCTACGATCAGACCTACAAATTCCTGAACGCGCTCGACTATATGAACCTGCTCCTCACAGGCCGGTTCGTCGCCACGGTGGATTCTATCCTCACCTCATGGGTCACCGACAATCGCAATGCCAACAACATCCGTTACGACCGAAAACTGATTGCCCAATCCGGCATCGATTTGGAAAAGCTGCCGGAGATTGTGCGCTGCACGGATGTACTCGGCCCTCTGTGCTCTTCGGCTGCCGAGGAACTCGGCCTGTCGCGGGAAACGTTGGTGGTGGCGGGCGCCGTTGATAACTCCGCGGCGGCGATTGGATCGGGAGCTGTTGGGGATGGCGAGGCTCATCTCTATATAGGCACATCATCCTGGATCGGAGCGCATGTTCCCTTCAAGAAGACAGACGTGTTTGCGCAAATTGCAACTGTGCCTTGCGCCGTAAGCGGGCGCTATCTGGCGGTTGCTCTCCAGTCGTCGGCTGGTTCCAATCTTTCGTTTTTGTGCGACAAGATTCTATTCCATGAGGATGAGTTTGGCATGGAACGTCCTGCCAATGCCTTTTCCATTTTGGATAAGATTGCAGCGTCCGTTCCGCCGGGAGCTCGAGGCTTGCTTTATACGCCCTGGATTTTCGGGGAACGCAGTCCGGTCGATGACCCAAATTTGCGAGCAGGTCTGCTGAATATGTCCTTACAGCATTCTCGCGAAGACGTGATCCGCGCGGTCCTGGAAGGGGTTGCTCTGAACACCCGCTGGATGGTCACGCCGTTCAATCGCTTTCTCGGCAAGCCACTCGATCAAGTCACCATGGTTGGCGGCGGTGCAACCTCGGACGTCTGGTGCCAGATCTTCGCGGACATTCTCGGCATCCCGGTTCGACAAGTGAATTCTCCTATCCAGGCAAACGCCGTTGGAGCCGCATTCATCGGTTCTGTGGGGATCGGCGCTCTTTCTTTCAGCGATATCCCCGGTCTGAGAAGATTCCGTCACACTTATCTTCCCGATTCCGGGAGGAAGGCCGTTTACGACGAACTCTTCGAAACCTTCAAGCTTGCATACCGGCGCCTGGCTCCTTTGTATCGGCGGATAAATTCTCCGAGGAAAGTGCAATCATGAATTTCGATCAAGCACGTTGTGAGGTCATTGCGACCTGCCTGGAACTCGCCGAGAAGGGATATCTCGCCGGAACAGGAGGGAATGTCGCTTGCCGTATCGACGATGAGCATTTTGCGGTCACACCCACTGCAACCGACTATTACGCGATGAGTCCGGAAGATATATGCGTACTCCGCCTGGACGATCTTGCGCAGATCGAGGGGGATCGCCGGCCTTCTATCGAATACAAACTCCATGCCCATGTTCTACGTGTTCGGCGAGACTGCCGCGCCAGTATTCACACGCATCAGCCGATAGCCAGCGCGTATACCTTGCTGGGGCGTGCATTGGAAATTCATCATCCGCACCACCAGATCATTCTGGGGAAGAAGGCTGCATTCGTGGGCTATGCCCCTTCAGGCACAAATTGGCTTGCATCGAAATTACGGAAGACGCTTCGGCCAGAAATTAATGCTTACCTGATGCGTAATCATGGCGCGCTCTGCTGCGGTCCGACGCTTGGCGCGACTGTGGCCAGGGTAGTTGCTCTGGAGTCGGCCTGCGCCACCTTCTTTCGCGATGCAATCAACCATCGGGAAGTCTCGGACTGCAAGCCGTCTTTGTCCGAAGTTATCACCCAATTGGTCAATTCTGACGACAAGGAGTCTTTGCAATGAACCTATCAGGCGCCACCACGCCCATGCCATACAACAACGCTCCGCAGCCTGCATATAGCATCTCGGAATGGCCCGATACGGACGATATCTACGCGCGGCTTGCGGCGCTTGTCAAGCAGCCGATACGCCCCATCCGCCGCGAAAACATGGAGACCGTCCTGGAGTATTTCCAGCAGAAATGCAATCGGTCCCGACTTCTGGCGCAACAGGCGGAGCGAACCATTCCCGGCGGCATTCAGCATAACCTTGCTTTCAACTATCCCTTTGCGCTGGCCATGACCGCGGCCAACGGGGCCTGGCTCACCGATGTTGACGGCAACCGCTATATAGATTTTCTCAAGGCCGGAGGGCCGACGCTGCTTGGCTCCAACGACGAAACTGTCCGGCAACAAATCCATGAGCTGCTGGATTCTTGCGGCCCGCTCACCGGCCTCCTGCATGAGTATGAAGTTAAATTGGCCGAGTTAGTCTGCCAAGCTATGCCTGCTATCGAGATGTTCCGGATGCTGGGTTCGGGAACGGAAGCTGTGATGGCGGCGATTCGCCTGGCTCGCGCTTATACGGGCCGAAACTTTGTGATCAAGATCGGCGGCGCATATCACGGCTGGAGCGACCAGATGGTGTATGGAATGCGCATTCCCGGCACTGGCCGCAGAGAGGCTATCGGCATACCGCGTGCGTCCACCGCTCATATTCAAGAGCGATATCCCAACGATCTGAACTCTTTGCGCCGGACACTGTGGCTCAATCGATTGCGGGGCGGAACCGCCGCCATTATCGTCGAGCCATTGGGGCCGGAGAGCGGCACCCGCCCTGTCCAGCGAAACTTTAACAACGAGCTGAGAAAACTCTGCGACGAATTCGGCGCGCTGCTGATTTTCGACGAGGTAGTTACTGGATTTCGTATTGGGATGGGCGGCGCACAAGGCTATTTTGGAGTGAAGCCGGACATTACCGTGCTGGGAAAATGCCTGACTGGCGGTTACCCGATGGCGGGCGGTATCGGAGGACGGCGCGAGGTGATGATGTTGCTGGCCGGCGGCATCGGGACCACCTCGAAACGCGCGTTTGTGGGAGGAACTCTTTCGGCCAACCCACTCTCCTGCGCGGCCGGCTATTTTGCCATACAAGAAATGCAGCGTACGAATGCCGCCGTGAAGGCGGGGCGCGCGGGAGACCGCTTGCGCAAGGGGCTCAGCGAAATCATTCGCCGCCTGGGTTTGCCGTATGTCACCTACAACCTTGGCCCGATCGTTCACCTGCAAACCTCGGGTGTCATGCTGATGAGCATGCGCAACCCGCTCAAGGTGATGCGCGAAGCCGGGCCCCGCAAACACATGATGGAAGAAATGGGGGCGGCCTTCAGCGCGCATGGAATTATCACTATCGCGGGCAGCCGCATCTATACCGGGCTTGCCGATACCGATGCGGTGATCGACGATGCGCTGAATCGCTTCGAGGATGTGCTGAAACTCGTTTAAGCAAGGGGCTATCGTGCAGCAAGTGCAGATTGAAACGCGATTACTGGAAGCATGCCGGCGTCTTGCCGGTAAGGGATTTTTAAACTCCCCTGCGGACAGCTTTTCCTTGCGGCTTCCGGGAAAGACGGAAATGATCCTGGCGTCTGGGCTGGATGATTGGCGGCAGATTGGAATCGCCGATCTCCGTACAGCTTCCCTATTCTCCAAAGAGGGTTTGTGCGGACTTCATGCATCTATCTATCGGGAGCGGGCCGATGCCGGTGCTGTGGCAATTTCAAGCCCAAAGGGGGCGCGTCTGCTTGCCCGGTTTGGAGGCCAGTTACCTCCAATCTTTGACGAACAGGTGCGGCATATCGGTTCAAACGCTTCACCGCTGCCGAACGAGGAAAGTGTGCACGGCAACATGGTCAGGAAGACATTCAAACAAGGAGCCAATGCCGCACTGCTTGGCGAGCGATTGTTATGCCTTGGAATGACCTGTGACCGCGTTCTTTTTAACACCGAGCTTTATGAGAAATGCGCACAAGCCTATGTCATAGCCAAAGCATCCGGCAACCAGATCGGATTGATACCGGTATGGGTTCGGCTGATCGCCAACCATCGTTTATTGAGAGATGAACGCCGCGCTGCCGATTGTTATCGCAGCGGCTGCATCTCTGATAGCATGAATACATATTGAGTTGAACAGTGAGTCGAAGAACCAGGGCGGATTTTGAAACACGCTCCAGGAGACAGTAGTATACAAGACATAATGAACAACTCTTCGCCTGTATCGGCGCCTGTCCAGCGCCTGATATCGCTGGACGTGCTGCGCGGCGTCACCATCGCCTTCATGATTATGGTGAACAACAACGGCGGCTCCGGCTCATGGGGCTGCATGAATCACGCCAAATGGAACGGCCTTACGGCCACGGACCTGGTCTTTCCAGCGTTTGTGTTTGTGGTGGGTGCTTCGATCGCATATGCCTTTGATGCCCGTATTGCCCGCGGCGCCACGCGCGCTCAGTTAGCTCGACACACAGTGCAACGGGCCGCGACACTCTTTCTGCTAGGCATCGTGGTCAACGGCTTTACATTTTTCTCACTGGCACACCTGCGCGTCTATGGCGTCCTGCAGCGCATCGCCCTCTGTTATCTGCTCGTCGGCCTCTTCTATCTATGGGACAAGCGCATCAGCACCAAAGTCGCGGCGCTTGTGGTGTCGCTGGTTGGCTACTGGATTCTGCTCCGCTGGGTTCCCGTACCCGGAGCCGGAATGCCTGGACGAGATATTCCTTTCATGGATCAAAGCCTGAACCTGGTCTCATGGATCGATCGCCATGTCATGCCCCATCATCTCTATCTGCAAGCGCCGGACTACAACCTGCGCGACCCCGAGGGACTGCTCAGCACCCTGCCCGCTCTGGGCACCACATTGCTGGGACTGTTGACCGGCCTGTGGCTGCGCGCGCGCAAACCGCTTGCCACAAAAGCGCAGGGTTTGGCCGCGGGGGCCCTGGTCTGCCTGGCCATGGGCTACCTCTGGTCCATCTGGTTCCCGCTCAACAAAAACATGTGGACCAGCTCCTACAGTTTTCCTCTCAACAAAAACCTATGGACCAGTTCCTATGTGCTGGTTGCGGCTGGCTGGTCGCTGGCCGTGCTTACATTGGCCTTTTGGGCGGCTGACGTGCGCGGCTGGCGCGGGCGCTGGACCTGGCCCTGGCTGGTGTTGGGATCAAACGCCATCACGGCCTACATGATCAGCGAACTGATCCCCAGCGCTCTCTATAACATTCGTTTCACCGACGGCGGACGACGGACCAACGTGCTGGCCTGGGTCATGAACCACGTCTTCGCGTACATTCCCAACCCAGGCTGGGCCGCGTTTGCTTATTCGGCTTCGGCCCTGGCGTTATTCTTTATTCCGGTGTGGGTGCTCTATCGCAAAAAGATCTTCATCAAGGTGTGAGGTGTGGCCGTCATGATGAAAAGATACAATCCAATCCTTCTACCTGCCGGGCTCATTCTCAGTGCCTTTTCCGCAGCCTGCCTTCACGCCCAGATGGTTTCCCCTTCGATTGACCGGCCGGACCAGCCGTTTTCCTACTTCTCCAGGCCCACGGATGAGATCGGCATGATGGATGCCGAGGCTGCTACAGAGATCACTCCGGAGGGGTACCTTCGCACCGGCTTCGGCGAGATGATGTTCTTCGCCGGTCCGGAGCTTGCGCCCACCAGCGTGCGCATCCGCACCCTCGAAGAGGGACGCTTGCCCATCGTTCACTACGAGTTCGAACGCGATGGTGTGGCGTACCGCTTTACGCTCTTTGCCGCTACGCTGAATGGCAAGCCTGAAGGAACGCTGGTGAACTTCATCCGCATCACCATGAAGAACCAGTCTGGCCAACCCAGCCGCGCAATTGTTGCCACGGGCATCCGCTACGACGCCCCCAACTCCACCGGCGACCGGAACGGCGACAACCGCTTCAACCGCCCAGTCCAGGGCTTGTTCCCCGGCAACTATCGCCAGCTCGGCGAGTCTTTCAGCAGCCTCTGGTCCTACTCCTTCGACGGCAATCGTTTCCTTCGCGATGGCCGCCTGCTCTACACCTTCCCTGCCGGCTTTTCTTCCCGTGGTTTCACGCTTCACGATGCTTATAACTTCAACCACTCTCAAGATGTGAGCAAACCCACCCGGCTCGATGTGGGACCGAATGCCGCGGAGGGCGTCGTCACCTACTCACAACTGCTCCAACCCGAAGAAGAGCGCGTTCTCGACTTCAAGATGCCCGTGGTTCCAACCGCAGACCCGGCAGAGATGTCGGCCATCGAGCAGGCCGCCTTCGATGCGATGAAGGCACAAGTGACCGCGTTCTGGACCGGTATCCTCGATCAGGGAATGCAGATCAGCCTGCCGGAGCAGAAGCCCGTGGATACTTTCTACACCAGCCTGATCTACGACCTTATCGCCCGCGATCACATCGGAGCCGACTACATCCAGACGGTCAACAAGCTCCACTACCACTCGTTCTATCTGCGCGACGGCGCCGACATCGCGCACAGTTACGACGTGACCGGTTATCCCGAGATTGCCCGGAAAATCCTCGAATTCTTCGCGAAATCACAAAAATCAGACGGCAACTTTCTCTCTCAGCCGCAGCAGTATGATGGCTGGGGCGAGGCCGTCTGGGGCTACTCCCAGCACTACCGCATCACCCACGACAAAGCCTTTGCCGAGTGGGCGCTGCCGCAAATCGGCCGCGCCGTCGACTGGATCAAGAGAGCCCGCGCAGCCGATCCGCTCCACATCATGCCTGCCAGCAACGTGCGCGACAACGAATACGTTCCGGGCCACCTGACCGGATATAACTTTATGGCGTTGAGCGGACTCAAGCTGGCCATCGAGATGGCCGGCGAGACCGGCCACGCGAACCTGGCTCAGAGCTGGCAAGCGGAGTACGACGACTTTCACCAAGCGTTCATCAAAGTGCTGGAGGAGCGCGCCAGCGCGAACAACGGCTACATTCCACCGGCGCTCGACGGACAGAAGGACGGATACGACTGGGGCAATCTGCTGGCCGTGGTCCCCGAGCCCACACTCGATCCCCATGACCCACGCGTAACCGCGACCCTCAAGGCGACGCAGGACAAATACGCCGAAGGCATCATGACGTATGCCAACGGCGAATTCCTCCATCATTACTTAACGATCAAGAACACCATGACGGAGACCATCCGCGGCGATCAGGAACAGGCCCTTCATGAGTCTTACGCGCTTCTGCTTCACACCAGCTCCACCAACGCTGGATTCGAGTACAAGATTTATCCCTGGGGAAGTCGCAACTTTGAAGACAATCTTTCCCCGCACGGATGGTTTGCCGCCGAGTACCGTACTCTTCTGCGCACCATGCTGGTCCGCGAAGACGGGAATCAACTCCACCTGCTCTCGGTCGTCTCCCCGGCGTGGATCGGCTCGGGCAAAACAATCTCCGTGCGACAGGCCCCCTCGAACTTCGGCGCCGTCGCGTTTACCCTCGATCAGCCGTCGGCAAACGAAGCGGTACTTCATCTGAACCCTGCCTTCAACAGGCCACCGCAGCAGATTGTTGTCCACCTGCCATGGTTCGTCGATCTAAACTCCGCCACTGCCGACGGCACAGACCTACAAGCCGCTAACGGCACATTATCCGTCTCTCCAGACACCAAGGAGGTCCATCTTCACTGGACCCTCAAACCCAACGCAACCTACTTGAGTTACGACCGCGCAGTCAAGGACTACCAAGCTGAATACGCCCGGCGCTACCAGATCTTGATGCACGGTCAAGCGGCGGATAATCACTATAGCCAGGCTGATCGGTAGGGTGGTTGTTAGGGCATATCTAATCTAATTATCATGACAGAAATAACGAATGCGTCTTAACATCGCTTCGACTTGGAGATTCCCTTCAAAGGAAAGATGAATTTCGTAGGGAATGGCTGTGGGGTAGGTAGATCCTCAGGGGAGGATCTTCAAGACAATCTCGAATGCGGGGCCGACTCAATTAATCGCTGCCGCGGAGCTTTTGCAGTGTGGAAGGAATCGCCGGCTTATTCAACGAGGACGATCAGCCCCAGAGGTTTCGATTTTCACCGACATCTCTCTAAAGTACGAATCCAGTCCTCAAAAAAACCTCTCAACTCCACCGGCGGCCGCAGCCAAAGACCGGCCGCAGTGTCGTGCCATTGGTTGCGCACCAGCACACTCAGGCTTTGGCCTCCAACTTGATTCACGGCGCGAAAGGCTGCCTCATCCGTACAGTCGTCGCCCAGATAAGCAACCGGCGCGTCCGCATCAGCCTCGCCCAGGATCGCCTCCACAGCGCCTCCCTTGTCGCGGCCTATGCGCAGTTCCACGCCAGCCTCGAACTCCAGCAGTTCCAGCCCGCCGGTCCCCGCCAGGGGCTCGAACATTGCCCGCGTCCTCTTCTCAATGTGCCTTGCCATGCACACAGAAGCGCCACGCCAATGCATGACCGCAGCATTCGCCTTGTCCTCGAAGAGTCCGCCGAAACTGTCGCATTTGAGCAACGCACGCAGCATCTTCAATTTCTCGCGGGCGGCTTCCGGCTCCGGTTGCAGCTCACTTCGGCCATCGGGGAAGAGGCGCTCAGCTCCGTGCAAACCCCAGACTTCAAGGGGTGGGTCAATGCCCAGCAGCGGTCCAATCTCGTGCGCGGGGCGGCCAGAGATGATGGCCATGCGCGTTCTCCCCTGCTGCTGGATGCGCGTCAACAACTCACGCACCCCGGCCCAGGGCCTCGCCTGAAAGCGATCCACGCGAAACGGCGCCAGCGTGCCATCGTAATCCAGCAGCAAAAACGGAGTGACTTTGCCGCCAAAGCCATCGAAGAACGTTCTGATCTTTTCCGTCGCCGCGACTGTCACCGGATGCCCGCTTCCTGCGTCCGCTCGGTATTCAACTCCTCTGTCGATGCACAGGACGCCGACAGGGCGTGGATTGTATTGGCCGTGTCCGAGCTTTCCATGCGCAATTCACGCAGGTCACCCAGAATACTTGCCGCCCAGCGATAGATGTTGTGGTCCATCACATGATGGCGCATCCGCTGCATCCTTTTGCGACGCTCGTCAAGGTCCATCTCCAGGCCCTGATGGATAGCCTCGGCCACGCCTTCAATGTCATACGGATTGACGATCAATGCGTCCAGAAGTTCGGTGGCGGCGCCGGTGAATTTGCTCAACACCAGCACTCCGTCTTCGTCGTCGTGCGCGGCTACATATTCCTTGGCTACCAGATTCATTCCATCGTGCAGAGAAGTCACCAGGCACACCGCCGCGGCGCGATACCAGAGATCCACCTCCGCGTGGCTGCACTGCCGCTCGATCAGCAGGATGGGCTTCCATTGTGCCGTCTGGTAGCGCTGGTTGATACGCTCCGCAGTCTTCTTCACCTTGCGGTTCAGCTCAATATAGCTGGGAATCCGCGAGCGGCTGGGGGCGGCAATCTGCACCATGATCAGCCGCTCCAGGTAAAAGGGATGTTCCTCGATCAGCTTCTCGACGGCCATCAGCCGCTNNGCAGTCCGAACTCTTTCAGCAGTTCATCGCGCGCGGGGGCCGGCGTCTTTCGCTCCGGCTTGCTGCCATCAAACGCCACGCTGACCGGATAGGGACGCACGGCGCTGATGTGGCCATCGCGGCGAGCGGTCATGTGTTCGCGATCGGTACGCGCCTCCAGCACACGATCCACGGTGGACAGGAAGTTATTGCAGTGCAGCGGAATGTGAAATCCGATCAGGTCGGCGCCCAGCAATCCATCCAGCAGCATGGCCTGCCAAGGACAAATCCCGAAGGCCTCCGCGTTGGGCCAGGGAATGTGCCAGAAGATGGCTACACGCGCATCTGGACGCGCCGCCTTGATGAGNNAATCCTGCACAAAGACAATGGGGTTGGCGCTGTCCTTCATTTCCTCCAGCAGAGCGGCGGAAAACTTCTCATTGACACGCTGGTACCATTCCCAATCCGAAGCGCGAAAAATGGGCCGGGTGTGCGCAATGTGACACAGCGGCCACAGTCCCTCGTTGGCAAAGCCGTCATAGTAGCCGGCCTCCTCCTCTTTGGAGAGCCACACCCGGCGCAGGGTGTAGCGTGGATCATCGGGGGGCACGCGCAGCCGATCGAACTTGTCAACGTTCAGAGCATCTTCGCTGCCGCTGCCGTGCGCCACCCACACGCCATCGCAAGCCCGTAACACCGGCTCGAGCGCCGTCACCAGCCCGCTGGGAGGAACCATGCACACGGTCTCCTTGCCCTGGAGAACATGCATATAAGGCTCGCGGTTGGACAACAGAAAGATACGGCTCGATCCAAAGCCTTCTCGAATATTTGCGGCCAGCCGCTCGGCGGTCCACTGGTGTTCGCCGGCGTCCCGCAGCCTTGCTTCGGTCTCTGCCGCGGCGCGCGCCACCATCAGGCTTTCAGCCATCAATTCGACCTCGCGGGCCAGCGGAGCAAAAAGACTCAGCCCTGCCAGATTGCCGTCCGCATCCTCAGCGGGTTGCCCCATGCGCAACCGGCGCAGCCGATCCGTCACCAGCATCATGGGCCGCATCAAGAACCAGCGCACCATCGACAGCGTCACGCAAACGATCAGCAGAACAAAAGCAACAGTGTGCCACAAGCTCTGCCCCCAGACCACAACACCCTCGGCGCTAATCGAGTTGGCATCCTCCAGAATTACCAGTACACCGGCCATTCTCCCGTCCGCATAGAGAGGAGTTGCCACTTCCATCCATTGCTGATTGCCCTGATGCCCAAAGACGGACGAATCGGCGCGTTGCTGGATGGCTTTGTCCAATGGGCCGCTCGGCAATGCTGCGAAGACCCTGGCAGGACCCGCTTCCGCCACCAACTCTCCCTGCATGTTATAAAAAGCCAGTCCCAAAGTCTCGTTCCGCGCGCGCAGCCGCGTAAGCTCCGTGGCAATCTCCGTGGCGTTGCCCCTGGACACCGGATACTCCATCTCCGCTTGCAGGTTCTTGCTCATCCATGCGGTTCTGCGCTGCAGTTCCTGGCGCAAAACGTGCATATGGGCCAATACCTCAAGGTAGGTCGAGGCAACCGAGACCAGCGTGATTCCCACCACCAGCGCAAGAATCAACCGCACTCGAAAGAATTTCATATCACCTTTCCTTGCTCTCTTCTACATAAACGTCACCATTTTACCTGTGCTATATAGAACATTCTGTAGGCCAGCGATTCCATCCACCGCAGTGCGCAGATTCTCAGAAATGCCGGATGGAATCGTCTGCTATGGCGGTTGGGGGTGGGGCGCTGCTCTGGCCGGGGTGTTCAGCGCGGCTCTCGAGTGAGCGGCTGACCAGGTCGCGGGAGCCAAGGCCCACAGCGAGAGCAAGCGTGAGCACGATGCCGCCGAAGAGGATGCCAAAGGCCAGCCCAACGATGTTGCCGCCGATCTCGAGGTGCTCGAGGACCATGGCGGCGGTCAGCACGAGTACCAGCCACTTGATGCCGAGCGAGAGGAAGCGCGCGTATTGGAGTTGCTCATTGACGGCTCCGATGAGGACAGAACGAGCAAGGAAGCGCGCGATCAGCGTGCCGGCAATGAGCAGGACTGCGGCTCCTACGATGCGGGTAAGGTAGGGCAAGAGCGAGCTGGACAGTATTGCGGTCGTCGCATAGGAGGCGTCGAAGGCCAAGACGCCGATGATCAGTCCGAGCAGGACGCAGCCCCAGAAGGAGGCCCGGGCAATCAGCGCGGTGGGGGAAGTCGATGGCGCCCAGTTGCTGTTGCCGCGCTCGTCGACGAGGCGCTCATCCAACTTGGCCGCGGCAAGTCCACGCCGCAGCAGCGCGGAAACAGCCATGCCGATCAGAGTAAAAACAGCCAGCGCAACCAGGAAGGCCAGGATGCCGGGCAGCACGGCGATCAGCAGCAAGAGGACGCGGTCGAGCGACTGATGGAGCGCGTCGGCCATATTGTGCCAGATTGAGGTATCGCCGGCAAACAAAGAGCGTGAACTCTGGTTTGGGTCTAACTGAAGCAGGACGGCAAGAATGTTTTGCATGGGACTCACTCCTTGAATCGTCTCTCTTGCTTCGCATGGGAAGCGGATTTGATTCGCCGTAAGATCACGGATTAAATCGGTCAGGCCATCGCCAGCGCGAGACCATGTAAGTTTTTTCTGTCTCGAAGGCGGCTGCGACAGCCTCGATATGGCCTTCGGGGTTGGCGCCGGAGGCGGTGATGTTGAAGTGGCTTGCTACCCAAGCGAGGTAAAGCGGGATCAGCGCGCCGAGCAGATGTCCGCGGTTGATGGTGCGGAGCCGGTAAGCGAGTAGAAAGTCATACACAATGCGCGCCCAGAGATTATCGGAGAGGCGGAAGGCCGCGGCGTCGGTGGCGGCGAGCCGCTTGAGCATGAGCAGCGAGTTGGGCGACAGGACGTGCGACCAGATCTCATGAAGGTTGGAATAGGCGAGGCGAAAGGCCGAGAGCATAGGGGCAATATCCGCGGCCGTATCGATGGTGGGTGCTGGTGGCATGGGAATCGCAATGGAAGCAGGCGACAACGGCCGGAAACGCTGCCAGAATGCTGCCTTGGCCTTGATGTCTGAGAACAGAGACGCGATAACCAGGGGGAAAATGGTGTTGAAATCAGGCCTGGAGGATTGAACATGCGAGCCAACGTCAAATTGCTCGATGGTAAACCCGGCTTCCGTGGCCTCGTTGACTGGCCAAAGAGGAGTTTCTCCCTGGTTGATTGCGGTGAAATGTTGGGCAGCATCGGCCAGGCGTTTGGCCATGCGAAGCGAAAAGCCAAGATCGACAGCCAGGGGAAAGCGCACGCGGGAGGCGAAGAGCGCGCGGGTAAGCGGATAAAGAATGGCGGAGTTGACCAGGCCGGCGTGCGGCGGCAGATCGTAGCAAGGGACTGCAAGGTCGGTGGGGCCGAGAGCGGCGTTGGCTAGTTGGCGGAGTGCGAACGAACTGAGTGAACCGGACTCCGAACCCAGCACGAGAATGGCGCGCGCCTCGTGCTTTTCCGCGAGTTGGTAAGCATTGACAAAATCAGTGGCGATGAGGGTCCAGGCGGTGTTGCTCGCGGGAGCGGCGACGATTCGGAAAGATGGATGGGCGCTTGCCGGCAGCGCTTCTGAAATCGCGTCTGGCGTGGCGATGAGCAACTCTTCCCCCGGGAAAGAAACTGTCAGTTTGGCGAAAACACTATCGAGTTGTTCCGGCGTCATGGCGGCGAGCAGGACGAGAAGCCCGTTGCCGGGAGGCGCGGAAGGGGTGATGACGCCGGGATTTAGATCTGCTGTCGCCATAAGCTATCGGGAAACTAATTTTAGAGCACTTGGAGGCCTCCGACAGTCTCCAATTGACCAGGCTCCCTACGGCCGGATGCTTTTACAAAGCCGGGATGAGGATCATGCCGGCTTCCCGCTTGGAGGCTGGAGTTCGAGCCATAGGAAAGAGTACGGCGCGAGGGTAAGTACGTAAGGGGCTTCGGTAATGGCAGGGAAAGACACATAGCCCAGCATCTCGACGGGCTGGGCGCCGTTGTGATCGGCGAGGTCGAGCGCGACGGGCTGGGCAAATCGGCTGAGGTTGGCTACGCACAGAACCGTCTCGTGCGAGCCGTCGCCGCGATCAAGATCGCGCAGGTAAGCCAGGATCTTGCGGTTCTCAGGATTCAAAAAATGCTGGGTGCCTCGGCCGAAGACCTGGAAGAGTTTGCGCAAGGCGATCATGTTGCGGTTCCAGTGCAGAAGGCTGGACTGATCGCTGAGCTGAGTTTCCACGTTGATGGCTTGGTAGCCGTAGATGGGATCCATGACGACGGGAAGGTAGAGCCGGGCCGGGTCGCACTTCGAGAAACCGGCGTTGCGGTCCGAGTTCCATTGCATCGGGGTCCGAACGCCGTTGCGGTCGCCCAGGTAGATGTTGTCGCCCATGCCGATTTCGTCGCCGTA
>PMGP01000357.1 GCA_003156235.1 Acidobacteriaceae bacterium
CAATCCCAGGTCTCAAAATCGACTCTTGGGTTCCCGGCTTCATCAATGCGTCGCAACCGCTACATGGGCGGCGTGCTGGACGAAGAGCACGAGACCAGCCAAGGCCCCCCCGGCTACACCGACGGAGAACGCCCAGCCGACGAATGCGTATTTTCGCTTCGCAATCGATGACAGGATGAATAGGTGATCCGATATGGCGCTCGTCTTTCCCAGCAGCGACAGATCGTGGATGGCACGGGTGAACTGCAGCATACTTCCGTGCCCGGCTATTGAACCCCAAAAAATGAAACCCACGCTCGTTTTGTTCCACAAGCGGGGCTGAATTGCCGCAACGCTAAGGCCCAGCGACACCACCAGAAGGAGCAAAGACGCGAATCCCAACCATTGAAGATTGGACCAAAGGCGAGGTCTCGCAAGAAGGATGGAATCAAAAAGGGACGATGCAATTAGACCTCCAATCAGCGCTGTTGCTGCGCCGGCGATGAAGCCCGCCTTCGTATCCGCAAACCTGATGTATTCATTCGTGTACTTGTGTACTTCCCAGAGGAAGTTGCTGGTTGATTCATTTGTATCGAGACAACGGTCATCGTTCACGCGATTCTCCTATTCACAGGCGACCCATGAGACCGAGAGCGCCGAGAGACGCCCAATACAATGGATTGGGAGCCCGATATGTCAGCTCCCAGGCAGGGTACGCAGCTCCAGAACCGCTTGCTACGAATCCGGGCACGGCACCGATTTGCTTCGTCTCTCTTTTCCAATCGTCCGGTAGAAGGCTTTGCGTGTAATTTCCGATCACAATTCCACCTTCCTTCATCAGTGACATCATTTTGCAGGCGACGTTTGCTGTGGTCCCGATTGCGACAAGGCTGCGATGGTCCCCACCGTAAACCCCAACATTGGCGATTGTGACGAGGCCCGCCTCTATTCCGACTCGGAATTTGACCTGTGGAAGTCCCATTCCTGCCAACCGTGGCGAGATGACATAGTCGTTATAAGAGTGCATTGTCACGGCGGCTTCCACGGCGCGCTTAGCGCTTTCGGGTTGGGATGATTCCTTGAAATACGCCATCAACCCGTCGCCTGTATTCTTCTCGAATTCTCCATTATGCATCTTTACGACCTGCAGCATCTCGGCCATGAAGAGATTGAGCAGTTTGAGAACATTGTCCTGCTGTTCATCGCTTTCATTGGGGATCTGCGAGAACTTGCATATATCGAGGAACAACACCGTCAGCGGCATCCGCCTCGCATCTCCAATTGGAAGAACATCATCGGACGGAACGACGCGACCGACTTTGACAGGCAGGACGTTACGCAGCTTATCGACACGCTTCTCAAACCGCGCTATCGCCTCTTGAAGTTGCGAATAGTTGGTCTTAGCTGGCTGGTCGGGCTTGGGTGTGATCGGAATGAGCCCGGTACTCAGTCCGGAGGTCGATCCCACGGACAACAGTGAACCATATAGGCTAAGGTTAGAAGGCACCGAATTCGATCCTTCAAGTGCGGTCATGCCGGCTAACAAGTTCCAGGAATTGTTTGCATTGTTGACTGCCAAAAGAACCTCCCTCCCCGGAGACCCAAGGTCCAAAGCCCTTCCCTCTATTGTAGGCACAACAATGATTTAGTTATCCGTGGAAAAACGGTACTAAATGTATGCCCAAGAGAAGGACATAGCAGGGAATGACAGGCACGACGTTCATTCCGACTCGCCAGTAATAAGTGCGATTGTCTCAACCCAGGAGACTCGACACACTTGATGCAAAAGATTCATACTCTGTGTTTTAGGGGTTCTAGCTGAGATAGATCCTCGAATGTCGCCAAGGCTCCGCCGATCAGCTTCCGCAGAATTCTGGGTTTACGCAAACAGCCCAATGCGCTCATTCAGCTTGGCTTATTTGCCAAAGGTCGGATTGGTATTGGTAAACGCCGCAGGGTCGAGCCATCGGAGTTTAAGCCTTACAGGGCTTCTCCGGAGACTGAAATCGGCGGGAACCAACACCGTTTCACCTCAATGGAATGCTCGAAACATTCAGGAGCAACTTACCCGCACCATTTATGGCAGTTGGCTCAGTAGCGTCCGCGCCGGCACAACCGTAGGACGTTGCTTTTTGAAGCAGTCCGCAGCCACATACGGCAGGTTCATCACTGTCTGGAAGGCGTGAGGCGCTCCAATCTGCGCCTGGAAGTGTCCGAGTGACGGCGACAGCGTGGTATCGCTCAGCTTCACCTCGACAAGAAACCACGGCTTGCGGTCCCGCACCACCAGGAAATCCACCTCGCGTTTCTGCTTGTCGCGCAGATAGCGCAACTCGAAGCTGCCAAAGCCCAGATCGGTCCAGGTCTCCACGGCCTTCAACAGGTGGCAGGCGACAAAGGTCTCGGCGTGTGCGCCATCGTCCGCCACGCCGCTCCAATCGCGCAGAAACCACTTTGGCTCTTTGCGCAGCGCCTTGGTCACATTGGCAAACCACGGCCGGACCACGAATCCATAGTGCATCCGCGTCAGCAGATCGATCCAGCGCCGCACCGTATCCACCGTGACCTGGATCTCGGTCGCCAAGTTCGAGTAGATTAGTTGCTGTCCCGAGTGCTCAGCCAGCAATTGCATTAGCATCTCGATGCTGCCCAAGTCCCTGATCGATGCAACCTCGCGCAAGTCTTCGCGGGAAAGCTGCTCCTGGCGAAGCGTCCGCCAGCGGCGCGTAAAACGGAGCTCGCGGCGCAGAAACGGCTCAGGGAATCCGCCATGCTTCCACAGCGCATCCCAATCTTCGGCCGCCACCTCCGCGGGGGCATGGATCGCGCCTTTCGGCACTTCCGTGCGCAGACACTCGCCCACACTCCACGGGTGCATTCTGTACAGCATGTACCGGCCCATCAGGCTGTCGCCGCCGCGGCGGTAGATGTCCATGCGCGAACTGCCCGTCACCAGAAGATGCGCCCGCTCGCCATAGGTGTCGAAGAAGCCCTTGATTAGCGTCTTCCACTTGGCGAACTTGTGCAGCTCATCCAGCACGGCGAAAGGCAGCTGCTCCCGCAACTGGTCCAGCCCGAGCGCTTCAGCCAGAGCACTCGGCCCGCGCAGCAAGATGCGCCGGTCGTCGAGGTTGTCCCAGTTGAAGTAGGCATCTCCCAGTGAACGGCTAACCCATGTTTTGCCCACCTGGCGCGGGCCGGTCACAAAAGCCATCTGGCGGTTCCGCTCGAAGTGCTCCCTCAGGATTGCCGTATAAACGCGCGCTCGATCCATAAAAACCATTCTCTCATGAATCGTAAAATAGTTCAGACCAATTTACGATTCATCGCATTTTGGTCCACATGGCGGAGCAGAAGAAGAATGAAAAAAGACTGTGGGAACTTTTGTGGGTAGACTGCTTCAAAAAAGCGGGTAATTATGGGTAGTACCCACAATTACGTCGAAGCACAAAGTTCTCGCAAGCCTTTGAATCTAAGCAATATAGAGCAGTCATGAGCAATGCTGAAAAGCGCAAAATCCTAGCTGTTAACCGAAGGGTTGTAGGTTCGAGCCCTACCTGAGGAGCCAGAAACACAATAATATCAATAAGATGCGAGGAAGCCAAATCGGCTTCCATTTTTATTTTGGGCGAGTGGCTGTTTTGGTAGCTGTTGGCCAAAAATAAATTTGTGCACGAAGGAAAAGTTTGGCCCCGCCATCCCCGGCGCTCTCCGAAAGCAAAATATTTTGCGCGAGGCCCAGAGGCAATCAAGACCTCCAGCGAGGTTGCGCCGCACTGGACGTTTGCCGCTCACCCTCCCGAGCCCGCCAGCCTCCGCCACTGTCAAAGAGGCAGACGGTCTCGCACCCAGGCCCCCCGCTCACCCCGGCGTCCGCAGTGAAGCGGATGATTCCGGGGAATGCCCCGACAGCATCCGTGAGGAATTCCTGAGTGGGATGGGGATTTTCCAACAGCCGAGAATCCCTGCCGGCGATATCGGCGTTTTTCAGGACAAATGAAACGGGGGCCGAATACCGCCTTCTTTCACTTCACTGGATTGGATCGTTGGGCCTCTTCAACAACTGTAGTGTTGTGGCCTTGAACGACCAGCCATGTCCCGTTGCGTTTGATGAAGACCTCGGTAAGTACATTGCGTGCGGGAGGCTCAACGTGACCAGATGGCGTGGTGAATCCGTCCGCTTTCTGAACGATCGTGGCCACAACGCAGCCGGGTGCGACAAGCCTCAACTCCGTGCTCTCCGGCTCATGTAATTGACGGTTCTTGAAAATGGTCTGGTGAAAAGCTTCGTGGGCTTTGTAGACCTGTTCCTTCCCCTTCCACTGCATGCCAACGACGTTCACCCACTCCACGTCATCGGCCATGTAGCTCACGAACGCCTGCATATTGTGCCGGTTCCAGGCATCATCCATCCCCTTGAGAGCCGCGCGGATTTGAACCGCATCTTGCTCCGGAAGCGAAGCTACCTGTCCAACGCCCGTAGTGGAGATCATCATGGTCACCGCCAATGTGGTTGCAGCAAGAAATCGAAGCATACGTCACCTATGTCGGCTTCTGACTTGAAGATCAGACCCGTGCACATCTCCATGGTAGGTCCTTAGCAAGGTCGGCGATAGGACAAATGCGACATCCCATCTCCGATGGAAGAGGGTAGCGATCGATGCTGGAGACGCCTGAAACCGACCGGGGTTTCTCCCGTGAGTGCACGAAAATCCCGCACCATATGGGATTGGTCAAAATACCCTGCAGCGAGCGCGAGCGCGGACCAGTCTGGGGCGGACTCCCTCTGGCCCATCCGCAAGGCCGCTTGCAGCCGCACTATCCGTGAGAACAGCTTTGGACTGAGCCCGACGTGATCCTCAAAGATGCGTTCGATCTGGCGCACGCTTCTGCCATGCCGTTTCGCGAGTTCCGACACCGGCAGGGCTCCGCGGTAGAACAACAGAGAGTGAGCAATTCTGGCTGTAAGATGCCCGGCGGTTGCTGTCCTGCTGGAGATAAGTCTTTGCAACAGAAAATGCTCAGCAGTGGACCGCCAATGATGGATTGGCGCCACTGCAAGCTTCTCTTCGAGTTCACAGACCGAGGAACCGATCACGACTTCGGCACTCTGGGCTAAGTTGGCGATAGAACGGGCGGGTATCTGAAAGAGGGAGTAAAAGCCCGTTGGCGTGAACCCTATATGAAAAACCTTGATAGCCCCCGTATGGATGATGTCTTCTCGCCGCCTCGCATGCGGCCCTACAAGTACCACCCGAGGAGCTAGATGAATCGCACCGGATGCGACGTTGATCACGCGGAACTGGTCCTCGAGATAGAACTCAAGAAAGCAGTCGTTCCGCGCCGGGAGCGGATGGTACTTCTGATTGCTGCCCATGGAGGCCGTTCGAATAGCAAAATGATCGACGAATGTGCGCAACCGGGCAATCGGTCTCCAAGACCGGAGTTGCATCGCCGACTCAAGATGATCGCCTGCGCCTGAATTCTGCATTCTACTTAACGGTCAGATTATCATCTTCTATGAGTTTGAAGCTGTTACCTGACGGGACAGTATCGAGAAGTCCTAGTGTTCATCGAAATTCGCGACAAGAATGTCGGATGTTTCCACCCCCTATTCGCTCAAGTGAAATCGGGAGGGACTGCAAGTTCTTGACGCGCCCGTGGATTGCCATGTAACCGCCTGCTCTCCCAATGAAATGTCACCACCCGCTCTCTTTCCAAAGTGTCACCGTTCGGTTACTATTTCGATGTGCAGGAGTGGAGGTGTGCAGGATGCGTATCCGAACCGCTACCGATTTGGGGTCTTCATACGGGAGCGCCGAACCAAGCTCGGGATGGATCAAGCTGCCTTGGCTCAGAAGGCCGGGACGAGCCGGAAGTGGCTTGTCGAAGTGGAGCAAGGGAAACCTGGAGCCGAAATCGGTCTCATCTTGCGCATACTGAAGAGTCTCGAAATATCTTTCGACGTGGAGGCGGATGCTCCGGTTGAAACTCCTGCGCAGGGCAAGTCGAAAGCGCCGGACATCAACACCGTTCTGGACTCTTTGAAGAAGCGACCACTGAAGAAGCAGATATGACAAATCAACTGATAGCCCTGCTTGATGGCCGCGAAGTCGGTAAGGTTCACTACAAGAACGCCAGACTTTCATTCGTCTATAACGATGCCTGGAGGGCCGATCCCAATGCCTACCCCCAATCGCTTAGCGCCCTTAACGCGACGAATGCGGTTCCACTTGCGCAACGATCTAGTTCTGGGCGCGTCAAAAGGCAAACGCTTGTCTTGCTCGCACTCAGGAGCCACTGTCGATCAATGACAGACTGCAACTCCACAGGATTCGCTCGCAGAAAAAATACCTCACAAGTCGAATCCTGTGAAAAGATGCATTTACTCAAGCAGACAGCGCAAGGGGTTGTTTAGTGAGAGTCGCCGTCATGATCAACGTCGCTGGTTTGAGATGCTTTCTGAGATTGAGGGCTTAAAGTCACCGTATCTGGCTGCAAAATGGCTGCGGATGACTGTGCTGGGTTGGGTGCTGAGAGCGCCTTCTGGCTTTGGGGCACACTCGCTTCAGGGGAAGTAGGACCTATCACTGACAGGCTCATGGATCACCTCTAAAATCACTATCGGCCCGATATGCGGAAGTATTCAGGGCTATAGAGATGAAGTTATCGTCATCTTTCTGCTCGCGACCACTTGACCAGCTGAGATGGCCAAGAGCGGTAAATTGACAGCAAGACGCGCCCCGCCTTCTTTGCAATTAAAGGCAGCCACGGTTCCGCCGTGGGCGCGCGCAACTGCATCGACAAAGGCGAGACCCAGGCCGTGCCCAGTCGATTTATTCCCTTTGATCCGGCGCTCGAATAAATGCGGAAATACCTCTGGATCGAAGCCCGGCCCATCATCTTCCAACAGAAGCGAGGCAGCATTGTCCTCGACGCTCAGGCGCAGGTTCACCGTGCAGGCGGAGGGAAGGTGCTTCATTTCATTATCAAAGAGATTGGCGATCATACGATGAATCAGCGCGGCATCGGCTTCGAGGATGAGAGGACCACCGCTGTGAAGCCGGATTTGCAGGCCCTTTTCCGACATCGACGGCTCATACAGATCGATCATGACTCTCAGCAATTCGTCCAGGTCGACCGGAACACGGTTCAGCCGCAGCGCATCCGCTTTAGCCTCGGCGACGTCGAGGGACATATTCAGAAAATCGGTCAGGCGATCCAGTTCCTCGATCGCCGAGACGATCTGCTCGGAGGGTTCGCTTTGGGGGCCGGATGAAAGCGACATTTCCAGCTTTCCGCGAATTGCCGTCAACGGGCTTCGCAAGTCATGGGCCAGTGAACCCGTAATGGTATGTAACTGATGCATCGAAATTTCGATGCGGTCGAGCATATGGTTCAACGTCAGCGCAAGGTTTCCGACTTCATCGTTGCGCGCGGCGATGGGAACCCTGGCACTCAAATCGGTATGGCCAATTCTTGAAGCGGCTTCGGTCATCCGTTGAACGTGGCTCAACATGCGTTTGGTTGTGAAGAAAACAATACTGAAACCCAGAAAAACAAGCAGCAGCCACAGCAGCACGAATCGCAGCCAAAGACTCCTCAAAACGCGCAGTTCATCCCGTTCCGAGAGCCCCAAATAGATATAGCTTCCGTCATTGATGCGTGTTGAGGCAACGCGAAAGGGCACTCCAAAGCCCGGAACGCGCAGGTCCGATGGGCTGCCGGGAACAATCCTGTCAGCCTGGATGGCCTTTAAATTCGGTACGCCGCTTCCCGCTCCAACCCATAGCATGAGTGAGCCGTCACCGTTAGTCTGAAGGAAGAACACAGAGTCGTTTGAAGCGCCGACGGAGGGGTCCTTGTTCGGCACTTCCTTGCTTACCAACTCGGCAACCTCTCCCACCACGCGGTCGTAAAGAGCGTTCTTCGTGGTTTGCTCGGCAACATCGCCCAGCACTTCGACCTCTCCGGACAGCCATGCATCGCCGCGCCGCTGAATGTCGCTGGCGACAAACCTGTGCAGAAAGATAAAGACCAGCATGGTTCCACAGGCAAATGCCAAGGTCGCCCGCAGAGAGATGCGCCAGGCGGCGCTGCGCAGGATCGGCTTAGCGGTCTTTGAGGACATAGCCCACACCCCGCAGCGTGCGAATCAGCGGCTTCTGCCCCTGGCCATCGACCTTGCCGCGCAGTCGGTAGATGTGAACATCCACAACATTGGTGTCTGGCTGGATGCGCATGCCCCATACTTTGTCGAGAATCATTGAACGAGTTACAACCCGGCCCGCATTGCGGCAGAGATACTCCAGCAGGACAAATTCCTGCGGCGTGAGTTGCAAGACCTGCCCGGATCGAGTCGCCTCGCGACGAAGCAGGTCCAGTTCAAGATCGAGAACTCGTAAGCGGGTCGATTCGCTTGTCGCAGGGCTATTGCGTTTCAGCAGGTTGCGCAGCCGGGCCAGCAGCTCCGCAAGCGCGAATGGCTTTGTCAGGTAATCGTCCCCGCCTTGTTCCAGGCCGCGTACCCGGTCATCGACGCTTCGCCGCGCCGAAAGAATCAGCACCGGCGCGCTGACCCCTAGCTGGCGCAGCTTGAGAATCAGAGTGATGCCGTCCTGGTCGGGCAGCCCAAGGTCGACGATCAGTATGTCGAACGGCCCTTCTATTGCGATACGCTCGGCCGTTTTGCCATCTGACGCTGCCTCCACCTGATAGCCCGCCTCCTCAAGCGATCTTTGCAGGAAGCTTTGTATGTCGATTTCGTCTTCAACAAGCAAAAGGCGCATGAGGTGATATTAGTGCATTTAGATCGGCTTTTCGTGGAAAACTCCAAAAATGGATTGGAAACCGCGGGAATGCGAAAGTTGTCTAAGATGAACACATTGTCATGCTGGCGTTGGCTCACCTTCATGCAGGTTCAGTAGTCTTGGTAGTAGTTGACATTCCATTCCCCGGAGCTGAACAAATCGTCACGACGCCAGACGGAATTTCCTGTTTTCCAACACAGAGGAAAATCCGTCTCACTCATGAATTGCAATTGAGTTGACTGTACGGGAGAAACACCGGTGTGATTCTCCCGTTCATTCCATACGTTGAACAACAGGAGAAGAAGGGAACGAGGCGATGAACGCACAGAGCGCCCGGATGAATGAATTGAACGCAATGCACCTCGCCGTTGCTTTCAGCACAGGCATACATTTGCCGCCAACGATTGACACGCACCTGGAAGAAGCGCTGCGCCATGTGCTTGACCACCCGGGCAGCCTCATCCGCCCGCGCATGGTTTATCTGGTGGCGACAACCTATGGGCTGGAGGAGGCACCGGCGCGGGATTTAGCCGTCGCGCTCGAATATTTCCATACCGCTTCGCTCATCTTCGATGACTTGCCCTGCATGGACGATGCCACGGAACGACGCGGAGTTTCCTGTGTCCATTTTGAGTTCGGCGAGGCCGAAGCGATCCTGGCCGCGCTGGCGCTGATCAATCGCGCTTACGCGTTAAGCTGGCGAGCGATTTCAGCCGCATCAAGAGAATGTCAGACGCGCGCACCGGCATATATTGAGCAGCGCCTCGGCGTGAACGGCCTGTTGAATGGCCAGAGCCTGGATCTTCATTACGCGGCCTTGCCGCACAACCGCGAGACGACCGAGCGGATTGCGCGGGGCAAAACCGTCTCGTTGATCCAACTCACGCTGGTTCTGCCGGCGATGCTGGGCGGCGCTTCAGATCGGGAGCTTCAACTTCTGGAGAGGATTGCTCTCTACTGGGGTCTCGCTTATCAAATGACCGATGATCTGAAGGATGTGCTCGGCAGCAAGGCGAATGCGGGAAAGACCGTTGCCCGCGACCTTCTGCTCGGCCGGCCCAACGTAGCGTCCGCGATGGGCATCCCCGGCGCTGTCGAGCGCCTTACCCGGTTCATTGATCTGGGAGACAGAACACTTGCGCGGCTTGTGCAAGCAAGGCTTGGGCTCTCGTTTCTGGAAAAACTTCGCAGCAGCCTGGAAGAGGAGTTAGTTCTAATCACAGGCAATCTTTGCGAGATGCCACTTGGAGTGCGCCCGTGATCTTTCTCAAACTGATCGTGACCAATCTGCGTCGCCATCGCATCAGGTCTTTCATCAGCATTGCGGGCATCGCCTTCAGCGTCGCCGCCATGCTGACCGTGGTCACTGTTTTGCAAGGCGCCATCGGAATGTTTTCCGGCATCTTGTCGAGCGACAGCGAGATCATCGTCTTCGAGCGCAACGTCTCCGATCTCTTTTTCAGCAATGTTCCGGAAGCGGCGCTGGAGGAGATTTCGCAATGGCCCACGGTGGCTCATGCGGATCCGGTGCTCTTCGGCATTGTCTCCAGCGCTGATCACCCGATCATTACCTGCTTTGGCGTGACTGCCGATGACGCGCGCATCCGCAAGGCTGCCTGGACTGCCGGCGACAAACTCACCTTCGCGCAGCACTCCGACGATGTGGTTCTCGGCGAGCGAGCCGCGGAGTTCCTCGATGCAAAACTCGGCGACCATGTGCCGATCGGTCACGGAGTCTTCCACGTCATCGGAATTTTGAAGACAGCCAATGGCTTTGAAGATGGAGGCGTCTTTATGCCGCTCAGCTCCGCGCAGATTTTCTTTCACAAAGAAGGGAACTCCTCAGTGATCACCATCAAATTGCGCAACAAGGACGACACGGCGCTGTTCAAGAACACGGTCAAGGCGAGATTTCCCACCTTGATTGGCCTTGAAGACGCGGAGTTCACGCGCTCCTATTCGCAGTTTAGAATTCTCAAGGCAACGGCCTGGGCGGTGGGCGGATGCGGCCTTTTGCTGGGCGGATTCGGCGTTGCCAACACGATGATTATGTCAGTGTTTACGCGGATTCGCGAGATCGCCATCCTGCGTGTTTGCGGCTTCTCTAATACGCAGATTGCCGCGATGATCTTAGGCGAGTCAGCTGTGATTACTCTCTTAGGAGCGATGCTGGGGCTGTTGATCGGAGGCTGCCTGCTCTATGCGCTCAAGCTGGTTCCCGCACTTCACGGATATATTGACGCGACGTTTCAACCTGTCGTATCGCTCATCGTGATTCTGATGGCATTGATCACCGGCCTGGCTGGCGCACTCTATCCAGCAGCTTATGCGATGCGTGTTCGAGCGGTGGAGGCGCTGCGCTTCGAATGAATCTATCTAGATTGCAAACGAGAAACGAACATCGCGTCGTCCTTCGCGCTGAAGGCGTATGGAAGAGCTATGACGATGGCGCGATTGCGGTTCTGAAGGGGGTCGACTTCGAGGCCTTCGAGGGCCAGACGATTGCACTTTGTGGGCCGTCGGGCTGCGGAAAGAGCACACTGCTGCACTTGTTTGGCGGACTGGATGCTCCCGACTGCGGCCAGGTATCGGTCAACGGCGTCGAGGTCAACCGCCACTGCAACCTGCTGCGCCTCCTTCGCCACGAAGTCGGCTTTGTCTTTCAACTCCACAACCTGATTCCCGATCTAACGTTGGAAGAAAATTGCCTCATCCCGACGATGGCCGCCGGCATGGATCGGCGCACCGCACAGGCTAGACTGCACCAGCTTGCGGAGAGCACGGGCCTGACTCATCGGCTTGGCCAGCGCATCCAGAAATTATCCGGCGGCGAGCGCCAGCGTACCGCACTCTGCCGCGCACTGATGAACAGGCCAAAGATTCTGCTGGCCGACGAGCCAACCGGCTCACTCGATGAACAGACGAGCGGCTCGGTCTTCGCGTTGCTGTTGGAGATTGTAGCCACAGAGGGCGTGACCCTGGTGATGGCCACGCATGATCGCAGCCTTGCCGCGCGCTGCGACCGGCAGCTAGAAATGCACGATGGGAGAATTGATGAGATCTGACGCGCTGACATTGCCGAGCAATGCTCCGAGGCCAGTCGTCAGCGCCGCGGCGCACGCCTTGTTCTGGCTTGTCTTTGCCAATGCCATCGGTGTGTTGATCGCAATTCTGCTGCTCTTTCCCGCGCTCAATCGATTGCTGGGCGAATGGACATATGGCCGCTGGATCATGGTGCATTTGAATCTGGAACTATATGGCTGGATGAGTCTGCCCATGGTCGGCTTCCTCTTCAAGGTCTACGGCGCGGACCGCGGGCCGCTTGCGCTGTGGTGCAGGCCGGTGTTGTGGGTGTGGTCCGCGGCACTCGCTGTGGGCGCGTACTCCTGGCTCACCGGCCATTCCAGCGGCAAGCTCTTTCTCGATTGGTCCGGCTACGCGCGCGTTCTATTTCCGCTGGCGATGCTTGCTCTCTGGCTGCTGCTTGCGGTTGCGTTTGTCCGTGAATGGAAGGCCGCAACTATTTATGCGCGCGGTGCAAAGGCTGCCGGACTTCTGCTTCTGCTGATTGTTCCCTTCATCCTGTTTTTCGCATCCAGTCCGAATTACTACCCTGCCATCAATCCCGACACGGGCGGTCCTACCGGCGCCAGCCAGCTTGAATCCTCGTTGATCATTGTTGCAATTCTTCTCATGCTTCCGTTTGGACTTGCGCGCCGCAAAGCGGAGCGATCCAAAGCAATCGCGATTTCCTGGGCTATCATGGTCGCGGAGTTTCTTCTCTGTTTTGTTCTGGGCCGCGCCGACATCAGCCATCATCGCCCCGCGCAATTCCTTTCGCTCGGCAGCCTTCTCATTTGGATTCCGCTCACGCCCGCTTATTATGCGGCTTTCAACTGGAATGCGAATACGCGCCGCTGGCGCATTGCCTTCTTGTGCTGGTGGGCGGCTCTGGTGCTTTCAGGCTGGGTTCTTTTTCTCCCGGGCATTCTCGATCACTTTAAATTCACTGACGGTCTTGTCGGCCACTCGCTTCTGGCCATGGCCGGATTTACATCCAGCCTGTTGATTTTCGTCCTTGTCCAACTGCTCGGTGAGGACGGCTGGATCTTCAATCGTACACGCTCATTCTACGGATGGAATGTCGCCGTTCTTGGCTACGTTATGCTGATGACGGCGGCCGGATGGCGTGAAGGCTTTGATCCCACGTTCACGATCCTCCCCGGTGTTGCGCGCCACGTGATCTACATTCTTCGCCTTGTCGTTGGAGGCGTAATGCTGGCTGCATCCCTTGACTGGCTCATCGATGCGGCAACACTGCTTCGTGAATCCTCTGTTGTTCACGCCACCCAGGAGGCGACTTCATGAATCGTCCCATCCTCATTGGCTATCAGTTACTGATCGGCCTCTCCGACACCATGACCGGCGCGCTGCTGATGATCGCGCCGGAGTTCACGCTCGGAATGATGCGTTTGCACACGCCAAACAGTGCATTGGTTTATCTGTCCTTCATTGGCGCCTTTGTTCTCTCCGTTGGTTTGGCCTGCCTCTATGGCGCCTGTCTGATGATTCGCCGGGGAAGCCCATGCAAGCTGGAAGTTGTCTGGCTGCTGACAGCCATCATTCGCGCCAGCGTTGCCATCTTCGTCATCACGCAGATTCTGACGCACACGCTGGAGGCGGGCTGGCTCACAGTCGCCATCACCGACAGCTCATGCGTTCTGATTCAGGCAATTGGTCTTCGCAGAGGCTGGCTGGCCCATGTTGCGCGATGACGGACGTGTCTCTGGATGGCAAGGCGTCAGCCTTGTCGCGATTACTTATGTCTACTTCCTGATCTTCGCGCAGTTCGCTTTTCTCAAGCGGCTGGCAAGCCTTGGAGTGGCTGGCTCGCACCTGACTGCCGTGATGGCCGCAATGGCAGTCGGCGGAATTCTCTTCAGCTTGCTGACGCCGCGCCTGAGCATTTGGCCATCGCCGTCCCTGCGACTTCGCATCGGGCTCTGTGTTTCAGCATCAGCCGCATTTCTTTCGCTTCTTCCCATCGGCCCTGTCGCGTGCATCGTTCTGTCGTTCCTGATTGGCGCAGGGCTGGGTCTGCTTACCGTCACGCTGGTCACGCATCTGCGTTGCTGGATGGGCAATCGCAATCCGCTCCTGCTTGCCGGCCTGGGCACCGGCGTCGGCTATTTGGTTTGCAATATTCCCGCATTCTTCAATGCATCCGCCGAGGTGCAAGCTACTACGGCAGGTCTGTTGTGCCTTGCAGGAGTCGGCGTAACCTTTTTGCCGATGCAACCGCAGCCGGAAGAGACGCCCGCAACTCCGCAAACCAACTATTCATTCCTTTGTGTACTCGCTTGCTTCACGGCGCTTGTCTGGCTGGACTCTGCCGCTTTCTTCATCATTCAGAAAACTCCAGAGTTGAAGGCTGGTACATGGGAGGGGTCGATGCACCTCTCTGCAAACGGAGCGCTTCATCTTCTGGCGGCGCTGGCAAGCGTATGGCTTCTTCGCCGTCGAGGTCTCATGTTTGTCCTCTCTGCTTCATTTCTTGCGCTGGGCGTCGCGTGTTTGCTGCTGCTTGATCCGCATCGAATTGCTTTGGCCTCCATTTTCTATCCCATTGGAGTCTCGCTGTACTCGGTCGCACTGGTCGCCTATCCCGCTCTGCTTGCCCCGGTCACTTCCGCGGCAGAACGCGGACGTCAAGCTGGGTGGCTCTACGCCATCGCCGGCTGGTCTGGCTCTGCGATGGGCATCGGCATGGGCCAGCACCTCGGTTCCATTCCACCGCTGTTTGTGCTGGCGTCAGGAGCCGTCATCCTGCTGTCCTGGCCACACAGCATTGTTCAGCAGCACAAACGCGAAGTTACTTTGACTCTGGCGATGCTTCTGACTGCCTTTGGACTGAATTGCATTCTGACGGCCAACGACAGCCCTTTGCAACTCACTCCAGTCGAGAGAGGCAGGCAAGTTTATATCTCCGAAGGCTGCATCAACTGTCACACCCAATATATCCGTCCGAATTCGCCGGATATTCTAATGTGGGGACTGCCTGAGCCTCTTCAAGCACTCCGCCATGAGCGTCCGCCGCTGATCGGCAATCGCCGTCAAGGTCCCGATCTCTCCCAGGTTGGCGGACGCCGTTCGCCGCTGTGGCTCAAGCTTCATTTTTACAATCCGCCCGAGGTAAGCGGCGCATCCATCATGCCATCCTATGCCTTTCTTTTCCGCGACCAGCGCGGCGATGATCTGGTGAGTTACCTCGAAAGCCTGCATGGAAGCGGGTTGCCTCAACATCGGTCAGAGGAGGAGAACTGGCATCCATCTCCCTCAGCAGTGGCATCTGCGAATGACCGTGATGGCGAGAGGCTCTTTCATCGCTCCTGCGCCACCTGTCACGATGCAAACGGTGAAACGCGCTGGGCAGATCACTTCAAGCGGCTTCCCCCCGATCTTACTGTTGGACCTTACCTTCATCTCTCGCTTGCGGAAGATCTTGCACAGCGACGAAATCGCATAGCGCGGATTGTCAAATTCGGCGTCCACGGAACAGATATGCCCGGACACGAATACTTGCCGGACAACGAAATTGCGTCTATCTCTCTATGGTTGTCTCAGCAGATCAGACAACCGAACCATAACCCTTAAGTTCACCATCCCCAAAAGGAGACAAAACATGAAGACCATCGCACAATCTTTGATTCTCGCGCTTTCGCTGGCTTTCGCCCCGTTTGCGTTCGCCCAGCATCAAACCTTCACCGTGAATCCCGATGCAAGCAAAGTCGCCTTTACCCTGGGCGGAAATACGCACCACGTGGATGGAACCTTCCACGTGCAGAGCGGTTCGATTGATTACGACCGCAGCGCACAGGCCATCTCAGGATCGGTGGTCGTCGCCGCGGGCAGCGGCAACAGCGGCGATCAGGGCCGCGATAAAAAGATGAACAGCGACGTATTAGATGTGGCGCACTATGCCGAAGTCTCCTTTGTGCCCAAGAGCTATCAGGGAACCATTCCTACATCAGGAGATTTCACCATTCAGGTTACCGGCATATTCACACTCCACGGCACACCGCACGATTTGACGGTGCCCATGCAGATTCACATCGAAGGAACAGCTCTCACGACCAAAACTCACTTCACTGTTCCTTATGTTCAGTGGGGATTGAAAGACCCCAGCATCTTCATCCTCAAGGTTGCCAAAGTGGTCGATATCGACTTGACGCTCGCTGGAAGCCTGTCGCCGGGGAAATAGCCATCGAACGCCAAATGTAGTCCGGCTCATGACGACCAGGCAAGAAACTGGCCATCAGCGCGCTTCCCATGTTCTCTCCCGGATTACTCCCGCAAGTCGAACAGTGTCCGGGATTCGGACTCTGACAGTCCAAAAGCGATCCCTTGCCCAAAAGGCGTTTAAGGGGACCTATCGATGCCGTCTCCCCCGGTCCTTCCCATAAGCGTGTTGATCCTCTCGAAGAAACGAGCCCACTCGACGAAATCCTTTTGCCCCTCAAATTCCTTCAACCGCCGTATCGAGTCGTCAATATGGGGTGAATGCGCAATGAGATCTTCAAAAACCAAATGGAATGCCGCACGCGCTGCAGTCGCCTTCGACCCAGAATTCTTCGCCTCCTCAATTGCCTCCAGATATAGCGTACGTCCTCGCTCGGGATCTCCCTTTCTGAATGCAAGCATGCCAAAAGTGGTCTTGTAGGTGGGATCTATCTTACCTCCGCGATCTTCAGCCTTGAGTCGAGAAAGAATAGCCTCGTCCTCAGCCAACTCGTTGAGTTCCATATGACAGATGGCTAGGTTGTTGAGCAACATCGGGTCGTCTTGATTTGATCTCAAACCAGCCTGCGCAATCGTCTTAGCGGCCTCGAAATCACAAAAGATATCCGCGACGATATAGGAGCTTAGAGTTGCCGGAGCACTCGCGAAAGGCTGATCTCGGAGCCAACAGATGGACTCCTGTCGTGCCGTATCGAATTCTCCGCTATGAAAACTCGCCCATGCATTCGCCTCGTGAAGGAGGGGAGGGCTCGTCTTAGATACATCGACCCATTCCCCCAAACGCGATCTGTTTAGCCAGCCGATCTGAGCTATCGAATTCTCATTTGCTCCAACAAGCGCGCGCCTGAGATACGCCTTGCAATGCGATGGTTGCCGCTTTCCCCCTCCAAGGACCCTAAAGCAGACGATAGTTCGGTTAGCTCGGTTGGAGCGATATCCATCTCAATCTTCTAAGGTTGAACTGCCTCGTTGAGTCGAGGAATTTGCGTATGTCTCCGCCCTTAACGTCCTGAAGCGAAGAGTTCTTCTTTACAGCTTCCTGCATGACCAGCTCAAACCATGCACGGGGGGAGACCATCGGTTCGCCATAGCGGGTGAGGCACACTTGGGGCGAAGTTGAGCTGCGGTGCTCCCACAGTTCTTTAATGGCGCTCACTGCTGCCTCGGTGAGAATTACCACACGGGCCGTGCCGTTCTTGGTTTTCAGTAGGTGCAACTGCCTGCGCTCCAGATCGACGCGATCCCATTCGAGCGAGTACAGCTCACTCCGGCGCATTCCTGTTTCGAGAGCCAAAGTCAACTCGGGTTCATGGATCGGGCACCTCTCGCGAATGATGGCGCGGATGATTGCCTCTTCTTCGTAAGAAACAAACCGGGCTCTGCTGTTTTCCACCCTGTGAAGGCGAACCAGCCGTGCAAGGGTGGGAAACGAGAAAGTTGACTCACATTACACTATCTCTGAAAATGCTCTAAGTGCCGGTCCAGCCAGCTTCAGACCACCATGGAAGCGGGTTCTGGAATGTGGATCACCGGCATGGCTACCGCCGACGGCTGCTGCGCGTGGGAATGAGCGCCGCAGGTAAGCCGGTGGACAAAGTGGTAGGGTGGCCAGGGACCGGAGAGCTGCATCTGATACTCCCGCATCGAGGCGCAGGTGGTGGAGAACTTGTTCAGGTAGCGCTCCACGCTCTTGCGATCAATCAAGTGGGCAATATCCAGAGTCATCTTGCAGTTCTCGGTCAACCGGCAGCTAACCTCCTCGTCCAGTGGCATAAAGAGCCGGTGCATCTGGAAACTGACGGCGCGGGCGCGGGTCTGGCGCTCCCGCTGGCGGGTAGCGTTCTCGCGGAGATTGGTGAAATACTCCCGGTTCGCTCCATCGCCCTGCGGGCGCTTGCCGGCGCCGTGGCCGGAGCAGTCGCCCACCAGAATTTTCAGATGCATCTCGGACTTGCCGCGTAGCTTGTCGATGTGGCCGAGAAACTGGCGCTGATTGGAACGAATGGATTTGCGCAGGCTCTCGTCGTCGTGGAAGACGGTTCCAAAGCGGAAGGGCAGTACGGTGGAGTGCTGGAAACAGTCGGCGATTACCCGGGCGTGGTCCACGCCGGATTTCTGGTTAAGGGCTTCCTCGGGGTTGTGTTCGCTTACGATAACGGCCAGTTCGCTGGCGGGGTAAACAAAAACCTGGTTTCCGCTGACTCCGAGAAGCGATTCCATCGGAATGGGTTTGCGATGACGGGCTAATTCAGGAAATGCTTGTTTTTCACCGATGCAGTAGGCATACCATGACATGAGAAGACACTCCGTCTCCGTGCGCCGGAAAGCGCCACTCGTTGGGGAAGCTCTGGGAAAGTAGAAACAACAGCATAAAAGGCAAACGATCAGGGGATGGAGAACAGGCCCGGATACTGGGCAGATAGTAGCCCTGTGAAAATACGGCTGGCAACGTTCCTCGTCACAAAACAGAGTGAACGGAGCTTACATTTGAAGTCTGTATTTGTATGAGTAAAATAGTAGTTGATGGTGTGAACATTTGTACTATTCTGAGCAGACCAGCTAATCTTGACTGTTATCAATAACTGCCGCCAAGTCGCCTTTATAGCACAAATTCCAGGGTAATTGGAACGCCGTCCCAAAAGCGACGATGCCGGACTGAACACTGCCTTGCGCGGCCCGCTTCGAGTATTCTCATCGTCAGGAGGAACGCTTGAAACCCGTCCTTGCCCGTTCGCTGCGCAGCCTGCAACACAACATCGTGGCCGGCATCATCACCATCGGACCGCTGGCTATTACTTTCCTGATCTTCAAATTTCTTCTCGATGAACTGGCCCAGGCCGGCATGCCGGTGATTCTGCTGCTGACAACGATTTTTCCGGAAAACTGGCTTCACCATCCGTTGTTACAGTCACTTCTGGCCGTCGTGCTAACCCTGGTAATGCTCTACGTGGTAGGCCGGGTCACATCCCTGGTGATCGGCCGCCAAGCCTTCGATCTCTTCGAGGCCGTGCTGGAGCGGCTGCCCTTTGTCGCCAAGATTTATACGTCGGTGCGCCAGTTGTTGGACAGCATGATGGCCAAGAAAGAATCCAGCCAGCGCGTGGTGCTGGTGGACTTCCCTCTTGCCGGTCAAAAGTCCATCGGGTTCCTGACGCGCACCATGACGGACGAGACCACCGGCGAATTGCTGGCCGCTGTGCTGGTGCCCTGTGCCATCAATCCGACCTCGGCTTTCTTGCAGATTCTGCCCATCAGTCGAATCACGGAAACCGGCCTGACGATGGAGCAGGCCATGAGCATGATCATGACCGGCGGGGCGGTGGGACCGGAGAGCATCCGTTTCACTCAACCGGCGCTGGAGTCGGAGAAGAACGCTACGCCGCCTGAGCCCTTAGCTTGACCTTGGCAAGGGATTTGTCTTTCGCGGCAACCCATATGTCGTACTTGTTTTGCAGGTTCAACCAGAACTGCGCGGAACAACCGAAGTAGGCGCTGAGGCGCATAGCGGTATCGGCTGTGATGGAGCGCTTGCCGCGCACCAGATCGTTCACACGCGGAGCGGAGACGTGCAGTTCCTTAGACAGCCGGTAGCTGGAAAGCCCGAGCGGCTCCATGAACTCCGTCTTGAGAATCTCGCCGGGATGAATCGAGTAACCGAAGGGAAATTTCTGCATTATGCCGCCTGCATTCTCGGCATGACCCTGGCATAAGGAGGATCGGGATGCTTGTTCTTCGCGGCCACCCACAGATCGTGGTCCATCTGCAATCCAAGCCAAAAGTCAGCGGAGTTGCCGAAGTAAGCGCTGAGGCGCAAGGCTGTATCGGCAGAAATGGAGCGCTTGCCGAGAACAATGTCGTTCACCCGCGGAGCGGAAACATGCAAATCTTTTGCCAGCCGGTAGCTGGAAAGTCCCAGCGGCTCCATGAACTCCGTCTTGAGAATCTCGCCGGGATGAATTGAATAGGCAAAGGGAATCTTCTTCATCGCGTCTCCTAGTGATAATCGACGATCTCCACGTCGTATGCATCCCGATCAATCCATCTGAAGCAAATCCGAAATTGATCGTTGATGCGGATGCTGTGCTGCCCCTTGCGGTCGCCGGTCAACGCTTCCAGACGATTGCCCGGTGGCACACTCAAATCGTGCAATTGCGTCGAGCGGCGCAGAATCATGAGCTTCTTCAGCGCCGAAGTACGAATGTTCGCGGGGATGCGGCGGCTCTTGCCTGTATCCCACAACAGTTCCGTATCGGCGTCAGCGAAGCTCCTGATCACAATTCAATCATAACGCCATTCGTTAAGAATGGCAAGCGTTATCATACCTGATCTCAACTGCTCGTCTCATCCGCAGCCAGCGTCTCTCCCGCGTGCTCGCTCTCGGCGGCCACCTTGCGCAGGCTGACGTGTTCGAAGCGTGCCCAAATAATGCCCACGGGCGCGATGCTGAGAAAGCTCACCGCCAGCAGCGTGGCAGCGCAGGCGGTGGCGGGCTCGGCGGCCACGCCGAAGAATCCGGACATCGCCGCGGCCACCACCCCAATCTGCGTGAACCAGCCGATGATCGGCAGTTGCAGGCTGCTGGCAGCCATGCCCGAGGCCATCAGCAACATGCATTTGGCCAGCGTCAGCTCCTTCAGTTCCGGGCTGGCGACAAAGGCCGTTATGATCTCAAAATAGGCCAGGGTAATCAGCATCCACATGCCCAGCGAGAGAGAGGAGGCGATGCCGAAGTCGGAGAAAGAACGCAGCGTATCCAGGCCGGCGCGAAAGGCGCGAATCTTATCGCCGATGGCGTGTCCCAGGCCTTTGGAGACAATGCTGAAGGCATCTTCAAGAAGCAACGCCACCGCTCCACCAGCCAGACGCACGGCAACCAGAAATAACGCTCCCGCTATGGTGGTGGCCAGCGCTCCGTAACAGACTTTCCGGATGACCTCAGGATGGGGCAGCGCGCCCGATGGAGCCAGCAGGATGACAGAGCAGAAAATCAGAGCCATGGAGCCGGCGTCGAAGAGCCGCTCGACGATGTAAACAGCAATCTGGTTGCTGAGCGGCAGGCCGGTCTTCTTCGAGACCAGGTAGGGGCGCACGGGATCGGCAATGCGGCCAATGAGCGCCACCGCGGTGAAGCCGATCACCTGCGTTCCCAGCAGCGAGAACAACGGCACCTTTTTGATGTGGCGCAGCAGCAGCGCCCAGCGCACCGCGCGAAAGACATAGCATACATAGATGCAGCCGAAAGCAAAGCTGATCTTGCGCCAGTCGGCCAGTTTGAGTTGGGAGACAAAGACGCCAAAGTCAAAGTGAATCCTGTCGCGCCCCCAAACAACCAGCGCAACCAGCGCCAAAAAAAACACAGCACCCAGAATCAACTCGCGTTTCTTCAAGATTTCTCCGTTCCCGCTGTCATAAATCTCTGTTGTCTAGTTTCTCACCTGAACATGAAAATAACATCAGCGTTCAGGCTTTTGCTGCGATGCCGGCGCCTGTCTTGCTTGCGCTGCTGCTCGCTTCGCCTCGGCTTCGCGCGCCAGTACTCGGCGATTGAACTCGTGAATGACACGCGCCACATAGACTCGAGTCTCGCGGTAAGGGGGAATGCCGTGGTACTTATCCACCGCCTCCGGACCGGCGTTGTAGGCAGCCAGAGCCAGCGCCATGTTGTCGTGGTAGCGAGTGAGCAGCGCATCCAAATACGTTGCCCCGCCGCGCACGTTTTCGTCCGGCTTGAAGCTNNGGCTGACGGCGCGTGTGTTGCCGCCGCTCTCGGCCTTCACCAGGCTGGCCAGCAAGTCCACGTCCAGGTTGTGCTCGTGACCGGCATTGGTGAGCATCTCACGCAGATCGGCTGGAGAGAGCTTTGCGTCGTGACGAGAATGTGAACCGGCTGCGGATGGATTGGAGGCCGCATCGGATTTTGGAACTGGCGGCGGATCGGGCAGTTTTTCGATCCCGGCAATCTCCTTCGGACGGAACTCGATGTAATTATCCTCGCCGGCACTCAAGTAAAGCCGAACGTGGCCATTGACCTCTGCATGATGGTCGCAGAGATAATCGTAGCCGTTGCTCAGTGTGATGCGTTCGGCTGACTGAGCAGATGGGGCCGCGACTGCTAGTGCCGCAATGATCCCTGTCGAGATAAAGAAACTTCTCCGCATTCTTGATCCCGCTCTCAAATTCTGCCGATACACATCAAACACACGCAGCGGCACACCTGGCGATAGCGGCCTCCAGCACCACGGCCACGCCGTCCTCATTGTTGGGCGGAGCCAGCTTCCAGCCGCGCATCTCAGCCATCGTCCTTAGCTCCTCGGCCGCATTGCCCATCAGTACGCCCTGTCCGGCCCACTCCAGCATAGCCACATCGTTCCAGTTGTCGCCGATGGCCATGGTCTCCTTGCGATCCACGCCCAGCAGGGCCGCAAGTTTTTCGAGCGCCGAAGCCTTCGAGACTCCCGGAGGCAGCAGGTCGAGAATGGTTATATCGCGCGTCGGATACTCGGTCTTGATGCACTCGCACGCGGCGGCCCATTGGCTGTCCTTGAGCGCCTGCTCGGCCTGACGCATTGCGCACACACCACCGCAAACCATGCCCTGAATGGGGTCTTCGCCGTCCAACAGCGCATCTTCCAGCGGCTTGACTATCTCCATGACGTTGCGGTTGGCCTCGACCCACAAAGCAATGCGCCCGTTTGCCTGTTCCAGATCTTCGAGCACCAACTCTCCCCTGCCCGGACGGTCAAAGGTGAAAACCATAGCCCCGAAGGGCCGGAGCAACTTGCAGAGTCCGCGCGCGGTTTCTGACGGGAGCTGGCAGCGGGCAAGAGAGTCTCCGCCCAGGGTACGGATCGCTGCTCCATTGAACGTGATGAGCGGCGTATCCGCCCGGAGGCCGAGTCCCTCGAGCAGCGGCGTGGTGTAAGCCGTGCGGCGCCCGGTGGCGATGGCCACAGTGATGCCGGCATTTTGAGCGGCCTTGAGCGCCAGAGCCGTGCGCGGGCTGATGACCTGCGCAAAAGAAGGCAGCAGTGTGCCGTCCATGTCGATAGCCGCCAGCCGAACGGGAGGGTGCATAGCTCCAGTGTAGCTTGTGCAAAGAAGCGGCTGGATCCGGTAGTCTTGAATGCATGGAACGGATTTGCAGCCAGTGCCGTGCGGTGCTCGGCGAAAAGACCGTGGCGGACTGGTGTCCGGCCTGCGGTGGAGCATTGGTCGAGCGGGCCACTCTGCCCGGCGAGTCTTTGGTCCCTCCGCAGGTGGTGGATCATCGCGGCATCGTGCTACCCCGGCGTCATGCGCTAGGCGGGATTATTACGCCGCAGTGAACGCACGCTTCTGAATTCGGCCGAATCAAGGATTTGTATCGAGCCCAACCGCTTCGGCCAGCCGGGCCTGACGCTCATCGAAGGTCCAGAATCTCTCCGCCTTCAACTCCAGCGCGCAGGCCACGTGCAGCGAATCGAGTGTGCGCACGCCGAGGTTGGGGCCGAACCGCCTGGCGAGGCTGGCACAGGTTTCCCAGGCGCGATGGGGGAACTCAATACAGTCCCAGATTCCATGGCGACAATCCTCCTCGAAGCTATCCCAAGCCTGTTGTGCAGAGGCAGTGGAAAGCTTCTTTAGAAACACCTGTCGGTAGATGGCATTGGCCAATTCGCTGCGGTTGAAAGGTGTCAAACAGACATGAGGTTTCCGCGACATCCTGTGGGCGACCTCAGCAGAATGCTGATCGATGACATAGGCAGCCACTTGCATGCTGGAGTCGATGTACACCATCAATAACGGCTGTCCTCTCGATCAGCAATCAAATCAGCGACTGGGGTTAGTATCTGATCGCCGTACATGCGCTTGAGTCGGGCTGCAAAATCGGGCCACTCGACAGGGCTCGGCTTCATCGGAGTTCGTGGCACCAGGTCGCCTAATACCTCTTTCCGCTCGCGGACTTCNNATGCTTTGCATGATCTAAATGTGACACATAATGTGTCACACTGTCAAGCACTTCTTAATAATTGCATTGCAAATCCAGTCCTTAAAGATTAACGTATTTAGAAACAGGAGCATAACGAAAATGGACCTTCGAGTAACGTGGCACAAGCCTGTCAAATTGCGCAAGTCTCGGCCAGGTTCGACCTACATTTATGAGCTTGACCTGGACAATGTTCCTGATAAGCCTGGCGTATACATTTTCATGCGAAAATTTGGTAATAATCTGAATCCACTATATGTAGGCAAAGCGCAAAATCTGAAAACTCGGATTGGGCAACAACTCGTCGCGCTCAAGCTCATGAAAGGCCTTGAAAACGCGGAAATCGGATCACGTGCTCTGGTCTTCGGCGAATTCCTTGCGAGACCGGGTCAAAGCGAAGACAGGTGCCTCCTCTTGATTGAAAAGGCTTTGATTCGGCATTTTCTTTCAGAGGGACATGATCTCTTGAATAAAGTTGGAACCCGAATCGCCACTAAGCATTCACTTACTTCGCAGAAGGTCGTTCGCCACTTTCTTCCGCACAGAATTCGCTTCTAGATTGATGGAAGCTCATAGCGAGGGACTAGGTAGCTCTATTCGTACCGCAGCGCCTCGGCCGGCAGAATCCGCGACGCGGCCGACGACGGATACAGCGTGGCCAGCAGCGAAATTCCTATCGAGACTACGGAGACAATCAGTCCATCGAGCGGGCGCGGGGCGAAGGGCAGCGTGTCAATCGAATAAACTTCGGCGGATAAGTGGATGAAGTGATAGTGTCCGCCGGCCCAGGCGGCGAGATAGCCGAGCATCAATCCAAGAGCAGTCCCGATGATGCTGATGAGGAAGCCTTGCAGCAGGAAGATGCGGCGAACCTGCGCCGGCTGAACGCCGAAGCTCATCATGACGGCGATGTCACGAGTTTTTTCCATCACCATCATGGTGAGGGCGATGAGAATGTTGAGCGCGGCGACGATGACGATGAGCGCGATGACGATGAAGGTGACGACCTGTTCGAGCTTGAGGGCGCGGAAGAGCTCGCGGTTCTGCTCGGTCCAGTTAGTCGTCATGTAGCCATGGCCGGCGGCCTGTTCGATGGCGTGGGCGATCTGGGGCGCGCGGCCGAGGTCGTCGACCTTGAAGTTGATGACCGAGAGCAGATCGGGCTCGTCGAAGAGCCGCTGCGCGTCGGCCAGACGCAGAAAACCCATTTCGGCGTCGTACTGATAGAAGCCGGAGTGGAAGGTGCCGGCGAGGCGAAAGCGCACGTACTTGGGAATGACGCCCATGGGCGTCATTTCGCCCTGCGGACTGATGATCATGACCGAATCGCCGACGGCGGCGCCGACGGTTTCAGCCAGATCGCCGCCGAGGACGATGGGGGGCAGCTCGGCGTTGGACGAAGCGGCGTCTGATGCGGCTGGTTGCGGTTGCGGCTCGAGGGCTTGCGCCGCGCCGGGAGTGGCTTTCGAAAGCAGATCGCTGGTTGTGCGCTCGTCGTTGGGTAGAATGCCTTCAAGCAGCGCGCCGCCGTCGCGCGCGCCGCGCGCCACAACCACCTGTTCGTACAATCCCGGCGCTGCCGCGGTCACGTGCGGCACCCTGCGCAGCCGCTCCAGCAGAGGCCGCCAGTTGGGAATGCCGCGCCCTTCCACCTGCATCAACTGCACGTGCGCGCTCGATCCCAGCAGTTTGTCCTGCAAGTCGCGCCGCATGCCGTTGGTAATGGCGAGGGCGATGATGAGCGCTGCTACGCCTGCGGTCACGCCAGCGACGGAGATAGCCGTGACGACGCCTACCACCGCCTGCCGCCGCTTGGCCTTCAGGTA
>PMGP01000132.1:0-153 GCA_003156235.1 Acidobacteriaceae bacterium
GCGTGAACGCCTGGGTCAAGCAGGGAATCCTGCTGGGCTTTCGCCTCGGCGTCTTGACCGAGTTTCCCGCCGCGGGCTTCTCGTTCGTGGACAAAAGCACCTTTCCGGTGCGCCATTTTGGCTCGGCAGACGGCGTGCGCGTGGTTCCCGGCG
>PMGP01000132.1:205-4655 GCA_003156235.1 Acidobacteriaceae bacterium
ATCATCGAGGACGATGTGCTGGTAGGAGGCAACTCGGGCGTTTACGAGGGGACCATCGTACGCCAGGGCGCGGTGCTGGCCGCCGGCGTCATCCTCACTCGCGGAACACCGGTCTTCGATTTGGTCAACGGAACGATCCTGCGTGCCAACGAAGAGCTGCCGCTCATCATTCCCCAGAACGCGGTGGTCGTTCCCGGCTCACGCGCCGTCAGCAAAGGCAAAGGTCATGAACGCAGCCAGGAGTGGGGCCTGAGCCTCTACGCTCCGGTAATCGTAAAGTATCGCGACGACAAGACCGATTTGAGCACCACGCTTGAAGACCTGCTGCGATAATTGATTATTGGCAACTTTGCTTCCCCCCTGACCGCAATGCTTGCCAATCACTGCATTATCTTCTTGAATACATAATATCGGCTTGCGTGTGAAAGGCAGTGTGAAAGGCTGCTCTGGGGGCGACCCTGAGGGCGGCAGACCATTTCAGAAAGGGGGCTCATCGAGTATGCCGTTTATAGTCTGGACAAGTGAAATGAGTGTGGACGTTAAGATGCTGGATAACGACCATAAAAGGCTGGCGATTCTGATCAACGATCTGCACGCTGGCCTGATGGCTGGCCGTGACAGCAAGGACCTCGATCACATCTTCGATGAACTGATTGCTTACGCCCGCGTCCACTTTGCCCAGGAGGAGCGAATCCTTGCCGAAGCCGGTTACAGCGGCGCAGAGGCGCACAAACTGGAGCACGAGCAAAAGATCAAACTGCTTCTGACTCTGCAAGCGCGCTTCCAGATCGCTAAAGAATCGGCCGATTATCTCGAGGTCTTGGATCAGCTCAAGGAATGGCTCTTCATGCATATGGAACGCTCCGATAAGCAATTTGTGGCGCACCTCAAAGCCACCGGAATTGATGCGATTCTGGCCGGGTGGAACGAACCGAAATAGCTGACGGTCAATCTGGCCTGCCGATACGGCCTATCCCGATTTAGGCCTTGCATCCGGGCAACTGAGCAGTATGAGCCAACTCCCGCAGCCAATGGGTGTTAGCATCAGATCTGACAGATGCATACAAAAAAGCTGAAAATCATTCCCCTGGGCGGACTCGGCGAGTTCGGCATGAACTGCCTTGCGCTCCGTTGGGAAGACGACATTATCGTGATCGACGCCGGGCTGATGTTCCCGGAGTCGGAGTTGCTGGGTGTGGATATCGTTGTCCCCGATATCAGCTACCTGGTGGAAAATAAAGCGCATGTCCGCGCCATCATCCTCACNNCACATGGACCACATCGGCGCCCTGCCTTGGATTCTCAGCGAAATCAAGGTGCCCGTCTATGCCACTGAATTTACCCTGGCCTACGTCGAGGGCAACCTGGAAGAGAACGGCCTGCTCGACGAAACCGAGCTGATCGAAATCGTTCCCAGGGAAAAATTCACCATCGGCCCCTTCACCATCGAGCCGATCCACGTCACCCACTCACTGGTAGACGCCGTTTCGCTGGCCATCGAGACCCCGGTCGGCGTTGTCATCCACACCGGCGACTTCAAGATCGACCTCTCGCCGCTGGACGGCAAGCTCTTCGACCTGCACGCCTTTGCCGAGTACGGCAAGCGCGGCGTGCTGGCCCTGCTGCAGGACTCGACCAACGTCGAGCGTTCCGGCTACACGCCCTCGGAAACGGCCGTCATTCCCCGCCTCGACGAGATTTTCGCCCGCACCAAAAAGAAGCTCTTCTTCTCCTGCTTCTCCTCGTCCATCTACCGCATTCGCATCGCCCTTGATCTGGCTCGCCAGCATGGCCGCAAGGTGGCCGTCATCGGCCGCTCCATGATGGACTCGACCGAGATCGCTCAGGACCTGGGCCACATCGAAGTTCCCCAGGGGCTCATCATCAATCCCAGCCAGATGCGCGACTACCCGCCGGAGCAGTTGATGCTGCTCATCAGCGGTACGCAGGGCGAACCCATGAGCGCCCTCAGCCGCGCCGCCGTTGACAACCACAAGCACGCCCGCATCGAGCCAGGCGACACCGTCGTCCTCAGCTCCCGCATCATTCCCGGCAACGAGAAAAGTATTTTCCGCGTCATCGACCACCTCTATCGCCGCGACGCCAACGTCATCTACGACAACGGCTCCAACGGACTGATTCACGTCAGCGGCCACGGCTCGCAGGAAGAGATGCGCTTGCTCATCAACCTTGTCCGCCCCAAATACTTCATCCCTGTCCACGGCAACTACGGCAACCTGCACAAGCACGCGCAGATCGCCATGGAGACCGGCGCCGTCGAGCACGCCATGGTCATCGAAGACGGCGACGTGCTGGAACTGGACAGCAAGGAAATCCGCAAGCACGACAAAGTCACCACCGGCCGCGTACTCATCGACTCCGGCTCGTCAACCGATGTGGTCGAAGACCTCGTCCTGCGCGACCGCCGCATTCTCTCCGAGGACGGCATGGTGCTGGTCATCCTGGCCATCAACAAGCGTCTGGGCAAGCTGGATCAGCCGCCGGAGATCGTCATGCGCGGCTTCGGCGCCGGAGACATCACCGAGCAGGCCCGCGAAGCGGTCCTCCAAACCCTCCACAGCCTTAGCGCCGAGGAGAAAACCGACTACGGCATGGTCAAGGAAAAGGTCCGCGTCGAACTCAAGCGCATGATCCAGAAAACCACCGGCCGCCGCCCCATGATCATGCCAGTGATTCTGGAAATCTGATACACATCAAAAATCTGGGTGCCGGTGATTTTGGAAATCTAACACATATCAATAGTTGGGTGCCCCCAGGTCCCTCGCATTTGGGGGCCTGGGTTCATATAAGTTCACGACAAACATTCAATTCATTGCCAGATTGAGCCGATAAAGGAAGTAGCAGGTAACACACAATGATAATGAAACTCGAACTAAATCCGGAAACGGAAGCACGAATCGGAGCCGAAGCTGAAGCATTGGGTGTAACTCCAGAGCAATACGCATCTGCATTCATCGAGGGGTACACGAAAGCCGTCGACGCGGGCGACGAGAGTCCAGGCCTGGAAGCCCATCGCTTTGTGTGTGAAAAATTTTCGAAGCGGTGAAATCTCCGCTAGGATTTGTTCTCCCATCTTCCGCTTTTTCTGTACAATTTCTCAAATGGTCGACCCTCTCGTTACCCTTCCCGAAATCCGCTCCGCCGCCCCATGATCATACCGGTGATTCTGGAAATCTGATAGTTTATATGCAGGCAAGCACGAGCCTGATTCCAGGAAGCGATAGAGCAATTTTGCACATGCCTTGCGGCCCTTCCCCGTTCCGCACCGGCGCTGACTCGGGGAGATCCATAGCCGAGGATTTTGATGGCATTCCCAAGTCTTCATTCAAGAATCCTGCTTGTTTTTTCTTTGCTCTCTCTGTGCATATGCTCGATGCCAGCGTCCGCGCAGACTGACCACCGCGCCAGCGCCGAACCTTCCCGCTCTACCACTGCCGTTATTGACAACAGCCAGGCCGAAAGCTCCAGTTTGTCAGGCATTGGTTTCTACGGCCTTGGCAGCGACATGGTGGTGAACTCCGCATACACGGGATTACCGCTCCCTGAAGCGCCGGAACCCGCGGCTCTTGGCGGCGGCACGGAACGATTTGACGCCACACCCGCCGGAGTAAAGCACCAAGCTCCCTTTTCCCGCATCGGCATCGGCGCGGACGTCTCACCGCTTGGAATCGGAATCAAATCCGCCATTGTCCTGAACGAGCATTTCGACGCCCGGTTGATGGGCAACTTCTTCAAATACAATAGCGCTCATTACGAGCTCGAGGGTTTCAACTTGACTACCAATCTGCATTTGGCCTCGGCCGCTGCTTCGCTGGATTGGTATCCATTCAATAGCATCTGGCGGTTGAGCCCTGGGCTATTGTTTTTTAATGGCAACAAGATTTCCGCTGCGGCAAATATTATTCCTGGCACGGATTTCACCCTGAACAACCAGGACTTCTATTCCGCCAGCGCGAACCCAGTCACCGGGGCAACGCCGCTGGTGGCATCTGGCGTATTGGGGCTGAATTCGACCAAGCCAGCCTTTACAGTCTCCGGCGGCTTTGGCAGATTCATTCCGCGATCCAACCGTCATTGGTCCTTTCCATCGGAGTTCGGTGTAGCCTTCACGGGAGCGCCTTCGGTCAATGTGAATGTCTCCGGATGGGTGTGCACGGACAAAGCGCAAACCCAATGCAGCAATGTGAGCGCCCCCACGAATCACTTCAATAGCGACTTGCAGGCTGAACTCACCAAATGGAGGCATGATCTGTCCGGGGTCCGCGTCTACCCGCTTTTCTCCTACAGCGTGGTCTACAGCTTCAATATCCGCTAGTGTCCTGAGTCAGAAATACGCAGCACAAAAACTGCTGTCATAATATGCAGCACAAAAACTGCCGTCATCCTGAATACGCCGCAAAATAATTGCCGTCATCCTGAGCGAACGGGG
>PMGP01000398.1 GCA_003156235.1 Acidobacteriaceae bacterium
TGATGCGCGTCATTTCAATGTCCGCCGTGGCGCTGGGACCGGAGATGTAAGTGGCTAGAACTGGCGGCTGCTGGCAGCGACTGAAGTACTCGGGCAGGGTTTCAACAATCTGGCTGGCGCGCAGGATGCAGAGATACCAGTCGGGCAGGAGGGTCAACACGCGACGGCCTTCGGTGGCGGAGTGGTGCAGAACGATGGTGCCCGAATCCGCGATGCCGCATGTGGCGGCGGTGACGACGCCTTCCGCCTTCTCGATCTCATCGATGTCGAGGCCGTGGTCGATAGTCCATTCCAATCCCTTGATCTTATACGCAGACGTAACCAACCACTCAGGCGGGGCTCCGGAGGGCGCAACAAATCGATGCCGGCCGCTGGCTGCAAGCTGTGTCGCAAGCGCGTCGGCGAGTTCTTCCGGTGTGCACTCAACCACTTCGGCGTCGTACTCGCGCAGGCGATGAATCATCAGCTCGATGCGGGCCTGGGCAGAAAGATCGCCACGACGGATATACGCGCGGGGCAGAGCCGCATAGGCGTCGGCAAGCAGGGAGGCGTCTTGTGCGGCAGAGGGAGTGGCCGCGCGGATGCGGTCGAGAGTCAATTGCCGGGATTCGACGGGCTGATTCATTTTTCCTCCTTTGCATGCGTGGCCCACCACTGGTGGAAAGTTTGTTTCGGCAGGCCGCGCAGATCGCGGGTCTGGGTCCACTTTGCGCCTAGGCTGGGCAGCGAGTGAATCCATCCGTCCTTGCTGGTGAAGAAGCGCAGGCCGATGCGTCCCATGCGCTGCGCCGCGTGGAAGCCCCAGGCGGTGGCGAAGATGAGATTGGCGATGCGCAGGCCGAGATACATGAGATCGAAGAAACGGCCGGCCTGCTTGCGCTCCTGGTTGACGACTTGAGAGCGCAGTTCGAGCAGCACCTCGGGAATGTTGATCTTGACCGGGCAGACCTCGTAGCAGGCGCCGCACAGCGAAGAGGCGTAAGGCAGCGTCTGCGCGTACTTCATCTGCATTAGTTGCGGCGTGAGGATGGCGCCGATGGGGCCGGGATAGACCGAGCCGTAGGCGTGGCCGCCGGTCTGGCGATAGACGGGGCAGGTGTTCATGCATGCCGCGCAGCGGATGCACTTGAGCGTCTGCCGTTCCTTGGTTTTGGCGAGGATGCGGGAGCGGCCGTTGTCGAGCAGGACGACATGAAATTTCTGCGGGCCATCGCCGGGCGAGACACCGGTCCAGAGCGATGTGTAAGGGTTCATGCGCTCGCCGGTGGCGGAGCGAGCCAGAAGTTGGAGCATGACTTCAAGATCCTGGAAGCGGGGCAGCACCTTCTCTATACCCACCAGGCTGATCAGAGTGCGCGGCAGTGTGAGGCACATGCGGCCGTTGCCCTCGGACTCGACTACTGAGACTGTGCCGGATTCCGCGATGAGAAAATTGGCGCCGCTGATGGCCGTTGGGACGGTCAAAAACTTCTGGCGGAGATAGGTGCGGGCGGCGTTGGTCAGCTCCTTGGGATCGTCGGAGAGGTTCTTGAGTCCCATGGTGCGGGCGAAAATCTCGCGCACCTGGCTGCGATTGATGTGCAGCGCGGGAACGACGATGTGGGAGGGTTCTCCTTCGCCCAGTTGCAGGATGATCTCCGCCAGATCGGTCTCGTAGACGTTGACGCCCGCAGCCTGAAGAAAGGGATTCAACTGAATCTCGGCCGAGGTCATGGTCTTGATCTTGATGACCTCGGAGGCGTTTTCCTCTCGGAGCAGATCGAGGATAATCTGGCGAGCTTCAGCGGCGTCGGCGGCCCAGTGGACGTGGCCTCCGGCAGCGGTGCAGCGAGCTTCGAACTCTTCGAGGTAAACGCCGAGGTTTTCGAGCGCATGGACGCGGATGGCCGAGGCTGCCGAGCGCAGCTCCTGCCAATCGGTTTTTTCGACGACCAGCTTTCCGCGCTTGGTCTGGATAACGTCGATGGCATGGCCCACGTTCTTGCGCAGTTGCGGATTGCGCAGCATGATCAAGGCGGCCTCAGGAAAGGGCGGAGCGAAGCGAGGGTCAAGGCTGACGCGTTCGGAGCCGGCGTGGGTCATTGCGCAGCCTCCGTGCGGTTATCTTCGCTGTCCGCTTCCGTGCTGGCCAGAATCTGCGCCAGATGAATTGTCTTCATGCCGGCGTACTCGCGGTGCATGGCCCCGCCCAGATGCATGAGGCAACTGTTGTCGAGGGCTGTGCAGTACTCGGCTTTGGTGGCGAGCACATCCTGAAGCTTGGCGGTCAGCATGGCTGAGGAGACCTCGGCGTTTTTCACCGAGAACGTTCCGCCGAAGCCGCAGCAGCGGTCGACATTGGCCATTGTGGCCAGATCGAGGCCGCGCACCTTGGCCATCAGCTTGTAAGGCCGCTCGCCCAGTTGCAGAGCGCGGACTCCGTGGCAACTGGCGTGATAAACAACGCGATGGGTAAAGGTTGCGCCCACATCCTCGACACCCAGCTTGTCGATGAGGAACTCGCTCAGCTCGTAGACGCGGGGTACGAGAGCCGCGAAGTCCTTGTGGAGGGATTCGTTTCCCAGCTCGGCGAAGATGCCGGGATACTGATCGCGGATCATGGCCACACAGGAGGAGGAGGGAATGACGACGTTCTCGGAATCCTGGTAGAGGCGGACAAAGCGCTTGGCCTGGGAGAAGGCTTCACCGCGAAAGCCGGTGTTGGCGTGCATCTGGCCGCAACAGGTTTGCCTGGGATGAAAATCGAGTGTCACGCCCAGCCGTTCCAGCAGACGCACCACGGCGCGGCCGATCTCCGGGAAGAGCGTGTCGTTATAGCAAGTGATAAAAAGCGAAGCGCGCATGGATGCCTCAAAGCCAGCAGAACTGCAACAAAAATAACATCCCCATCATATTCGATAGAGAGATGAATTGTTTATTGTAACAAAACACCGGTTTAACGGTTATTCCATCTTGCGGATTTCGCTTCCCGCCAATCGTGAATGCTGACGCGAAAGGCAGAGTCTTCATTTTAAGGCGTAGGGCGTCGTGATCCGCTTCCACTGGGAGTCGTCGAAGCCCGGCTGGTCCGCCTTTTGCGGGTTTCCCACCATTATTTCCAGAAAATAAATTCTATAGGAAAAGCAATTCTATACAGAAATATGGTTTAGGCTGTATTATATCCGCATCCGGATTTTCGGGCTTGCGGCTGACCTGTACTCTCACCCGAGGAATCCGGACCGCAGATTGCTTGAGTGAACCTTGCTCTGCGCTTCGGGATAAGCCCGAAGAAGCGGCTAGCCAGCCTCATAGGCAGGGGCGCCGATCGGACCGGCGAAGAATTGCACATTGAAGAAGGACTTCTATGCGTATTTGCTTTTTGCTCCATGTCCGCCCGGAAAAATTGCAGGAGTACAAACAGCGCCATGCACAGGTGTGGCCGGAGATGAAGGAAGCGCTACGCGAGACCGGCTGGCGCAACTACTCGCTGTTTTTGAAACCGGACGGGCTTGTGGTCGGCTATCTGGAGACGGATAACTTCGAAAATGCCTGCGCCGGTATGCAGAAATACCCGGTCAATGCCCGCTGGCAGTCGGAGATGTCTCAGTTTTTCGAGCCGATGCCGGCCGCGGCGGATGAGAATATGTTTCCGCTGGAGGAGGTCTTCCATCTCGATTGAGAGGGAAGACCAGCATTAGGGCAGCTCGTATATCTTCGCGTAGCTATGCCCAATCCGATCAGGCTGGCGTCGGTGCGCATGGCCGCCATTCGCTGGAAAGCTGGATATTCGTTTTTGACAAAATCACGCGCGCCTGTTTATTTTACCTGAGATATGAAATCAATTCTTGAATGAAACACTTGGCGCAAGGCCGTGCGTATTCATGGGGAATGCAGAGGCAAAATGATGAACGCTAATCCGTTGTTGGGGGTCTTTCTTTGCTGGCTGGGCGGCGTGGCCTCGGCTAGCTTTTACGTTCCATTTCGCAAGGTGCGCGGCTGGTCTTGGGAGACCTACTGGCTGGTTGGCGGCGTGATGAGCTGGATCATCGCGCCCTGGGTCGGGGCGCTCCTGCTGACGCATGATCTGCTGGGCGTATTGCGTGGCGTCTCGCCGTCGGTCCTTTTCTGGACCTATTTCTTCGGCGTCTTGTGGGGAATCGGCGGCCTGACCTTCGGGCTGGCCGTGCGTTACCTGGGCATGTCGCTGGGCATGGCCTTGTGCATGGGCAACTGTGCGGTCTTTGGCACGCTGATTCCGCCCATCTTTCACCACCAATTCAGCCACCTGCTCACGCAGCGCTCGGGCATCGTGACGCTGGCGGGCATCGCCGTCTGCGTGGTGGGCATTGTCTTTGCCGGAATGGCGGGCATCTCCAAGGAAAACGAACTCTCGACCGAGGCCAAACAGGCCAGCGTGAAGGAGTTCAACCTCAAGCTGGGCCTTTCCCTGGGCATATTCGCGGGCGTCATGAGTGCCTGCCTTGCCTTTGGGCTGGATGCGGGCAAGCCCATCAAGGACCTGGTCGTGGCGCACGGAAGCAACGCACTATGGCAGGGATTGCCGGTGCTGGTAGTAGCGCTGGCTGGCGGCTTTACCACCAACTTCATCTGGTGCGCCATTCTCAATGCGCGCAACCGCAGCTATGGCGAGTACCTGAAGGCGACCGCTGATGGCGCGAAGGCTGGAAGCAAGCCCGGCTCGCTCGGCGGCAACTACTTCTTCTCCTTTTTGGCCGGCGCCATCTGGTACATGCAGTTTTTCTTTTACACCATGGGCGAATCGCAGATGGGCGACTACAAGTTCTCCAGTTGGACGCTGCTGATGGCCAGCATCATCATCTTCAGCACGCTGTGGGGCATTGCGCTCAAGGAGTGGCACGGAGTCAGCCTCCGGACCAAGGTGCTGGTGACACTGACGCTGGTGACGCTGGTCGGCTCCACGGTGATTGTCGGATACGGAAACTATCTGGGATCGCAGTGAGGATCTTACCTGCATCAAATTCAAACTGCCGTTTACTTGACGCCCGTCACTATAAAGCTGTATGTGCCCGCCACAAATTCGTAGCCAGTCTTGCCATCCTTCTCGGCTGGCTTTTCCAGCGGCTTTCCGTTCAGCGTGTAGGTTGCGGCCTCGGATTCAGTGAGGCGCAGCCAGCCGTTCGCGTTGGGTGGAATGGTCACGGTCCAATGCGCCCGGTTACCGTCCACGCTCCAACTCGAATGAATTTCGCCGTAGGCCGATTGATAGCGCAGATCCAGACTGCCGAGTCTGCGATCAAAGACAGGATGCAGAACGATTGTGTGGAAGCCGGCATCGAGCGGCGTCGCATCGATGCCCGCGGCATAGCGGTAGATCCAGTCTGCAACCGCGCCATAGGCATAGTGGTTGAAGGAGTTCATGCCGGGGTCGGCCATCATCTGGTCGCCGTTCCAACGCTCCCACATGGTTGTGGCGCCGTGCGTCACCATGTAGCCCCACGATGGATACTCGGTGTTGAGCAGCAGCGTGTAGGCAAGATCGGGATAGCCGGCCTTGGTCAATTCTTCCAGCAGATACGGTGTGCCGAGAAAGCCTGTTGCCAGCAACGAATGATTGGCCTCGATTTTCGCTGCCAGCTTCTTGGCAGCCGCGGCGCGCAGTTCTTCTGGGAGCAGATTCATGTGCAGCGCGAGCACGTAGCCGGTCTGCGTGTCTCCGTCCTTGCTTTTCGCATTTGGATTGTTGATCGCGCCAAAGGGTGACGAACTGTTTTCGGCTCCGGCCACAAAGCCGTCCTCATGCACAAACTGCTTTTCAAACGCGGCGCGAATCTTATCGAAGAGCTGTTTGTACTTCTCCTCATCCTGCGTACGCCCCGTGGCGTGCGCCATCTCGCGCATCAGCGTAGCGTCATAGGCCCAGTATGCGGTTGCAATGAGCACGATGTCGGTCTTGCCTTCCGGAGAGAGCCAGTCACCGTAAGGAGTTCCGGATTCGTTGCGCCACAATCCATCGGGATTGGCGGCTGCAATGGCGTCCAGATACTTTTCCATCGCCGCCCAGTTTTCTTCGATGATGCTCTTGTCGCCTGTCTGCAGCCACGAGGTCCAGGGAATAATCACCCCCGCATCGCTCCAGCCTGGGCCCTTCTCCCGTGTTCCCTTGGACGGGACCGGCGCATAGACGCCGTAGAACGGAGTTCCGACCTGCGTACCGCGCATATCCGTGGCAAATTTGCGCGAGAAGGCAGCGAGATCCATGTTGTAGCTGGCCGCGCGCCAAAAGACCTGCGCATCGGCCATCCATCCCAGCCGCTCGTCGCGCTGCGGGCAATCCGTGGGCACGCCGACAAAGTTCGACCGCTGCCCCCAGAGAATGTTGCTCCACAGTTGGTTGATCAGCGCGCTGCCGGTTTTGAGCTCAATCGTGAATGGCGCATCAGTGTGCAGGACCAACCCCATCACCGCGTCTTTGCCCGGAGCCGTTGGCAGGCCGGTCAGCTCCACGTAGCGGAAGCCGTGGAAGGTGAATTGCGGCATAAGATCATATTGGCCATTCGGGGCGTCACTGGATCTACGTAGCGTAAAGGCATCGGTCGCTTTTGCTGTGCGCAAATTGTCCGTGTAGATTGTGCCGTCCGGATTCAGAACCTCGGCAAACCGGATCTGTACCTTCGTTGCATCCGGATTGTGCAATATCACACGTGCCACCCCGGAGAAGTTTTGCCCGAAGTCGTAGACGAAGACGCTAGGTTTGGGTTCGGTGACGGCCTTTGCTTCAAGCGTGCGTTCCACGCGGATGGGCGGAAAGTCCTGTGACACGATATCTGCGGGCTTTGGGCTAATGATCGATACTGATGTCCAATCGTCGAGCCATGGCGAAGCATCGAGCCATGCAGAATGCGGAGCATTCAGTGCATCCCTACTCCATTGCAAATTCTGCGTCTCTCCGTCATACAATTCGGAGTGGCGGATTACAGAATCACGCGCAGTCCAGTTCGCATCTGTCGCCACCCACTCGACGCTGCCGTCAGTGTGCTCAATGCGCAATTGTGCCAGCAGCGCGGGCGGCGTGTCGCCGAAGTTGTTCGGTTCCTGATCCCACTTCAGCGAAGTCGAATACCAGCCCGGCGCCAGCAGCGCCCCGATTGCGTTCTCCCCTTGTGCAATCATGTCGGTTACGTCATAGCTCTGATAGACGACCTGCTCCCGATAGTCGGTCCAGCCCGGCGCAAGAACGTCGTCGCCCACGCGCCGTCCATTGAGAAACATTTCATAAGCGCCTAGCGCCGTGGTATAGAGCCTCGCTGATTTCACGTCCTTCGTCACGTCGAAGCTGTGGCGCAGAGCCTTCACGGAATCGGGAATCCAGGGATGGCCGAAAGAATCGTCTCCCGTCCCCTGCTTGCACGCGATGGAACTCTTCCAACCTGCATCGTCAAAGTTCTTCTGTTGCCAGCCGGGTCCAAACTCAAGCGAAGTTTTCCAACTCGTTCCGCTTGCAAAAACTTCAGTGGTCCCGTCCGTGTATTCCACAAACAGTGTCGCAATCATGGGCAGGGAAGCGGCTTTTTCGTTGGACTGAAGGTAATGCACCTGCTCAATGGCGATGGTGTTCGGGCCAGTCGTCAGAGCGCTAGTCGCATCGGCGCTCACAAACTTCTTCCACGGAAACTGTCTCCAGGGAGGATAAGGACTGGCCGTCAATATCTGAGCGCCATTGATCCACGCCGAGACGGTGTCCTGCCCAGTCGCGTAGAGCGTGGCAGAATGCACGGGTTTATTCAGGGTTACCGATTGCCGGAAGGCAACATGCTGCTCAGCGGGTTTTCCTTTGGGCAAAGCCTGAACGGCCGGCATAGGAAATTGATCTGGATAAGTAATCCAGGCCGCCGGAGCGTGGCGCACCGCAGCCTCTTCAGCCGTTTCGTAGCCAATCCACTGCGCGCGCCACGGCTGCTTCAGCAGTCCCGACTCCCACCAACTGACGGGACTTTCCGGCGCTGGCTTGCCCTCCTGATCCCACACCAGAACCTTCCAGTAATAGCGTGTCGAAGGAGCAAGCGCGACTCCGGCATAGGGAACGCCGACCGACTGTTCTCTGGCCACGCGTCCGCTGTCCCACACGTCCGCCTTGCCCACTGCGAGCAGCTCCGGCTGGGAGGCTACGAGCAGCCGGTAAGCCGATTGGCACGCACCCTGGCGGCTGTCGCGCAACTGCCAGGAGAAGCGCGGCTGCGCGTCGTCGATTCCCAGCGGCGTGGTCATTTCGTCCACGCGCAAGGCGGCTGGACTCGATGCTTGCGCACGCGCTGTAAGGGCGCAAATCACAAAACCCGCGCCGAGGCAAACTGCAATTCCCGCACGCCGCGCACCGGCGCGGCACATCTTCATAGTATTCATTACGCCTGCACCTCAAACTCTGAATTTAGCGGCGTTCTGCGATTATTCAACAAGCCACAGGTACAACGGCGCTTTGGTCTGTCTGCTCAGCTCGCTTATTTGCGCCGAGGCAGAATCTTCTTTTCGTAGTTGCGCACTGTCTGCAGCCATCCGATGCCTTCGGGAACATTGTGGCTGGCGCAGTAGTACTCCCACACCGCGGACCAGGGCATCGATTTGTTCTCCTCGAAGAGCGCCATGCGGCCGGCGCCGTCGTAATTCTTTTCCGCGGCCAATTGCAGCTCTGCCGGCTCCAGCAGCGCGAGCAACAATGCTTTGCGCATATTGCGCGCGCCGATCACCCAGGCCGCGATGCGGTTGATGCTGGCGTCGAAATAGTCAAGGCCGATGTTCACCCGCGAGATAGCGCCGCAGCGCACGATCTCCTGCGCAATGGCAATCGTGGGGTCGTCCAGCAGCACCACATGATCGGAATCCCAGCGCACCGGCCGCGAAACATGGAGCAGAATCTCGTCCAGGAAGCACAGCGCTGTAGAAATTTTGTCGGCGACACTCTCGGTGGGATGAAAATGCCCGGCATCCAGGCAGAGCAGCGTTTTGCGCGTGGCCGCATAGGCCAGATAGAAGTCGTTGGAGCCTTCCGTGTAGCTCTCCGCGCCAATGCCGAAGAGCTTGCCCTCGACGGCCACTTTATGATGATTGCCGAGAGGCGCGGCAATGATTTGGTCCAGGGCCTCGATCAATCTTTTCCGCGGCCCGATGCGATCCGCGGGCAGATCCTTGTCCCCATCCGGAATCCAGATGTTCATCACCGAAGGGGTGCCTAGCTCAACTCCGAAATATTCGCTGATGCGCCGGCACGCCAGGCAATGATCGATCCAGAATTTGCGCACCTTGGCATCCGGATGGCTCAGAGTGGCTTTTTCGCTGAGCGGATGCGAGAAGCAGGTGGGATTGAAGTCCAGGCCCAGATCGTGCGCCTTGGCCCACTTCACCCACTTCGCGAAATGCTTCGGCTCAATGACGTCGCGCTCCACGGGCTTGTCCGATTCGAGATAAATCGCATGAAGATTGAGCCGCTTCTTGCCCGGAATCTGCGCCATGGCAACTTCAAAGTCAGCGCGCAGTTCGTCGGCGGTCCGTGCCCGCCCCGGATAATTTCCGCTGGTCTGAATGCCGCCGGTCAGATCGCCCTCGGGATTTTCAAAGCCGCGAACGTCGTCACCCTGCCAGCACTGGATCGAAATCGGAATCTGCTCCAGTTGGGGGAGAACCTTCTCGGTATCCACTCCAATCTCCGCGTAACGTTCCCTGGCCAGATCGTAGGCTGTTTGAATCTTCTGCGTAACATTCATCGCTGAACATCCTTTCCTGGCGATGCAAATTGCTGAAAATTATTCCATGCGGAGTCCGGAATCGGCTCCATTGGGCGATACTCGTTGATCTCGAAAGACTGCCGGATAAAGGCGCGCGCCGCATCGAGGCAGGGGATTTCACCCAAGGCAATCATCTGCGAGCAAATGTTGCCCAGTGCGGAGGCCTCCACCGGGCCGGCGCTTACCGGCAACTGGCAGGCGTTGGCGCACAGTTGATTAAGCAGGCGGTTCTTGGTGCCGCCGCCGACAATGCGGATTCTGGTCAGGCTTTGCCCGCGCAACGATTCCAGTTGCTCCTTGACCAGCCGATAAGAAAGCGCCAGGCTCTCCAGGGCGCAGCGCGCAAATTGTGCGGCTGTCTCGGGCGCGGGTTGCCGGGTTTCCACGCAGTAGTCCACAATGGCCTGCTTCATGGAATCCGGATTCAGGAAGCGCGCGTCGTCGGGATTCACAATCGACCGCCATGCAGCGGCCTCAGCCGTGGCGCTCAGCAGGGCATCATCGATGGGGATCTGGAACTCCAGAGTGATTCGCTGCAGGAGCCACAGTCCCATGATGTTTTTCAGTACGCGGTAACGGCGACCGAAACCGCCCTCGTTGGAGAAGTTCCACTGCAAGGCCTGCTCGGAGGCGTACGGAACCACGCTCTCCACGCCCATCAGGGACCATGTTCCCGAACTGAGGAAGGCTTCTGTTTCGGCCTCGAAGGGAGTTCCAACCACCGCCGAAGCTGTGTCGTGGGTTGAGCCCGCCACCACCTTGGAAATTTTGTTGCCAAAATGCGCCTCTCCAAGAATCGTGCCCGCCGCGACCGGCGGCTGCATCCAAATCTGGTTCAGGCCCGCGGCGGCAAACAAATCCTGGTCCCACGCGCCATCCAGGTTCAACAGTTGCGTGGTCGTGGCATCCGTGTATTCGTTGGCTATCACTCCGCACAGCCGGAAATGCAGGTAGTCGGGAATCATCAGCAGGTGACGCGTCTTTCCCACCCACTCGGGCTCCTGCACGGCCATCGCCGCCAGTTGATAGAGAGTGTTGTAGGGCTGAAACTGAATGCCGGTTCGCCGGTAGATTTCAGCGCGCGGCATGACGGCCGTCACCTGCTCGATCTTCCCTTGCGTCCGGCTGTCGCGATAGCAGACCGCCTGTCCCACGCGTTGCAACTGGGCATCGAGCAGAACATAATCCACGCCCCAACTGTCCACGCCGATGGTGGCGATGGGCGCAAGTTGTGAAGCCTCTTCGATTCCCTGGCGGATGTTTTTCTCAATCGCATTAATATCCCAGCATAAATATCCGCTGTGTTGATCTTTGCTGAACGCGATTGGAAACCGGCTCACTTCACGCAGGCTCAGAGTCCCCTTGCGAAGTTGCGCCGCAATCACACGCCCGCTACTGGCGCCCAGGTCAACCGCTACAAAACAGGGATACTGCTTTTCAATACTGTCTTTTCCGGTCATCTTTCTTTCCTAACTGGCAATCTCCGAATTGTCCTCAAAGCCTTCTCCGGCTTTATTTTTAGATGGTTTGACGGCGTAAAAAAACACACGGTTCCCATATGAAACATTGTACCCGCAGAAACAATCTATGCCGAACGTACCTCATTGTCAAAGGCTATTTCCTTTCGCCCGGGAGGCGCAAACTGGCCTGTAAGCTGCTCGACCCTCTGCGATCGATTCTACTCAGTCTGTTCACGCCGTTGAATCGGGGCCGTAGTGCCGGAAGTTGAAGGAAGAGAAATGGTTAAATCCGTGGGAAAATTCATGCTGAGGTCTTGATCTGATCGCGTTTTTCGCGCTGCGATCCCGGCGGCACCGGAGCGCGGAGATCATCTTCCGTCGGCCATGGATTGTTCTATTCCGCATTCCGGCCCGGACGCCTAACAAGGGATGATGCGTGCTTTACACCCAGGGTTTCCGGGGTGACTACACGGTGGTGCACGTAGTTATAAGGAGGGACCGTGTAGCCCCGCATCAGCGAAATGCCGAGCTGGATGAGGCGGGGGCCGTAACTTTCCACTTCATGCGAAACAGAGCCGATCATAGCGCTCTTGCCCGAACGCATTTCCTCGAGCACCTCGGGGATGCAGTCCTGTGAGGCGATGGCGATGTTTGCCTCAATGCCGTGCTGGCGGGCGGCGTCCAGGACACCGAGCGCGCTGGAATCGGTGGCGGCGGCGATAAGGATGCGCTCTGCTTTGCGGTAGCCGGCGAGAAAGTTGGTCATGGCAAGCTGGCTGGGCTGGCGCATGCCTCGTCCCTCGATCTGCACGAAGCGCTCAGGGGGAATATAGCTGATCCGTTCGCGAATGCCGTCGAAGGCTCCAGAGATGCGGCTCTGCACAAAGCTGCCTGCTTCGGCAAATCCGACTCCCAGCACCCAATCGACTTTTTCCTTCCACTTGATCAGTGCGTGTTGCGCGAGCAGGACTCCGGCTTCATAGCCCGATTCAAAGTTATCCACGCCGAAGTAGGTTGCGTTGGGGTGGGGAATGTCGATGGCGACCAGAGGTATGCCGGCTTTCTTGAAGATATGGGCCACGCGCGGGGCCACGGCTTCCTCCACCTGATACTCGAGCACCAGATCCACCTGCTTGGCCACGAATTCTTCCGCATTCTGGATGGCAATGTCAGGATCGTAGTGGTTATCGAGCACGATCAACTCCACGCCCGATGCCGCCGCCGCCGCTGTAACGCTTTGCGTCACGGCTGCCGGATAGGGCATCTCTCCACTCAAAGTTGCGAAGCCGAAGCGCAGACGGCGCGGACGGGAAACCAGGCGATACTGGCCGTCCTGCGACTGGGCGACATAGCCCCGATGCACCAGCGTCTTGAGGATGCGATAGACGCTGGTCTTGGAGATCTGGGTCTTCTGATAGACGTCTTCCAGGGTGACGGGAGCATGGTTCTGCTCCAGTTGCTCGATCACGTCAAGAGCCTTGGAGAGAATGGGGATCAGATAAAGCCTTTTAATCTTAGCCTTAGGCAATCGTTTGCCTCCCTGTCTTCAATCCTCGTCCAGCAGTTGCTCCACCGTGCGGTTTGCCTTTGCAAAGAGCGTGCCGTTGCAGCAGGTGAGAAACTATCTCCGCATCGAACGCCAGGTTCCAGAGAGCGGAGCCGGGAAATGGCCTGAGAACTCCCCATAGTATTTCGTAGAGACACAACTTGTCTATTGCAATTACGGCTCTCCATTTCGAGAGACGCTTCATGCTGGGGTCAGACCGGCTGGAAGTAGTGTCCTGAGTCAGAAATACGCATCACAAAAACTGCTGTCATCACGAGCGAACGGGGCCCCAGGCGTACTCGTCAGCCTGGGGGTGGTGAGTCGAAGGATCTGCGGTTGTTCTTCAATGAACTTCTGACTCACCAC
>PMGP01000103.1 GCA_003156235.1 Acidobacteriaceae bacterium
GAGGCGGCAGGTAGCTCATGATGCGGAATTAGCCCCCCGCCAACACTGACGAAGAATATGGGCGATGTGCCAGCGCCCGTCGGCAGCGGACCTGCCGCGACCATCGTTCGATGCGGTCGCCGTCTGCCAACGCCCTGCAGAGCCTATGCGTGAGTTGTCTGTGCCTAGTTCTTCAGCTTATGGACGAAGGCGAAATAGGCCACCATCACGCGAAATGTCTTGGACCGATTTACTCCGCCAAGAATCTCGCCGCCAACTCTATCCAGTTCATCGGCTATCTCGTGGGTCAAAGGAAATACGAAAGCTGTGTCAATACTTTGAAGTGGAATGTTCAGCCACTGGTTGTTATAGAACGCAACTAGCTGTGCCTGCGCGGCCTTGGTTTTGAAATTCATGATGATGTGCTCCGCGAGGGCGTTCTTCCTGCGGATTTTGAGCACAGCGAAAAGCTGGCTGAAATGGCTCTTGGTGAATTTGGAATCGACGGTGAGCCGGAGTTGAGTGCGCGTCTCTGCGGGAGAAACGACTCTGCGCTTCGGTCGGGTTGTGGCCTTCTTCGCCGTGGGCAGGTGGTCTCCTTGTCGTAATATATCTTACAGCATACGTATATGTGTTTGGATGGCCATGCGCTAACTGGTAGTAATCAAAGGAGTTCGCGCGAAAGGAACACCGGGGGAGTAGTGGATTCATTGCATGAAGATGCCGGGGGGGCAAACAGCATAAACCAAAGCAAAACGAACCGTGAGGAGGATGGAGAAAAGAGAACCGGCCAGAGACCGCGTAGCCAATCAGAGCTATAGTCAGACAGGGGGAATAGCTCGACAAGTACGGAATTGCCTCGAAGTCTGCCATCTGTTCCCCCATAAGTTCCATTGTCTACCACGGCGACCATGGCGCTGGAGGCCATTCCAGCCTGACCACCGGTTGTTCATTCCCTGCCGCTTCGACCGGCTGCTAAACTGATTGCGATTCTTATCTCCCGGTTTGCGGCGCTCTCTATTCGGCTGCAGACAGCTTCTTCGGCTTGCGGCCACCCGCGAAAGTGAGTCTCTATGGCTATCACAGATGGAAGTAAACCTGCACTGACCTGCGCTGACCGGCGCGTGATCCGCGTCTTCGTCTCCTCCACCTTCCGCGATATGATCGCCGAGCGCAACGAACTGATGACGCAGACCTGGCCTGAGTTGCGGCGCTTCTGCCGCGAGCGGCAGGTCGAATTGGTAGAGGTAGACCTGCGCTGGGGCATCGCCGAGGAGCAAGCCACTCGCAAGGAAACCCTCAAGCTCTGCCTCGATGAGATTCGCGCCTGCCGCCCCTTCTTTATAGGTCTGCTTGGCGAGCGCTATGGCTGGACGCCCAGCGCCGACGCCTTTACCGCCGACCTCCGGGAAGAGCAGCCGTGGCTCAGCGGCCTCGCCGGCAAAAGCGTCACGGAACTCGAAATCCTGCATGGTGTGCTCAACAATCCGGAGATGGCCGGACGCGCGTTTTTCTACTTTCGCGCCCCGGCCTTCTCCCAGGCCCGCGGCACCGATTTTCTCTCCGAAAGCGCCGAGGCCGCTGGTAAGCAGACTGCGCTCAAAGAGACGATCCGGCGCGCTTCCGCAGAAAAGCACATCCCTCTGCGCGAGGACTATCCCGATACGGTCACCCTGGCCAAACTCGTCCTCGAAGACCTCAAAGCCGCCATCGAAGCGCAGTTTCCTATCGAAGGCGTCCCTGACCCGTTGACCCGCGAGGCGCGCGACCACGAGGCCTTTGCCGAGACTCGCCGCCGCACGTATATCGGCAGGCTGGATTACTTCGNNCCTCGATCGGCACGCAACAGACAATGGCGGGCCGCTGGTTCTCGTTGGCGACTCTGGCAGCGGCAAGTCGGCGCTTTTGGCCAACTGGCTTGAGTACTGGCGCAAGGCACACGCGGACGATTTCATCTTCCAGCATTACATCGGCGGCACGCCCGACAGCGCCGACCACTGGCGGCTGATGACAAGGCTCATCAATGAGATCAAGCGCTGGAGCAACGATCAGGAGGATGTGCCGCGCGGGCACGACAACTTGCAGCGTGACTTTCCGCTGTGGCTGGCCAAGGCGCGCAGCAAGGCAGAACACGACGGCGTGCGTTGCATCCTAGTGCTCGACGCGCTGAACCAGCTTGAGGACAAGGACCACGCGCGGCTGCTTGGCTGGCTGCCGGAGCATCCGTTGACCGGCGGGCTGCGGCTTGTGGTTTCCACGCTGCCGGGCGACGCGATGGAGGCTGTCCAGCAACGCGGCTGGGAGACGCTGCGCGTGGATCCGCTCACGACGGATGAGCGCAGACAATTGATCGAGCATTACCTGGCGCGCTTCGGCAAGAAGCTCGACGCGCCGCGCCTCGACCGTCTCGCCGCCGCGCCCGCCGCCGCCAATCCGCTCTTTTTGAAGATTCTGCTCGACGAACTGCGCGTCACCGGCACTCACGATCGGCTCGACGAGCGCCTGAACGATTATCTTTCTGCGCCCGTCATTCCGGCTCTTTTGAAAAAGGTGCTCGTGCGCTACCAACGCGATTACGAACGCGACCGGCCCGGCCTGGTCAGCGAGTCGCTGGGACTCATCTGGGCGGCGCGGCGCGGACTGAGCGAGACCGAACTGTTGCACTTACTTAAGCCTGCCGACAAAGAACAATTGCCGCTGGCCACATGGTCTCCGCTGCGCTCGGCGCTGGAAGAAGAATTGGTGGACCGCGGCGGCATCCTCAACTTCGCGCACGAGTTTTTGCGCTCGGCCGCCGAGGCCGCTTTCGTGCCAGACGAAATTCACCGGAACGAACTCCGATTGCAACTGGCCGACGAATTTGAGCAACAGACCGTCACAGCCCGCAACTGCGATGAACTACCGTGGCTGCTATGGAAGACAGCGCAGAACGACCGACTTCGCGCCTGCCTCCTGGTCATCTTCCGCTTTCTATTTATCTATATCCGGGACAAGGAAGAAATGAGACTGTACTGGGTGTATCTCGGTCAAGAACGCGTCATGGGCGATCTATACCTGAGCGCATTCGCACAGTTCTCGGGAAACTTAGAGATGAATCTCACGCAGAAGGCACTCAGTGCGAGCCAATTGGGGGCATTCTTGCTCGACGCTTCGCTTTATCAGGCGGCGGAAAGCTGTATGCGATTTGCCGTCTCAAAACAAGAAGAGGCGACCGGCGCTGAGAGTCGTGAATTAGCGAGCTATCTGAATGTGCTGGCGCGCATACTGCATCTTACGAATCATCTTGCCGAAGCCGAATCGCTCTATCGCCGGGCACTGGCTATCGATGAGAAAATACTTGGACCTGACCAGTATCCAGTTGCCAGAGACTTGACCAACCTTACACATGTTCTTTTTAATGCAAATCGCGTTGCAGATGCCGAACAAACAGTAAGACGCGCGCTTGCTATTTCAGAACGCGCACTCGGACCCGATCACCCTGAGACGATTATCACTCTGAATAATCTTGGGTACATCATGCGGGCGACGGGACGGATCGGCGAAGCAGAACCCATGATGCGCCGTGTTTTGATTGCTGGCGAAAGGAATTTCGGGCCGGAACATCCGAAGGTGGCAAGCGCCCTTACCAATCTTGCATCTTTGCTTCAAGCGACAGGGCGACCTTCGGAAGCAGAACCCATGATGCGCCGCGCTCTGGCCATTGACGAGACGTGCTATGGACCCGACCACCCCGATGTGGCCGTGGCCCTTAACAACCTATCGTCGTTGCTCGGGGATACGAAGCGACTGGCCGAGGCCGAACCGTTGATGCGGCGTGCGCTCGGCATCGACGAGAAGAACTTTGGATTTGAGCACATTGCTGTCGCCGCCGCTCTGAACAACCTGGCGGGATTGCTTGAATCGACGAACCGCCGGTCCGAGGCGGAGCCGTTGTACAGGCGTGCGCTCGAAATTGACGAGAAAAGCCTCGGACCAGAATCTGTTAAGGTCGCGAGGGATCTGAATAATCTTGCCTATCTGTTGAAGGGTATAAACCGCCTTTCCGAGGCAGAGCCGATGTACAGCAGATCCATGCGGATTTTGCTGAAGTCAACTCAGGCCACAGGACATGAACATCCGCAATTGAAATCTGCTTGCGACAATTACGAGGGCCTGCTCATGCAGATGGGCCAGAGTCGGGAGCATATTCATACAACGATGCTAGCCATTGTGCATGAGTACTTCCACTGATCGGCCGAACTGCAAATTCAGCTCAAGACTTGAATTGCTTTGATAGCGATGCCATCCGCAACACGCACATTCCGAATATTTGTCAGTTCTACCTTTGAATATCTGAAGGCCGAGCGTGACGCACTGCAACGCGATGTCTTCCCAAACCTGCCGCATGACGCTTGCGAAGGTTCTCAACTGCCGTTTTTAGGTTTATAGGTTGCATTGGCCATGTTTGATATAACTAATAGCGATACACAATATTGGAGATATATGAGGGGAGAGGCAAAGGCGACCAAGACCTTCCGGGTCTTCGTTAGTTCCACCTTCAGCGACTTCGTTCAAGAACGAGACGCGCTACAGCGCTATGTCTTTCCTCGGCTCGCGGAGTTAAGCGCTAGACGAGGCGCACGCTTCCAGGCCATCGACCTGCGGTGGGGAGTCAGCGAAGAAGCGGGGCTGGACCAGCGAACGGTCCAGATATGTCTTGACGAGATCGCGCGCTGTCAGCGCCTGTCGCCGCGGCCTAACTTCATCGTGTTCCTCGGCGATCGATATGGGTGGCGACCGCTGCCCTCGCAGATCGAGCAGAATGAGTTCGAGACGCTACTGGCAAATGTGCCAGACGCCGGAACAGCCTCAAGTCGCGCGCTCCTGCAGCGCTGGTACAGGCTGGATGAGAACGCGGTGCCGGCCGAGTATGTGCTGCAGCCACGAGAGGTCAACGTTTCGGATACCGCTCAGCCAGCCGAACGTAAAGCGGCGCAGGACGCGGAATCCGCCACTTGGTGCATAATCGAGTCGCAGATACGGCTTGCGCTTCTCGCCGCCGTCGATATGGCGGGCTGGGCGGAGGATGACCCGATGCGGGTGAATTACTTTGCCTCCGCGACGGAGCAGGAAATCCTGCGCGGCGTGCAGGAGATGGAAGGCGCCGAAAACCATGTCTTCTGCTTCAATCGGGCCATCGTGACGGCAGATGGTGCAACCCTGGTAGACGTGACGCCAACGGATGACGCGATGAAGGACTTCATCGATTATCTGGAGGCCGATGGCCGATGGGTGCCCGACAGGTCCGCCCACGACAGACTCTTGGCTCTACGGGAGAGGGTGTCTCGACGATTGGGCGTCAACATCCGGACCTACACAGCCAACTGGACAGGCTCCGGCATTACTCTCGACCACTTAGGCGTTCTTCCAGATACATTAGATGATTGTCTGGCCCTGCTCAATCAAACGGATCAACCCTCGACGCTTTGCGGCGACGTCTGGCGGTGTCTGGCGACGATAATCCTAGGCCAACTCGCGAAGATCGAGACTGAGGAGGTCGCAGCCGAGGTCGCGGCTCACCAGACGTTCGGTGAGAGCCGCTCCCGCGTTTTCGTTTGTCGTGACCAGCCCCTCGATGAGATCGCCAAGTACATTGGTGCAGGCGAAAATCGACCGCTGGCGCTGATAGGCGAACCGGGATCAGGTAAGTCGGCCCTGATGGCGAAGGCGTTCGAGCAAACTCGGTTGGCTCATCCGAACGCTGCTGCCATTGTTCGGTACATCAGCGCGACGCCGGCCTCTTCTGAGGGCCGGCTCCTGCTTGCAAGCATGTGCCGTCAGATCGCACGCGCATACGGGGCTGACGAGTCTGTGATCCCGACAGCCTACAGCGAACTTGAGATAGAGTTCCCCAGCCGCCTGATGCATGCCACGGCAGACAAGCCGCTAATCGTGTTCATCGACGCGCTCGATCAGTTAGGACCCGACGACCAGGCCCACGACATGCGCTGGATGCCTGCAGTCCTTCCTGACCACGTGCGGTTCGTCGTTTCCACGGTTCCAGGTTACTGCGATGCCGCGCTCAGGACTAGAAGTTCTGCGCCGCGCTTTTTGACCCTCGATCGCATGACCCGTCAGGAAGGCGATCTAGCACTTGAGCAATGGCTTGCCCAAGCGGGAAGAACCCTCCGCGACGAGCAGCGCTGCGAGGTCCTGGATCGGTTCGAGCCGGAGGGTCGGCCTCTCTATCTGAAACTCGCCTTCGAGGAAGCCCGGCTCTGGCATTCGTACACCGATTCCAAGCTCTCTAGGCTCAACCCGGGTATTTCTAAGCTGATCATGGCGAACCTGTTCAAACGCCTGGAGGAACCCCGAAATCACGGCCGAGTCCTCGTTACCCATGCCCTTGGGTATCTGGCGGCCTCGCGATTCGGGCTCGCAGAAGACGAATTGATCGAGTTGCTTTCTGCTGACGAACAGGTCAAAGCGGATTTCCATGCACGCTCGCCGAAGTCCCCGGACATCAATGGTCTGCCAGTGGTCGTCTGGTCGCGCCTTTATTTCGACATCGAGCCATATCTATTCGAACGCGCCTCCGAGGGCGCTACGTTGCTGTCCTTCTACCACAGACAAATCCAGGAGGCCGTGACCCTCGAGTTCATGAACGGCGTGGACGGCGTGGCGAGGCACATGGATCTGGCCCACTACTTCCGTCGGAAGGCAGACCCGGCAGGAAACGGCAGCTGGTCCGGCGGCTCTGTCCGCGGCCTCGCCGAACTGCCGTATCAACTCGCCGAGGCCGGCACGCCCGAGGTGCTCGGGACTCTGCACGACTTGCTCACGGACTATCTCTTCCTTCAGCACAAGCTCGCCGAGGTCGGGGTCCGGGATGATATGGACGCATACGGCGGATTGCGGCGGACCCATGCCGGCGTACATTTCCTCCGCGACGATCTGCGGATGGCCCTCGCTCGGCTGCGTGGTGAGACGGTGAGCGGCAAGAAGCCGCTCATCGTGACGGCGGCAGACCGGGGCGTCGGCCTGGAAGTTCTCTGCCCCTGGTGCAACGGTGGATCTACCATCCAACCGGCCTGGCGTGGTTCGGAGATCGCGTGTCCCAAATGCCGGGAGCCGCTTATGGTCAATGCGTTCGTGGCGGAGGGCCTATGAGCGGGCAAATCGATCTGATTACTGATCTGGAGCTGATCGATGGCGTACTGGGGCTGGCGACCCCAACCCTCACACGGGCGCCCGAGCGCTTTCCGGAACAGCTCACGGGTAGGCTCGCCGGCTCGCTTGAGCCAGGCATTCGAAGGCTGCTCGATGGCGCGCGAGAACATGCCCCGCGCCCATGGTTCTGCCCCCTCACGCCGTCATTGGCTCAAGCGGGTGGCCCGCTCGACCGAGTTATCGTGGGTGACGGGGAGGAAATGATTGCCGTCGCCATTAGTCCCAATGGCGCCTTGATCGCTGCAAGCGTCAGTGTCAATGACGTTCAGGTGTGGAACCGTGAGAGCGGCAAACTGGTTCGGACGATTAAAGGCGCGAACTGCGCCTCGCTGGCCTTCACACAGGATAGCGCCCGAATCGTGACGGGGAGCTACGACGGCAGCGTTAGAATTTGGGATCTGAACAGCGGACGCTTGATCCAGCGGCTGGACAGGAACAGCACCACGCTTCCTGGGACCGCACCTGTTACTACTCTCGGTGGCGAATCTGTAAACTCGATCGGGTGCAGCCCTGATGGCACTCGGTTGGCCTGGGGCAGTAGCGACCATGCCATCCGGATCTGGAACCTTGGGAATAACTCCTTCGAGCGCATGTTGTTGGGCCACAAGGACGCGATCAGCGCGTTGACCTTCACTCCGGACGGCGCCCGCATCGTGTCAGCGAGTCACGACGGCGCTATCCGGATCTGGAACGCGGTGACGGGTCGGTTGACCGGCATCATGGGAGCCAAGGCAGTGCGTCTCCTCGCACTGGCAATCGCTCCGAATGGTACGCGGGTCATTGCTTGCGGACCGGACTCTTCTCTCCAGATCTGGGATCTTCGCGATGGCAGCCTGGAACGGACGCTGCCGGGCCACCACCCCAACCGTGTCTCCACGATAGCAATCACGCCGGACGGCCGACGCATCGTCTCCGGCGGTTTCGACGGCAAATTGCGGTTATGGGATTACGAAAGCGGCCGGCTGGAGCGCACGATAGATGGCCCAGGCTCGATTGGGGCTGTGGCCGTCACTCCCGATGGGGCGCAGATGGTTTCGTGCGGGTTCAATAATGACAACACCATTCGAGTCTGGAGGCTCGACGGCCGGCGTTCATCGGAGATGACTGAGAGCCATCACGGCGAGGTCCGCGCACTCGTCATGACCCCGGATGCAAGACGGATCGTCTCCGGTGGCGACGACGGGACGGTACGGATCTGGAACATCGAGACCGGACGGCTCGAACAGACCCTGACCGGCCATTCAGGCGAAGTTTCGGCTGTGGCGATAACTCCGGACGGAGCTCGCGCCGTATGTGGCGCGAATTCGACGATCTTCGTTTGGAACCTGGAGAGCGGCCTGCTGGAACATACGCTCGAGGGCCACAAGGAATGGATCACAAGCCTGGCGGTGACCCCCGATGGCTCACGGATTGTGTCGGGTGACCACAAGACGGTGCTGATCTGGAACCTCGACCGCGGCCTCCTGAGACGGACGCTCAAGGGCGGAGGCGATGCCATCGCAGTCCTCCCCGACGGAACACGGATAATATCGGCCGCCATCGGAGGTCGCAAAGTTGTATGGAACTTGGAGACCGGCCGCTGCGAACGCGTTCTCGGTAACGGGGAGTACGAATTCTTAATGCGGTCCATCGTCGTGACACCTGACGGCACTCACGCTGTATGCGCCTTGGATAAGGCCGTCAACATCTGGAACATCGAGAGCGGTCGGCTGGAGCGTACGCTCAAGGGCCATACCGGTTTCGTGAACGCGGTTGCCGTCACACCCGACGGGGCCCGGGTCGTATCGGGCGGCGGCGATGGCACAATCCGCGCCTGGAATTTCGCTGATGGCGAGCAACTGGCGTACTGGGAGGCAGAACCCGGCGTCCAGGTCTTGGCGGTCTGTTGCTCCACGATCGACCCTGCGATTCTCGCCTACTCCGACTCACAGAACGGCGTTCATATCCTCCGGCTGATAGAGAATCGCGTCCCGGGTCCTCTGGTTCGCCCTCAGGTCTTGCTGGTAACATATAAGCCGGAAACGCGCAAGAAGTTCAGCCTGTTCAGAAGGTGATACATCAACAGGATCATAAGTAGGGAAACCATGTCATTTCTGCATGGAATGTTCGGAAAGGGGAAAAGTCTATGAGCAATTTCGTAATGCTCGCTTATCAGCAACTATTGAAGGATTGCGAGGATGGCAACTTAGAAAAGGTGAAGAGAATGTTGGCTCCACGTAGGCTCTTCATATTCAAAAATAATATTAACGTTAATGTGTTAATAACACCTAAAGGGAAATATGGATCACAAGGATCAACTCTCCTCCATGGGGCAACATCCGGTGGTAGTAAGGAGATCGTCGAGCTGGTCATTGCTCGAGGTGCGGATGTCAATGCAATTACACCAGGGGGACGTGTCACACCATTGCATATAGCATCATTAATGGGGAAGAAAGATATTGTTGAATTGCTGATTGCAAAAGGAGCAAATGTAAATGCAGCGGAAATGAACGGCCTGACTTCTCTACATCTTGCGGCGGATAGTGGTCGTAAAGAAATTGTTGAACTGCTCATAGCAGCGGGAGCTGATTTGAATGCGAGTGACAACAAGGGTAAGACACCGCTGGATATGGCGTCAAGTCATAAAGAGATTGTCGAGCTTCTGCGCGCAAACAAAGATAGTGTATCTCCTGTGAAGCCTCAAGCACTCGGAACTACCACTCAATCAATGCCTGCTCCTGATAATGTCGGTAAAGAAAAAATACCAATGACGAAAGGAGAAAACACGAATTCTATCAAGAGAGTATTCGGACTGTTCGGACTGTTCAGAACACCCGATGTTGCCGCGCTGAAGAGCAAGGGTGACGTAAGAGGATTGGCCAAGGCGTTGCGGTACAAGAAGAACTCGGCCGTACAAAAGGCCGCCATTAGCGCCCTGAGCGACATCGGCGGCGATGCGGTTGTCGAGCCCTTGATCACCGTGTTCAAGGACGACAACCTTCCCGTCCGGTGGTACGCTGTGGACGCACTGGGAAGGATCGGCAAGCCGGCAATGAAGGCGCTGCTTCTGGCGATACGGGGCGAGGTTGGAGGCGAAACGGTACGCCCGATCGTCTTAAACATGAGAGCACGATCTTTTGCGGAGCAAACGCTCATCCATCTCGGAGCCAACGCCGTGGGGCCGCTCATCGAGATACTAACCAACGGCACCCAAATCAATCAGAACGTCGCGAACGCCCTAGCCGCGATCGGGGACTCGCGGGCCGTGGCCCCGTTTGTGCAGCTCCTGGCTAACGGCGCCGACGTCCAGCGTTCCGTGGCAGCTCGGGCGCTAGGTGAGCTAAAGGCGGCCGGCGCCGTGCAGCCACTCATCGTAGCCCTCCAGGACCGTTCCCAGTTCGTGCGCGAGTGCGCGGCAAGGGCACTCGGCCAGATCGGAGACACGCGCGCTCTCGGGCCGCTTACCTCCATTCGCAACGATAGCAACGAGGAGGTGCGGGCCGAAGTCGCCTCCGCGCTGGCGGTGCTCGGTGCTGGAGCTGGAGTGTAAATATCACGGCAGAGGTCGCGGGTTCGAGCTCCGTCGTCCCCGCCATTCATTTCAAATAACTTAGGAACGAATGGCGATCAAAGTGACAGGCGTTCATCGGTGCAATAAGATGCAACCTATGCTTCCCTTGCCGACTGTCTAGCTCATGTTCCTGCCCCTCAGGATGTAAAATTGCTTCGTTTGGGAGTGAGCATCCTCCCGAAGCTGAGGGAATGACCATGAGCACGCAGAAGGAAGCGAAACCCATCATAGTCACCGGCGACTTCACGCTGGATTGGAACCTGGCCCGCAACCCTGGGATTAAAGCACAAAAGGGCCTTTGGGAGCCGGAGGTGTCTGCCCGCCTGAGCTGGCAGCGTGGCGGGGCCGCACTGCTGGCCGATCTGGTCGGGGGTGTTGCTGCGCAGATCCGCGACACGGCTGCTTACGAAGTCCGGCAACCGGATACGCCGCGGCGTGCCGGGAAAGATTCTGAGCCACCGATTGACACCGAGGACGCGCGCTTCCATCACTCGTATGCCTCATGGAAGCCTTTTCCATTTGCAGCCAAAGGCTCCATGGCAGCCAAAGGGAATGAAAAGGAGAAAGATGCGTGGCGGGTCGAGGAATTTCTGGGTGCGCAGCGGTGCGCGAATCCTGAGGCTTGCAATGATTGGGCGCGAGTGGTGAATGACAGCCCCAGCACACCGTTGGTCGTGCTGGACGATGCCAACCTTGGCTTCCGCAGCACCCGCGATCTATGGCCTGCCAGTCTGACGGCGCCCGGCAGTAATCCCTGGGTGCTGGTGAAGATGAGTTGTCCCATCGCAGAGGGTGATCTCTGGAACTACCTCTGTGAGCACCATTCCAAGAAGCTCATCGTCGTCATGACAGTGAACGATCTGCGTCTCACTGAGGTTCAGATCAGCCACCAGCTTTCCTGGGAGCGCACGGCCCAGGACTTGGTTTGGGAGATTATTTACAATCGTAATCTTCCCAGCCTGGTGGGCTGCGCCCATGTGGTTGTTTCGTTCAACGCCGCGGGAGCCTTCCTCTATTCACGAGACAGCGGAGACGAGCTGCCTTGTCGGCTGATCTTCGATCCTGAGGTGGTCGAGGGGATGTGGGAGCAGAGCTATCCGGGGAAGATGGTGGGTTACTCGTCGTGCTTGGCAGCCGGCATCGCGAAGGAAGTTATGCTGGTGCCGGAGAAGCCGGAGATTCGCAAAGGCATTTGCGCAGGGCTTTCCGCGATGCGTTGCCTGCATCGAGAGGGCTATGGCCAGCGTGGCGCATCAGCATCCGAAGTCCAGCTCGATTTTCCGGTGAGCGCTGTCGTCTCTGCTTTGTCGAATGAAAACACACCATTCCAGGAAATTGCCGTGCCGATGCGCACCGGCAACAAGTATTGGACCATTCTTGGCGACCAGTACCCGAACGATCTCGAAGAGCTTGCAAGTCAGGTAGTTTTGAACGGACCAGAGAAGGCGCTCAAAGGAGTACCGCTGGGGCGCTTCGGCGGTCTATTGACAGTTGACCGGCAGGAGATCGAAAGTCTGCGCAGCATCGGCTCCCTGGTCGGCGAGTATGTTGCACTCGAACGTCCCAAACGGCCGCTGTCGATTGCTGTCTTCGGTCCTCCCGGATCGGGAAAGTCATTCGGAATTACCCAACTCGCAATGGCACTACGGCCGGACGAGATCGAGGTCAAAGAATTCAACTTGTCCCAGCTCCAGTCCACCGATGAACTATTGTCGGCATTTCACCAGGTGCGCGACATCGGGCTTAGCGGTAAAATACCGCTGATCTTCTGGGATGAGTTCGACAGCGATTTCAAAGGGATTTATGGCTGGCTGCGCTATTTTCTGGCGCCCATGCAGGATGGCAAATTCCAGCAAGGGAATCATGCCCATCCCATCGGCAAAGCAATCTTTGTTTTTGCGGGTGGAACCAGTTGGACGCTCGATAACTTCGGCAAGAACGCGAAAGATGAGGAGAGGCGCGCAGCCAAGGTTCCGGATTTCGTCAGTCGGCTCAAGGGGTATCTCAATGTCCTGGGCCCCAACCAGCGAACCGACGCGAAAGATCCTTATTACGTGCTGCGGCGCGCCCTGCTGTTGCGTTCCATGCTTGTGCGCGACGCCAAGCAGGTGTTGCGCAAAGGCCAAGTACAGATCGATTCCGGAGTGCTGCGGGCGTTCTTGCAGACCTGTAGTTACAAGCACGGAGCGCGGTCAATGGAATCTCTTATCGCCATGAGCCAACTGGATGGCAAGACGCGCTTCGAGCGCTCCAGCCTGCCAACCAGGGAGCAACTGGATCTGCACGTCGATGGCTTGGATTTCCGGGCTCTGGTCCAGCAGCTTCCCTTGAAAGGCGATGTTCTGGAGGATCTGGCAAAGGCCGCACACGAGGTCTTCTGCGCAGCGCTCAAGAAAGACGGCTGGAAATTCGGACCCGTTAAAAATGATGACACAAAAGAACACCCATACCTTGTGGACTACGCTCAGCTTCCGGAAGAAGTCAAGGAGCAGAACCGCGATCAAGCGCGTGACATTCCCGGCAAGTTGAACTTCGCAGGATGCTATATGGTGCCTGCTGTTGAAGGTGAGCCGCCTTTCGAGTTTCCAAAGGATGTTTTGGAGGAACTGGCTTCAGGGGAGCACACGCGCTGGATGCGCCAGAAAGCAAGGGGCGGATGGCGCTATGGTGAAAAGAGGGACGACGAGAAGAAGTTGCAGCCGTGTATGTTGCCCTGGAAAAAGGGAGAATTGGATGCATACACAGACTTCGCGGATTGTCTCGGAGACAAGGAGCTTTCAGAAGTTGAGAAGGACAAGGACCGGGTAGCGGTTCGAGAAATTGCCAAGATTCTGAAGGTCGCCGGCTACACCATCGTGGAGGCTAGCAGAGAGGCTGGACGCACCCGGGCCGCTGCGCGGAAGTAATTGAGCATTCGTTAGTCCTGCATCTGGCGCGGCATGACTTCATTCCCCTGTGTTGCGGCTGCGGTTCAGCACTTCAAACGAGTCTCCCCAAACGCGCAAGATGGGGCGATTCCTCTCCAGGGCATACTGGACAATCTCAGCTGTTCCACCGCGGCCGCGCGACGGCGCACCGTCCCACACGGCGATGAGTACGTCGCAATGGTCCACGATATACCGGCCCGCGTGGGCATAAGCGTCGCGGCGTAATTCAGCTTGATTGGCCGGATCGCGGCTATCGTTCTCAATGCGCCGCGTCCGCAGTAGCACTGGCATTTCGCATCGCCCGAACAGTTCATCAAACTCCGCCCGCGACTCTTCTGTGGCAAAGTCTTCGAGATAATCTTCGAGCGCCAGTGGAAGGACAACATCGAGACGTGCATCGGGGTAGTCGAGAACGGCCCGCGCCACTACACGGTCCGCGCCTTCTGCCAAGGGACTCAGGACGCGGAAGGAGATGGGAGTGGTACCCGCTTGCCGGAGGCGCTCAATCTTCCGCCTCGACTCCTCTGGAAACAGCTTCTCGACATCGGCATCAATGGCCCTCTTCACCAGCGCCTCCACTGCTGTCGGATTCTCCAGCTTCCGATGGCCGGTGACACCAATGCGGATGCTGTACGGAATCGCCTCAAAGTCGGGCATTTGTTTTCCCATGAATTCCATTCTCTACTACGGCTGTCTTGACACTGGTGGCTATTTCCGCCCGATCGCCGATTGTCCTTGTTCCGCCTCCCTGCGGGCGCTAGACTTATCGTGATTTCCCTCTAGTTGCGGCGTTCTCTCTTCAACCGTGGGCGGCAGTTCTTGTCTGTCGGCTGCCTGCCGAAAGTGAGTCTTCATGCCTGTGCAAATTAATGCGAAGCGTCCCGCTGCCGACCGACGCGAGATACGCGTCTTCATCTCCTCCACCTTCCGCGACATGCAGGAGGAGCGCGAGGAGCTGGTCAAGCAGGTCTTTCCGCAACTGCGCCGTCTGTGCGAGAGCCGCGGCGTCACCTGGGGCGAGGTGGACCTGCGCTGGGGTGTGCCCGACGAGGCCAAGGCCGAAGGCAAGGTTCTGCCCCTCTGTCTCCAGGAGATCGAGCACTGCCGACCGTACTTCATTGGCCTGCTGGGCGAGCGCTACGGCTGGGTCCCGGAGGAGATTTCGCCGGAATTGCTGGAAACGCAGGCCTGGCTTGCACAGCACCGCGGCAAGTCGGTTACGGCTCTAGAAATCCTCCACGGCGTGTTGGAAAACCCGGAGATGGAGAAGCACGCCTTCTTCTACTTCCGCGATCCAGCCTATGCTGCCGCGCATCCCGGCTTCACGGAAGAAGATCCAGCCCTTAGCGAGAAGTTGGCACGGCTGAAGGACGAAATTCGTCAGAGCGGATTCCCGGTCTCAGAGCCATTCGACTCACCAAAGACGCTGGGCGAGTGGGTGCTGCGCGATTTGACCGCCATCATCGAGCGCCTCTACCCGGAAAAGGAGATCCCCAACGCGCTCGACCGCGCCGCCCTCGATCACGAGGCCTACTCCGCCAGCCGGCGCACGGTCTACATCGGGCGCGACGAGTATATTGCCCGGCTTGATGCCAATGCCGCCGGCGACGGGCCGCCACTGGTGATCGCGGGGGACTCGGGCGGGGGCAAGTCGGCGCTCGTGGCCAACTGGACGCACAACTGGAGCGAGCAGCACCCGGAGACACCGATGCTGGTTCACTTCATTGGCGCGGCGCCCGACAGCGCCAACTGGATGGCCATGCTGCGGCGGTTGCTGGGCGAGTTCCAGCGCAAATTCGGCATTCAGATCGAGATTCCCGATCAGCCCGACGCCCTGCGCATGGCCTTTGCCAACGCGCTACATATGGTGGCCGCGCGCGGGCGGCTGGTGCTGGCGCTCGACGCGCTCAACCAGATTGAGGACCGCGACGGCGCGCCGGACCTGGTCTGGCTGCCGCCAGTCATCCCGGCCAACGTGCGCCTGGTTGTCTCCACGCTTCCGGACCGCTCATGGGAGGATCTGCAGAAGCGCGGCTGGCCGGTGCTGACCGTTGAGCCGCTCACTGTACCCGAGCGCGAAGAGCTAATTGACAAGTACTTGAAGCCTTATGCCAAGGCGTTGAGTCCAGGGCCCGTGCACCGCATCGCCGCTGCACCGCAAACTGGCAATGGACTCTATCTCAGCACGCTGCTGAACGAACTGCGTCAGTTCGGCAGTTACGAGCAGTTGGACCAACGTATCGACTGGTATCTGCAAGCGGCTAACCCCGTCGAGCTTTATCGCAAGGTCATTCAGCGCTGGGAGCAGGACTACGGCCAGCCCGGCCCGCTGGGCGAGAACATTGTCTGCGAGAGCCTTGCGCGCCTGTGGGCCGCTCGTCGCGGACTCTCTGAAACCGAACTGCTTGAATCGCTGGGCACGGTCGGCTCGCCTCTGCCCCGCGCGCTTTGGAGTCCGCTGTACCTCGCCGCCGGCGACGCCCTCGTCAACCGCGGCGGCCTGTTGACCTTCGCTCACGATTTTTTGCGCGAGGCCGTCAGAGACGCGTACCTTCCCACCGAGAGCCACCAGCAGAGCGCGCACCGCACACTCGCCCGGTATTTTGCGGTGCAACAACGAGGCCCGCGCCAGCTCGATGAACTCCCCTGGCAGTGGCAGGAGGCCAGCGAATGGCAAAAGCTCGCCGACCTGCTGGCTGCTCCCGCCGTCTTCGAAGCGCTTTGGGGAAAGGACCAGTTTGAGGTGAAGGCCTACTGGACGCAGATTGAAGCTCACTCGCAGTTGCGCATGGAGCAGGTCTACGAGTTCGCGATCAAAGATCCCACGCGCGATGCGGATCACGCCTGGCGAATAGGGAAATTACTCAATGACACGGGCAAGCCCGAGGCCGCTCTGCGCGTTTACTCGCGGATTGTGGAGCACAACCGGGGCCATAGTGATATGGCGAACCTTCAGGCTTCCCTGGGGCAACAGGGGGACATCCTCTACACTCGCGGAGACCTTGACGGTGCTTTGGCATTGTTCAAAGAGCAAGAACTCGTCGGCCGCGAACTGGGAAACAAAAATATGATCTCCTACGCGCTGGGCAACCAGGGCAATGTTCTTCATGCCCGTGGGGACATGGATGGTGCCATGGCGCTCCACAAAGAAATGGAACTACTCTGCCAAGAGACGGAGAACAAGACCGGTCTTAACCTTTCGCTTGGCAACCAGGGGTTGATCCTCAATGCGCGCGGCGACTTGGACGGCGCCATGGCGCTGTACAAAGAGCAGGAGCGCATCTGTAGGGAACTGGGCAACAAGGATTCGCTCTCAAATTCGCTTGGCAACCAGGCGAACATCCTTTATGATCGCGGCGATCTGGACGGCGCAATGGCGCTGCACAAAGAGCAGGAGCGCATCTGCCAGGAACTGGGCAACAAGGCTGGGCTCTCAAATTCGATTGGCAACCAGGCGTTGATTCTCAAAGCGCGCGGCGACCTGGACAGCGCCATGGCGCTATTAAAGGAACAGGAGCGCATCTGCCGGGAACTGGGCGACAAGGATGGGCTCTCAAATTCGCTTGGCAACCAGGCGAACATCCTTTATGATCGCGGCGATCTGGACGGTGCAATGGCGCTGCACAAGGAAGAGGAGCGCATCTGCCGGGAACTGGGCGACAAGGTTTCACTTCAAATCTCGCTTGGCAACCAGGCGGTGATCCTAAAGGCGCGCGGCGACCTGGACGCCGCGTTGGCCCTGCACAAGGAGCAGGAGCGCATCTACCGGGAACTGGGTGACAAGAATGGGCTCTCATATTCGCTTGGCAACCAAGCGTTGATCCTCCAGGAGCGCGGCGACCTGGACGGCGCGATGGTGCTGCACAAGGAAGAGGAGCGCATCTGCCGGGAATTGGGCGATCCCGATGGCTTGTCGATCTCCCTTGCGAATCAGGTAGACCTGCTGAAGGATCTTCCCGGCCGGAGAGGCGAGGCGCGACGTCTTGCGGAGGAGGCTCTCCGGATCGCCACAGATCACGGCTACCAGCAACTCGTTTCCCAGATCCAGGGCATCCGCGAATCCATTCCGGCGGAGTAAATGCAAACCTCTTTGCTTTCAAACGTGAGCGCGATGACTTCCATCTTTTCTTCTACGCGCGAACGGCGCTTACCGGTCGCAGGTTCATGCGCCGGCGCAGTAAACTCTTTAGAGTAAGCCCAATGCCAACCGCAACACGCACATTCCGGGTATTTCTCAGCTCGACCTTTGAAGATATGAAGGACGAGCGCGACGCTCTTGCAGCGCCACGTCTTCCCCAGGCTGCGCCAGCTCTGCGAAGCGAACAACGCCCGCGGCTAGGTTCGCTCCTGGGCCATCGACCAGCCTGGGGCGTGCGGCGACGAGGCAGCGCGGCTTATTGGGAATTAAAGCGGGAAACCTACAGCATAGAGACAGCGAAAACGCGCTCCATTTGCGCTCTGTTTATCGGATTTAAGCTGCTTATCGAGGTCTTAGGTGTCATCCGCTGACCTGCATGTTGTTGAAAATACGTTTGGTTGAAAATTCGATTCCTACCACGACCACCAATTAGAGCAATATCATGCTATCTGTGGCTAAATCCCGCACCCTTCGTTTTCGCCATATTCCAAATGCAATTGTCCCGCGTTCGACGCGCCCGGTTGGGACGGGGAATCAGTCAAAGAGCGAGCGGAGATCAGAAGTGACCACAATTTCCTACGAACAAGGGCCATAGTCGACTACGGAGAGTGGCCATGCCCGAACAATTTAAAAATCCTGAAGTGTCGAAACTCGATGACGAGATTGTATCAATATGCCACCAACAAGACAGGAGAACGGAATGATCCTGAAAATATATGCAAGGTTCTTCACCAACGACACAGACAAATCGCTGAAGTTTCTCCAAGTGATCCTCGGTAGAGAGCCCGACTACCGCTTCACCATGGGCGATCTGGAAATCACAGGCATTGGCGATATATGTCTGGTGTGCGGAACCGATCAGGCACTCGCCTCCTATCGCGAGTCGAAGGGCCCGTTCATCGTGGATGACCTGGACGCAACACAAGAAGAACTGATCCGGCTAGGTGCGACGATCACACGCGATCAATTCCAAGCGGAGACCGGAAGCGTGTTCTTCGCGAGGCACCCGGATGGAACAGAGGTCGAATATGTGCAATGGAAGCCTGACCTGGTCAAGCGTCTTATACCCACTAACAAAAGCGAACATGTCTCCTGCTGCGGGAAGTACAGATGAAAAGAAGTTTATGACGTGATCATCGTTGGCGGCATGCACCTTCAGTAGCGCGGGCAAAGCATTCTAGGTTGGTCCGGACGATCGTTCCAGCTTCTCGTCGGAGTCATTGGGAACGCGGCATGCGCTTTCAT
>PMGP01000070.1:0-838 GCA_003156235.1 Acidobacteriaceae bacterium
CGTTTTTCCATATCCACCACTTGCGGTAAGTGCGCTCCCGCGCGTAGGTCGTGGTGATCCAGTAGTCCACCGGACTTGGAACGATGCGAATCGAGTGCGTGGATTCTGCTTTCTCACCGATCGCAATCAGGAACTCGGCGCTATGACCCTTCTTCGGATGAGCGAAGGTTTTGATCTGATTGAGAGCCGTCTCGTTCAAGTGAACATGCTCCCGGAGCGCTGTCATATCGCCGGGTTGCTTGCCGATGATCTTCGTCGTCGCGTTTTTGACGATACCCGCGCCGTGCTCGTTGGGCTTGTCCGGTGTGCCCACGAAATCTTCCGGAGTCTGGCTGATTCCCCAGACGCTCGCATTGCGTTTGCGCGCAGTGCGAAAGAGCTGTACGACCACACTCGCCAGAATGGGGGACTCAAGCAGTGCCCAGCATTCGTCGAGCAGGACGATGCTTGGCTGGCCCGTCGATCCCGATGCGCGATAGGTGGCCGTATGCGCAATAAGCAGGCTCATGGCGCGCTCCAGACGCGGATCGTCCTTCAACTTTTCGACATTGAAATAGAGCCAGGGATTGTTCAACTCGACGGTTGTCGGCCTATCGAAGAGACGGGCATACGGCCCCTCGTCCACCCAGGCCCGCAACTTGGTCGAGGCCATCTGGGCCATCGTGTTGATTTTTTGGTTGCGGTCCCGGTCCTGCCAATGCGCCAACTCTGCTGCCAGATCGCCGAAGAGTGGAATTGGGTTCGAGGTCTTCGCACTGCAACGCTTGTACGTTGATCCGATTGCTTCAAGCAAGACGCTGTCGAGCAGGTCTATGTCGAGATCGGGCGGCGTGTTCTC
>PMGP01000070.1:859-2531 GCA_003156235.1 Acidobacteriaceae bacterium
CCACCAGCGGCTGGTAGGAGTCCCCACGCTCCAGAATCGAGATCAGCGGATTCGCTCGCGCGGCCATCAGGAGCATTTGTTGCGCCGCCAGCGTTTTGCCGCCGCCGCTTTTGGCCATCAGCAGGCCGTTAGCGTCCGACAGATCAGGATCGAACATAGAAAATGGAATGAGCTGGCGGAACGGCGTCTCGAAGAGAATGAGCGGACTCCTTCTGGTTCCGGTCCACGGCATCTCGACGGGAACCAGATCGGCGACATTCGAGGTGAGCATATCCTGGTCGCGCTTGTCAGCCTCGCCCATCCCCGGCAACATACCAAGAAAGATGCGCCTCTTGGCAATGGTCTCCGCGACGGCTTTCGCGCCATTCATGTGCGTAAATGCATTCAAGACTTCCTGTGTGCGGTTGGCCAGCTCACGCTCCGATTGTTCGAGATCCCGCATCGTCACCGCCGGTTGCGAGGTCCGCACGATCACCGAGACGCTTAGCTTCGCAGTCTTGAGCGATGACGAAATNNTTCTTGTAGCTCTTGAGCACCTTCACCTGATCGGGTATTACGACCTGTCCGCTGATGACAATAGGAAAACCGAGTGTCGAAAAGTTCTGCAGCATCCCAGGGAAAGTTGCATCGGGCAATTCCTTCAGGCTCACCACGCCGTAGAGATACCCATCGATGTTGAGGTAGGTCTCAGTCTCATTCAAAATGCTCGCCTCCGTAGCCTGCTCTCGGGCGCTGCGATACTCGATCATTCCTTCGCCGGGAACGTACGGCCGGTGGTCGCGGCGTAAAGGGTGCTGCGCGTACTTCAGTTCCTCGAATAGATCCTGTGTCGTGAGCCGGCGCGAGCCCAGGTTTGCAGCTTCCATCGATCCCTCGATGCCACGCAGGATCGACTCGAACTCCGCAAGGTAGGTTTCATGCTCCTTGCGCGTGCGCTGGATCGCCCTTTTCTGGCTCAACGTAAAACTGGCAAGCTTGCGATTCTGTTCGGCAGAGTGGTAGAGCTTCGCATGAATGCGTGGATCCCAGACAAGGTATACATGCAGCCGGTTCTCAAAGTAGTAGCCCCGGCGCTCCTTCTCGCGCCACATTTGCAACCGATGCGCGTCGAGAGCCATCACCTCCGATTGGGCAGTGCGCTGCTCATGAAGGTAGTTGTCCAGAAGATCTCCGAGATGCTCAGAGATTTCGTAACGGAATTGGATGCGCATACTGACGTCGGGAACGCTGCGGAAGAGCGCCTCCAGCATTGCTTTGGTCTGGTTGCGATCGCCATCCGTAGCGAAGTAGGCGAGGATGCCGCGCAGCTCATAGCCAGCCACGAAAGCGCCATTCGTTCGGATCATGACGTTGTCGCCCTCTGGCAGATCCCGCAGAGGAAGAAGTTCGCAAACCGCCGGCGACTTCATCTTTTTCTCGTGTTCCGCATAGGTCATCGGCATATTGCAACTCTCCTGGCTTGCTTATGGAAGTCTTGCTTCAATCCCTGCTTTGCAATTGGGGTCAGTGGTGCGATCCCATCGTGAAATCTCGACGCAAAGAGCACGCTTGCAAAGACCGCGCGTGCAGCGTCGGCGTCGAGTTGGAGAGCGATTAATCCGTCGGTCATCTTTTTGATAGCGGCCTGCATCGGCTATTCCTCCTCTTCGACCAGATAAGCCTGCGTCAACTC
>PMGP01000099.1:0-1705 GCA_003156235.1 Acidobacteriaceae bacterium
ATCATCGTCACCATGTTTGTTACGCAGTTCATCACCCCCACGCCGGGCATGGACCCCGCGCAGCGCAAGATGATGGCCATCATGATGCCGGCAATCTTAGGCTTCACCATGCTGCACTTCGCCTCCGGCCTGGCCCTCTACTGGGGAACCGGCAACATAATCAACCTGGCCATGCAGCTGGGCATTAATCAATCCCACATTGGCAAGGAGATGCACGAGATCGCCGCCCGCCGCGCCGCCAAAAAATCCGGCGTCAGCCCCATCACCATCAAAGGCAAGCGGTAACAATTCTCACCGCGCAAGAGAAGCCCCGCTCAGGTTCAGCTTGAGCGGGGCTTCTGATTGCCCGGCAAGCTTGCCTGAGCAGTGGCAAAATAGATCTATGCTACCGCCCGATCCAAATCAGACGCTCCCCATCGTCCTCAGCGCGCCCCAGGCCCGCGTCCTCGGCGCTCTGGTTGAAAAAGAAGTGACCACGCCGGAGTACTATCCGCTTTCGCTCAACGCGCTCATCAACGCCTGCAATCAGCGCTCCAACCGCGAGCCGGTGATGGCGCTCGACGAGGAGGAGGTGCGCCAGGCTCTGCATGGCCTGGAAGACCTGCATCTGGCCGGCCGCGCGCGCTCCGCCGACGGCCGCGTCACCAAGTACGAGCACTGGCTGGGCGAGGCCTTCAACTTCAGCCGCGCGGAGACGGCGCTCCTCTGCGTACTGCTGCTGCGCGGACCGCAAACTCCCGGCGAACTGCGCGGCCGCACCGAGCGCCTGCACCAATTCGAGGAAATCGCGGATGTGCTGGCCGCGTTGCAAAAGCTGATGGAGCGCACGCCGCCGCTGGCAGCCGTCCTCCCGCGCCAGCCGGGGACCAAGGAGTCCCGCTACGCGCATCTGCTGTCCGGCGGAGTGGAATCATTTCCCATCGCCGCAGCCGAGCCCGCTTTCGCGCGCCGTGAAGCGGGTGAAGACTCCGGCCTGGGCGCGGAATCTGCCGAACGCATTTCGCAGTTGGAAGCGACAGTAGCTGAATTGCGCCAGGAATTTGCCGCTCTGCGCCAGAAAATTGATGATTTATTTGGGGATGGGTAGAACATGGATGTTGGCCAGTTGATGTTCGAGGTCTCCCAGGTCTGAAAATCCAGACCTGGGGCACCCGGCACCCGGCTTAGCGCTTCATCTTTGTTATGTCGCTGCTTCCTCGATTAGTCTTCTGGTGTTTCTTTGATAGGACGGGTATCCCACCAGAGCTTCAAGAACAACCAGATCATTCCGAACCGAATTGCAAACGCGATGGGAATGATCGGAGTCAGCCTATGATCGGAACTCACTAAATGAATTGCACTGATAACAGCCGTAGGGGTTTGCAGAATCCCAATCACTGCAATGGCAAACCATCCCCATCTAAACTTCCGTGCCCACTTAGGCATATCCAGATTCGACTGATTCATGCTACCAAGCTATCACAGCACAGGTACCCGCCTTCTCGAGTTTTACTGAGGAAAGAATGGGAAACCGCGAACCCAAGATAGACCCTCGCGAAATAATTAAATCAACTCGTATCCCGCAAACCAGTAGCCGATCTCAAACGCCGCTGTCTCCTCGCCATCCGAGCCGTGTACGGCATTCTCCGACATCGAGCCGGCAAACTTCTTGCGAATCGTTCCCTCTTCGGCGTTGGCCGGGTTGGTCGCGCCCATCAGCTTGCGC
>PMGP01000099.1:1783-3323 GCA_003156235.1 Acidobacteriaceae bacterium
TGCTGAAGGTGCGTTGCGCCACTGATTAATGATCCTCGATGGTGAATTTTGTCTGCGTCTCTTATTGTAATTGGTGGTGAGAATCATGGGTTGCAGAGGAGATTCACAGCGCCCCGGGACGAAGGGGAGGATGGGGGAACGCTGACCCATGGTTTCACCCTGGGGTATTTTCTTTTCTCCCTACGAGAGAAGCGTTCTTCCATGCACTCAAAAAACGCAAACGATATTAGTTGGCAAAGAGAGTTTTTCCGGGGCTAAAGCCCGCATTTATTTTTTTGCTTTGTGCGGGGGTTAAACCCCCCGCCTCCCTCCGGGGCTAAAGCTCACGATGATTTTGTCGCTCATTCGGCAGTCGGGGTTAAAACCCTGACCTACCAGTCGTGCCCCGATACAAAGCTTGCGTTGTATGGGAACACTTTCCGCTATTATTCGTAGGGAACCTGCAGGAGATGTGGCCGCAGATGAAGCATTGGGATTGAGGCGCGCGGCCGGCTATTGGGATGGAGGCTGATTGGCGCGCAATCCCAACGCAAGCAGACGGTCGTCGCTTGAGGGAAGCAAAGGCGCGGCGGACCAGGAGAACTCGGCTGTAGAAGCTGCGGAGCCTTCTTCCGGGGCTAAAGCCCGCGACATTTTTGCGGAGAGTGTGCGGGGGTTAAAATTCCACCCCTGCGCGCCAAGATCGCTCGCCGGGGACCCCGGCAATCCCCCGCCTCCCTCCGTAGCTGCCGATCCCTCTGGATCAATTATTTCCGCAGACCGTTCTACTGCTGCCTTGAGGGCGGGAAGGCTGGCGGTGGTGGTCATGAGCGCGAGCCAGCCGCCGGGACGGACCAACTTTGCCGCGGATTGGACGGCACGTTCCATTTTGTCTACAGCGCGCATGGTTACGCAATCGAAGTTTGTGGCGAGCGACTCGGCGCGGCCGGAGTGGACCTTTGCGGCGACTCGCAAGACTCGGACCGCCTCGCGCAGAAACGCTGCCTTCTTGCCCTGCGATTCGGCCAGGGTGACAGCGATCTCCGGACGGCAGAGCGCGATGGGAAGGCCGGGGAAGCCGGCGCCGGAGCCGAAGTCCAGTAGGGTGGAGATACCGGCGGGGAGGGCGCGAGCGCAGGCGATGGACTCGACAAAATGGCGGGAGAGAATCCCTTCTTCGCCGCGGATGGAGGTCAGGTTGATGCGGGCGCTCCAGCGAAGAAAGAGCGAAAGAAGGGCTTCGAAGCGTTGGGTCTGAGCGGTGTCGAGCGGGGCCTGGGACGCCTCGGCCAAGATGGCGTTGAGACGGGTTGCGGCGGGATTTGGGGATTCAGTCATGAATGCAAGTTAGCGATTGAGATTCATGGTATCCCATCCTTTCGCAAAGAACGTGTTCGTGAAGGGCGAGAAACCGAGATTCGAGGGTTCCTGACGCACAAAGACCCACGGCAATCCGTGGGTCTTTGTGGAGGGAAAGTCAGGCTCCGCGCCAGTGCGTTTACCTTGGCTTGCCTTCAGGCGCGGCATGTTGTTGTGGAGCCGGTGCGGCATGCTGCTGCTG
>PMGP01000108.1 GCA_003156235.1 Acidobacteriaceae bacterium
CAATCTTGGCGTGATGTACGAGAACGGGCGTGGGGGCTTGGCGAAAGACGATGTACAGGCGGTCTCCTGGTTTCAGAAGGCTGCTGACCAAGGAAATGCAGAGGCGATCATTGCCCTCGCTGATGTTTATGCCCGACAGCAGCAGGAGACGTCACCAAATATGCTCTTCTGCAAGTCATCTTCACCGGGAACAACCGGGAATACTCTTTATGCATCTATGGAATTTAATGGAAACGAGATTGTGTTGGGCTTTTTTTTCGAGGACGCGCAGAAGAAGGTAGTTGATAATCAGACACTCAACGAAGGGACGTTTATCAAAGACCAGAGTACCGGATTATGGTTAGCGTATTTCGACCCCCCAAACCAAGGCACCCTTCGCGGAGCGCTTTTTCTGCCGAAGGGAATAAACTCCGATCTCTGGTCATTGAAGTGGGCTCTCACAACAGGTGAGGGAGATACCGGACCACTAAAAGACGTTTTTGTCTCTGGTCCGTGCTCACGTAACTTTTCTGATTGGGTGATTTGGGGCATGGAATGAAAACCTGTGTCTCTACCAGATGGCCTATCAGGCTACCGGAAGTGCGGTTCGCAAGTTTAGACTCCAATGATGCGCGTGACACCCTTGCTGAGTGAATTTTTATCGACTACGGCAGAAACTAAAGCTGGTTCACAAAGTCTCATTCCCAGCCCCCGTTTTACGGGGCTTTTTGCCCTCCAAAACGCGGCCCCGACGGTGGTCTATAACGATTAGTCTGAGAACCTCTGCTATGTTCTTCCTGCTGCGATTTAACAGTCACGTTTAAGAAGATGAGAGGCTCAGATGCGTCTCAACGCAGTTGGGAGAACGGTCAGCATACGTGCTGTCAAGCTGTCCATCTCTCCATCTGCGATGTGTCGCGTCAGCGAACAAACGAATATCTAGTGGATTGCGTGCCCGAGGATTGTGGTAGACCTGCAACCCGTCAATCCAGAACTCTTCGTAGTCGTCCGAATTAACATCAAGCTTGAATCGCACTGGCGCAACCCTTGCAGGATGTCCATGAATACATCTCCAGCCTGACGCGGCCATCTTGATTCGCGCTGACCCAAACCCAGCACGATGCCCCATTCGGTTAAATTTCATTATGGTGTCTTCCCCTGTCGAAATCACCGCCGATATGTGCTCAGCACCGGAAAGTTGAAAGAATCCAGAAGGAACTCTTTTCCCAAACCAGACGTGTTCGGCTAAAGGCTGAGCCTTAATACTTAGACGACCTGCTTTGTCATATTCTCTTTCAAATCGCTGCCCATAGAGATATTCCAGTAAAGCATCTTGCGACCTCTGCATCGAATCAGGTAGATGATAATCAGCAATTGCAAGTATGATTGGTCTATCCCTGATGTAGGGCTTCTCCCAATAGTGCTTCCCAAGTTTGCTCACGAGCGGCCCTGAAAACTTCATAGGGAGGTAGTTGTGCATATATTCGTAAAGCTTGTTCGGCGCGGTTGGGTATCCCGTCTCTCCTGCTCCGCTTGGATTTGCGGTGACGGCCTCAAGAAAACACTCACCAAAGACAGCAGTAAAAAGATAATCCGGGGCAGGATGAGAGCGGTCAATCTCACACCTCTCCTCTGCTAACACTGCAAACAAATACAGTTCCCATAGCCGAGCGTTGAATGCTGTGCTCTGGAACTGCTCCACAAAATTGCCGTCCGGGTCTTTGAAATAGGACATCATCGAATCTATAATTCCTCGGGCAGCAGATAGCCGTTCATCACTAATCAACGAGTTAAAGTCAGGATGCAACTTTTCGACAGGATGAAGCGGTGCAAAGAAATCCATTCGTTTTTTGGGCTCGTCGCCTTGGGAATACTCCTCTTCGTCACGGGAAGACCAAGTAGAGAGCAGACCCGGAACAGCGGATCGTGCCGCTTTAAGTGTCTTGAAGAATGGCGTTAAATAGACTGCTCTGAATCGCCCGACTAGGTCACGTCCAAGGACTATGCAGGTGAAGTCTCTATCGCTAGTATCCTGAACGATGACACAGAGCACCTTCTCGTTTTTCTCCGAATACCATCCTTTCTCGATACCGACAATTCTCGTCCATGGACTCCGCGTAGAGCCCAAAAGAGCATCAAACCGTTCTCTTGTTAATACTTGCACTTCAATTTCCAGCCTTTCTCATCATGGGCACTTGTACGACCGAGAATCCACCCTTAGACGCGAAGAACCGATTCATTATCTTGAGCGATGGCTTTGCGTTGGCCGAGGCAAATCTCAATCATCCCCATGAGCCCAACAACGGCATCAAACGAATCGTCATTCCCAGCAGGAGACCAAGCCTCGATGGCTCGTTGCAGACCGAAAGACAATCTAACGTTGCTCTGCAAAGCCCACACAGGCAGGTTTTTGCCAAAGTGCTTTCGGGAATCCGCCAGTCGGTCTTGCTGCCGAGCGGCTCCCCGTGGAGATTCTTCAGCTACTTCTTCGCCGCCTTCTTCTGAGCAGCCCAACGTGCCTTGACCGCTGCTGCAATCCGCGCCCGGCCTTCGGGTGAGAGGTTGCGCTTCTTCACCGGCTTGGCGGTGACGGCCTTGACGGCAACAGCTTTCACAGTCCCTGCTGCCCCAGCAGCTTTGGCCGGTCTGCCGCGCTTCTTCGCTGCCGGTGACGCCGCACTGGCCAGCAGTGTGCGTGCTTGCTGGAGCCGAGCAATCTCGGCGTCGATTTCGGAAATCAACGTGGCTATGCTCATGGTGACTATTCTCCCGTTCCTCAATATAGCACCGGGAACCTCAGCCGTAGACGAGGCATTGGACATTCTTCGGTAACCCAAGCTGACGCAGAGGCAGTGCTGCGATAATAGGCGCAAGAGTCCGCCATGTTTACCGATACCCCTCCTTGAAGCAAAGACCGGCTTGGCTATCTGAAGAGCGACCGCATCAATACCTGGATAGGACACTGAATCCCCGTGCATAAGAAATCCGCATCTTTCCCCAATTGAGGTACTATGGGAAGTTGGAAACGTAAGGAATAATCATGCCAATCTTGTTCAATTCGCTGCTGGCGCAGCATGGAATTGCTCCAGCGGCGGTCATCCTGCTCCGCCACCAAGACAAGCGTGCGTCGCCTGGACGGACGCCATACGAACTGTGGCGCGACAATCGGCCTGCCTTCGAAGTCTACCAATCCTGCCAGAGCTTTAAGAACAGGTCAAAACTCTCCCGAGCACCCAATTGGGCTTCGTTCGTAGCTACCCCAGACGGCGCGACAATGTTCGTCGGCATGTACGCAGCTAAGTACAAGGGTTTGCTGGCGAAAGACACTCCACAGCCACATAGAGACAAGATTGACTTGGCAGGAAGCTGTGATGCCTACAACCTACAGGTTGATGAACGGCTGGCCGACTTGGAAGGCAAGGTCTTCATCGACTGGGGGGGTGGAACACGAGCCTGGGTGCAACGAGCCGACAACCAGAACAAGCCGATCATAGAACTGCGCCCCGAGTTCAAGGAACCCGATTTCCCCGGATTTCTCAATTTCATGGAGCCCTTGTCCAAAGTGGCGGGACTGCCGAAGACCTGGATTGCCAACCTCAAACAAGCGACCGGCATCTACCTCCTGACTTGCCCCAAGACCAAGGAGCAATACGTCGGCTCAGCCTCTGGGGGCGAGGGGTTTTGGCACCGATGGATGGAATACGTCATGACCGGACACGGCGGCAACATTGCTCTGAAAAGCCGTGAATACAGCGACTACCAAGTTTCTGTTCTTGAGGTCGCTGGGAGTAGTTCGAACATCGACGACATTCGGGACATGGAATCCCGGTGGAAGATGAAGCTGCAAAGCCGGGAAATGGGGCTGAATAGGAACTGATGCTGGTAAGCCCGTTGCAACCATGCAGCCACAGCATACCTCGGAAAGAGTACTCGCTGAGGACGCTTTCAGAATCGAGCCGCCTGGTCACCCCCAGGGGTGGCGGATTTTTCAACCGGCGTTATGGGATTGTTGCACCAGCCGTGACACTGTG
>PMGP01000365.1:0-2178 GCA_003156235.1 Acidobacteriaceae bacterium
TCAGCCGGTAAACGCCGTCGTAGCTCCAGTTGAGAGTCCGGCCGTTGCCCTCTGTGGCGCTCTTGCGATTGCCGGTCGGACCGAGTTGGTACGAGTAATTGGAGACCGGCGTAGACAGCGCCGTGAGCCGGTTGAGCGGGTCGTAAGTGAAGTTGGTCGGCTGAGACTGCGATTGGTTGGGATAGACAGCCGTGGCTACGTTGCTGGCCAAATCGTAGGTGTAAGTGCTGGTATGATTGCCTTGCAAACGACTATCTACCACCATGCTAAGGCGGCCCACATCGTCATACGTGTAGGAGACCGAGACGCCGTTCGCATTGGAAGAAGTCACCGATGTCACGTTGCCCGCCAAATCGTAAGTATAACTCAGCGTGCCCTCCGGCGTCGTACCAGAAGGAAAAGAAGTGTGGCTACGCCGAGAACAGTAATGAGGCCAGCCCATACAATTGCTAGTGGGACTTCATAACCTGATGATTCGAGCATCGTTTCCGGCACACTAACTTTTAATATTGGATGATGGGCATCAAACCCTTCAACGTCCTGATGGATTCGCAGAATGATCCTCTGGCGTAAGCCGCGCTTCGGCCTATACTCCCCAAGCGTCGCCCCGTCGCCGCCACGTATTTGACTGCTATAGGTTCCTTGCTGAACTGTCATTCCGGTATCGTCCACTACCTTCCAATCCAAGTCCAACTCTGCAAGTGCGTCAGGAAATCGGTCCCAATCCAATTGAATTTGGTAAGCATTGTTTAGATCTGTTGTGAAGTAAGGCGACGTGTATTCGCCATGCTTGAGCGAAATTGGCACCGACAACGGCTGCAGGTTGTGAGTGCTTTGCCACCATAACGTAGAGATCAAAGGAGCTACGACTACGAATACCAACGAGCAGATAACGACAAGAATCTTTCTCTGCGACCATTTCTTCACGCGTCTACCTCCAAAGAACGAACGCTTTGTTCCGTTATTAATCTTACCCGTAGGTAGTGCTTCGCGATAGCGTAGCCGACATTTCTGTGCTGGCAATAGTTCTGGGCGCGCGGCGTTCGGCTTTGCCATCTGTGCAATCTGCGTGTGCAAGTGTCGTCCATAGCATGCCTCAATATGGTATTGGATAGTCCCAGGCTACGGCATCTGTAGGCTTTGATGGGTTGAAACTTGCAGCAACGCCAACAGCATGGGCAAAACTGTTGCTATTGGGTCCGAATGGCCCACTGTAAGGCGGCAGCCGGTATGGCGGCCAGGTATCTGCGGCGTTAATAAGACGGTCCACCTGAGTACAGAGGAAACCCGAGCCGGTACCGCTATCCCACCAAGTCCACGCTGATGAATTGTCTTGTGGATATTGTCTACTCACAGTGCCAGGTGTATCCCAGTCGACTAGATTTCCTGTACCGTTAGGACCCGACGGACCACCATCAATCACATGCTGCAATCCAGTGCGATCTTGTACAAACCAAAATGAGTGTTCTCCAACAAACTCCGGAATTCCTAAGTACGGAATCTTTGCGTATACAGCCCTATACTTCAAACGCGCAAAGCAACATGGTGGCGGCGAAGGCGGTGACGGAGCACCCGGACCGGGGGCATTGCATTCACCGAGAAAATCACCCCCCGCAATGCCGCACCATCCTGGGAAATGTACAGAAATCCATGACATGCGGCTTGGATAATGAATCAGCAGCGCCCACTCGATCATGTCTTCATTGCCAGTCGGGTCCATGCCGTTGACAGGATCGGCACCAGCGTACTCGTAGCGCCGCTGGCCTTCGCCGGCCTCCGGGTCCGCGCTGAGGAAGCGACCTGTGACCGGGTTGTAGTAGCGCGCCCGCAGGTAGTACAAGCTCAGATCCGGGTCGTACTGTTCGCCGCGGTAGAGATAGTTGTTCGGCGTTGTGCCGGTCGAACTGACTTTGTTGCCAAAGGCGTCGTACTCGTAGGTGTCGGTCACGACTCCGGCAGAGTTAGTCAGTTGGCGAACGCTGCCCGCGCCGTCAACCCCATAGAAGCTCACCGTCCATGTGTTGCCGACGACCTGATTCTCGCTGATGAGTTGAAGCCCATACGTGTACTGCCGCTGGACCACGTTATTGACCGTCTCTTCGACCACCTGCGGCAATCCCGTCGGGTTGAGGTCATCGACCAGATAACGCGTCGTCACGCCGTTCACCGTCTTGGCCA
>PMGP01000365.1:2192-8282 GCA_003156235.1 Acidobacteriaceae bacterium
CGTCGAAAGCTCGTCGTCGGCGGTGTAGGTCCAGTTGCCGTAGTTAATGCCGTTAATCGATGAAGTCTCTGAGCGCATATTGCCCATCGGGTCATCAAACTGCCTTTGTGTGCAAAATCCTGTCCTCAATACGCCCGGATGGTATTTTGTCAAACTACAGTCACTGGACTACTATCATCGCCGTTGCAACGCCATACCAAACACCCATCTTGCTTGCCGCAACTGAGATGGGAGCTTCGGAAAAGGCGAATTGATTGGGAACATCGTAGATCACGATGAGAACGTCACCGCGCACAAATCTGATTTTCTGCACGTCCGGTCCACGCCATCCCTCTCCCACAATATCCAGTTTGCGCTCAAAATGCCCTCCAACAGCGATTTCATTGAACCCCGGTCCATTCCGCATGAACATTCGGTCGGGATTCTCAAAGAAGGTATTGAGCCGCCCATTCCTGATAAGCAAGACCCGCCAATGCGCGGCACCCCAGCTATTCGCTTCGCCCCATATCCTGATTGGCTTTTGTGAAGAGTTATTCAGTTCAACTGTAACCACTCCAGAAGGCTTCACTTCCTTAATCGCGAGAGTTAAGCCGCCCATTGTGCTTTCCTTTTGCAGTGCAATGGCATTCGCCGAAGAAATCAGGAGCAGAAGACCACAAACAAACAATCTCATTGAACTCACCTCAGAAGTTTACAAACAGAGTCTTGCTTTCGTAGATGGTCGAGCCGCCATTGCAAACGTCGACTACGATGAGCTTGAACTTGACCGTTTCATCGGCCCACATTGCTGGCGTATCATTTGCGTCGTAGTTATCGCCACTGTACCAGTCAAAGCCCTGGTGTAAGTCTGAATAAGTGGAGGGGGGCCTTCTGCCATAGCGGTGATTCTGCTGATCCCGATCTTCGTACCAAGTGTTTGGCCTGGTGTCTGGCGGCTGAAACCACGGTGGGGCAGCTCCGTTCCATGAAGTCATTTGTCTGACTTCACAGCAAGTCGGCTTATGAGTGTCGTCGTTCAAAAACGTCGCATGCCAGGAGAATGTTGTTCTCCCAGGAACCGAGGGGCCCTTGTCGTACTCCGGGGCTACTTTGAGCCCGCATTTGCACGGTGGCGGCGGGGGAGGGGTACTGCATCCGGGGAGAAGGCTGCCGATGACCGGGAGGTCGCACCATGTTGGAAAAGCCACATGAATGAAGCCAAGGCGGCCCGGATAATTGTTAATCAGCGCGAACTCGATGATGGCCTCATTGCCGGAGGGGTCCATACCGTTGACCGGGTCTGCGCCAGCGTATTCGTAGCGCCGCTGGCCCTTGCCGGCCTCCGGGTCCACGCTCAGGAAGCGACCGGTGACCGGGTTGTAGTACCGCGCGCGCAGATAGTACAAGCTCAAATCCGGGTCGTACTGCTCGCCGCGATAGAGATAGTTGTTAGGCGTTGAGCCAGTCGAGCTGACTTTGTTGCCGAAGGCATCGTACTCGTAAGTGTCGGTCACGACTCCGGCAGAGTTGGTCAACTGGCGAACACTTCCCGTGCCGTCTGTTTGATAGAAGCTCGTGACCCAGGTGTTATTGGCAATCTGATTCTCGCTGATGAGTTGAAGCCCATACGTGTACTGCCGCTGGACCACGTTATTGACCGTCTCCTCGACCACCTGCGGCAATCCGGTCNNAGCAGTGTGACGGCGCCGCGATTCATCGACTTCAACTCGTTCTCCGAGTCGTAGGCGAAGTAATTGCCGCCGGAGTTCCACGCGTTGCCGTCGCCGTCGTAACGCTCCGCCGAAAGCTCGTCGTCAGCGTTGTAGGCGCCTGCGATGGGATTGATGCCGGGAAGCGAAGAGGTCGCCGATTTGCGGTTGCCGACAGGGTCGAGTACATAATTGACGCTACCGCTATTCTGAGGCTCATCGGAGTTGATGCTTTCGCCGGTCAGGCGGTAGATGCCGTCGTAGCTCCAGTTGAGATTCCGGCCGTTGCCCTCTGTGGCGCTCTTGCGATTGCCGGTCGGACCGAGTTGGTACGAGTAATTGGAGACCGGCGTAGACAGCGCNNGCCGTGGCTACGTTGCTGGCCAGATCGTAGGTATAAGTGGTGGTTTGATTGCCTTGCAAACGACTATCCACCACTGTGCTGAGGCGGCCCACATCGTCATACGTGTAGGAGACCGAGACTCCGTTCGCATTGGAAGAGGATACCGATGTCACGTTGCCCGCCGCGTCGTAAGTATAACTCAGCGTGCTTTCGGGAGTCGCACTGGTATTGTATTCACTATTCACTTGGATTGTGTGACCAGCCAAATACGGCGGGACCGTGCTTGGATCTTATAGTTACTTTGCCGGTAGCTAAATCCAACATCGCGACATCAAGGCTGGATTCGAGAGCGCCATAGGCTTCATTGAACAACAATTTGTTGCCATCCGGTGACCACACTACACCATAGAAGAATATCTTATATGAGAAGGATCCCTTGCTCAGATTGCGAACCATCTTTGATCCGGTTCCGTCCGGATGAATAAGCACGCATTTCTCCCCTGAACTATCCGTATATGCAATCCAGTCGCCCTTAGGTGACCAGGAAGGGTTGGTTCCTTCTGCGATAATTCTCCCAATTCCAGATAACACGTCAATGACCACAATACGCTTGTTAAGCTCCACCCAGGCACCAAGTTGACCTACAAGATATTTTCCGTCCGGAGACCAGCTAAGTCGCGCGTTGTGCATCACCTCGTCGGAATAGGTTATTGGCGTCAACTTACCTGTTGCGAGATCTAGAATCTGTAGCTTATCCGGATTGGAGTCACAATCTGGGTTGCCCGACCTCGATTTCGCCGAGAATGCGACTTTAGTTCCGTCAGCCGAGAAAGTCGCTGATCCAACGCCCCCTGGGCAAAAATCACCATACAACTTCCAGGACTTGTTGCGTATTGAATACAACGCCATAACGGATTTGCGTTTTGGCGTGTCGGCCATCGGACACACGACCAGGCTGTTTCTGCAGTTCTCATCACCTGTGACATCAGGTAATGCAACGCCCCAAGCAACCTTGTCGGCTTTAGGCGACAGCGCGGGCAGCGGGGAAGTGCCTTGGCCAATAAAGCCCGGCGGATTATGGACGTCGAACTTTTGTTTCCCAACGGCCAAGGCAACTTCATTGTCAGGGCTGCCAAACAACAAAGTCGAATTTGGCTCAGTAAACATGTTTGGAACCTGACTGCACGAGGCACGGGAGAAAATGATCAAAGCTGCCGCTTGCAAGACAAACTGTAGCCGATTTCGCATGATACACGCTTTCTGTTCAATAGCTCACATATGGGTAGCCGAGATAGTTACTGGAATACTCGTACCCCGGCGCATTGGGTACTGGCGGTGGCATACCTAAAAGCCAATTGTTAACCATGTTGTAGGTGTAAGTGTTGCTGTTAAACCCGTCTGGAGGAAATTTCCACCACATGTTCTTGTAGGGTTTTCCGCATGAAGGACAAACGGAGCCATGGTCATATCGTGAGAGGTTGAGCGTTTGCTCGAAATCGGCCGCCGCGCTGTCTGAGCAGGGAACCACCTCGGAACCGCTGCTACCAAAGGGCCTGTTTCTGGGGTCATCATATCTCACTTGTTGACCAACTTTCATCGTTTTCGGTGTGCCCGGCGGATCTCCAAGCACACCCCACGTTTCAGGCGCAGCTCCCGGTTTGTCAATCTCAATATAGGTGTGATGCCAATGTCCTAGCACGGGATTCGGAGTGGATTCATCTACCTTCCCAGCCATCAACGAACGCCAATCCACTTTTACGATCCAATGAGGCGGCGATGGTGGGCCACCGGGACCGGGGGCACCACATTCAGAAAGCGCCTCACTCCCCGCAAATCCGCACCATGTTGGGAAATGTACAGAAATGAAGCCAAGGCGGCCAGGATAATTGTTTATCAGCGCGAACTCGATGATGGCCTCATTGCCGGAGGGGTCCATGCCGTTGACCGGGTCTGCGTCGGCGTACTCGTAGCGCCGCTGACCCTCGCCTGCCAACGAATCCACGCTCAGGAAGCGACCGGTGACCGGGTTGTAGTAGCGCGCCCGCAGATAGTACAAGCTCAAATCCGGGTCGTACTGCTCGCCGCGGTAGAGATAGTTGTTGGGCGTTGTGCCAGTCGAGCTGATCTTGTTGCCGAAGGCATCGTACTCGTAAGTGTCGGTCACTTGTCCTATGGAGTTAATCAGTTGGCGAACGCTGCCCGCGCCGTCAACCCCATAGAAGCTCACCGTCCATGTGTCGCCGACGATCTGATTCTCGCTGATGAGTTNNGTGTACTGCCGCTGGACCACGTTGTTGACCGTCTCCTCGACCACCTGCGGCAATCCGGTCGGGTTCAGATCATCGACCAGGTAGCGCGTGGTAATGCCGTTCACCGTCTTGGCCACGCGGTTGCCGTCGCCGTCGTAAAGCAGTGTGACGGCGCCGCGATTCATCGACTTCAACTCGTTCTCCGGGTTGTAGGCAAAGTAGTTTCCGCCGGAGTTCCACGCGTTGCCGTTAGCGTCGTAAGTGTCCGTCACCACCACGCGGCTATCGGTGATTATATTCCCATCCCCAACCAAAAACAATCAGTCCATCACGAGATTTCGTGATAACCCTCCCGGTGGCTAAAGTCAGCATCGTGACCCGGACGCTGGGCTCATCCGCTTTCATTTCGTTAAACAGGAGTTTACCGCTATCCGGCGACCAAACAGCACAACGGTATAGTATCGAGTAATCACCTGAATCCCTAGCTAAAGTATGAACCATTCTGACATCAGTTCCGTCGGGGCGAATGAGCATGCACTTCTGACCCCCAGCCCCACCAGCAATATAGGCAATCCAATTCCCATTAGGTGACCAAGATGGGGCTGTTCCGCGAGCGATGACCTTGCCGATTCCAGACGCTATTTCAATCAAAACGACCTGCTGAGTTGACGTCTCCATTGAACCAAGTTGACCCACGAGGTATCGTCCATCCGGCGACCAACCCAGCGGCGAGTCGCTCATCAACAATTCCGCTTGGTAGGGAACAGCTGTGAACCCACCCGTTGCAATGTCAAGAATCTGCAATACAGTTGGATTATCAAAACAGTGTTGACTGCCACTCTTCAACTTGGATGTAAATGCAACCTTAGTCCCGTCCGGTGATAATGCCACTGAGTTAACGTAATCAGGGCAGAAATCGCCAAATACTTTCCATGACTTAGTGTGCAAGGAATACACACCTACAACGGATTTGACTTCTTCCTCGTCTTGCCCGGGACAGGCGACGGAGAGCGATTTGCACTCCACTCTTGGATGTCTGTCGGTTACCACCAATTCGACAGCAACTCGTACACCACTAGACGCCAAGGACGGGATAGGAACGGAACCCTCCACAATAGAGCCTGGAGGGTTCGGCACTATTACTTCCTGCTGACCGATTGTGAGGCGAAGAGTCTCGTTCCTAAACAGCAGTGTCGTTCCCGCTACTGTGAAAGTGCCGCCGGGCTCTCCGTACGAGGCGCATGATAGCACGAGAAATACTACGAGTTGCAAAACAGCTAGTACGCGGCTCAGCATGGCGCAATCCTTCCATTGGGTTAGAAATACGTTGAATACGCACTACTGAAGTGATATCCAGGAGCGATAACATCAAGCGGCGGAGGAATAAAGAGGAAATTGTAGACCATGTTGTAGGTGTAGGTATTGCTGTTAAACCCATCTGGGGGTTGACGCCACCACCAATTCCGGTAGTTTGTGTCGCACGAAGGGCACTTTGAATACGGATATACAGTGGCATTCAACGCCGTTTCGAAATATGCCGCTACGCTGTCTGAGCAAGGAACATCCTTACATCCGCTGCCACCAAAGGGACTGTTCCTAGGATCATTCTTTAGCACTTCCTGGTTCTTGCCATCGGGGTCAACTCCGAGTACACCCCAGGTATCTCGTGCGCCGCCTGATGAGTCGATTTCGATATAAGTATGCTTGTAATGTCCTATCACCGGATTCGGCAGGGTATTACTTAATCTTGCTTTTAGCAACGAACGCCAGCACACCTTTACTTTCTTGTGAGGCGGCGATGGTGGGCCAC
>PMGP01000365.1:8312-8472 GCA_003156235.1 Acidobacteriaceae bacterium
CCGGAGGGGTCCATGCCGTTGATCGGGTCTGCGGCGGCGTACTCATAGCGCCTCTGGCCTTCGCCGGCCTCTGGGTCCACGCTGAGGAAGCGGCCTGTGACCGGGTTGTAGTAGCGCGCCCGCAGATAGTACAAGCTTAAATCCGGGTCGTACTGCTCGC
>PMGP01000269.1 GCA_003156235.1 Acidobacteriaceae bacterium
CTAAAGCCCGCATTGATTTTGCTGCATTTGCGGCACGACAGAGCATTTTCGGTTCTGGTGTTTACGGTCGAGATGGCAGTTGTGTTATCCCACCCATTTCGCAAAGAACGCGAAATGGATGGGGCACCCACAGTTTTATTCACACTTAAACAGAAAACGCTCTAAAGTCGTGCCCTTTCAAAACATCGACTTATTCAGCATTTGCGGCAGTCATGGCTAAAGCCATGACCTACCAGTCGTGCCCTTTAAAAACATCGGCTTATTCAGAGGTTCCCTAACCAATATACATTCATCAAACCCCACATCAGTCGTGCTTCTTTACCCGCTGGAAGAGTAGAAGCATGGGGACGCAAAGCAGTGCGAGGAAGGCCATCAGGCGGAAGTTGTCCATATAGGCCATCAGAGCCGCTTGCTGTTGCGCGCTGCGGTAAAGCATTCCTACAGCTTTTTGATGGGCGGTGACCATGTCGGCGCCCTGGGAAAAAAGTTTGGCCTGCAAGCCTCGCACCAATCCGCTGGTGACGGGGTTACCGGCGCCGGCGTTCGCGGCCAGATAATTCTGATGGGCCTGAGCGCCGCGGACCAGCATGGTGGTGACGGTGGCGATGCCGATGGAGCCTCCGATGCTGCGCATCAGGTTGTAGATGCCAGTGGCGTTGCCCATCTCCTGCTTGGGCAGCCGGCTGAGAGTCATGGTGGTGAGGGGAACGAAGACGAAGCCCATGGCGAGTCCGCTGACCACGTTGGGTATGATTACTGAATTCATGCCGATGGCGAGATTGATCTGGCCCAGCATCCAGGTGGAGTAACTGAGCAGGGCAAAGCCGAAGGCCATCAGCACGCGGGCATCGACGTAACGGACCAGAAAGCCCGCGGCAATCATGGAGGCCATGGCGCCGATGCCACGCGGGCTAACGGACATGCCGCTCTGCAGCGCCGAATATCCCATCATGGTTTGCAGAAACAGGGGCAGCATGGCCGTGGACGCGTAGAGAATGAAACCATAGACGCCGGTAACCAGCGTTCCCACGCTGAAGTTGCGGTTGGCAAAGATTTGCAAATGAACGATGGGCTCGCGGTCCTTCAACTCGCGGACAATGAAGGCGATGAGCGCCAGCGTGGAGACTGCCGCAGTCCAGCACACCCATGGGGTGGCGAACCAGTCTGACTCCTGTCCTTTGTCCAGCACAAGCTGCAATGTTCCCAGCCAGAGAGCCATGAGGCCGAAGCCGAGATAGTCGATTGCTCCCTTGAATTTTTGGCGCAGGTAGGGCGGGTCTTCGACATAGAGGTTGACCATGAAGAGGGCGAGGATGCCGATGGGGAGATTGATATAGAAGATCCATCTCCAGGAGTAGCTGTCGGTAATCCATCCGCCGAGGGTGGGTCCGATGATGGGAGCGACAATAACGCCGACGCCATAGACGGCCATGGCGGTGCCGTGCTGGCGTGGCGGAAAACTCTCCAGCAGGATGGACTGGGCCAGGGGCTGCATTCCGCCGCCGCCTATGCCTTGCAGAATGCGGGCCACAATCAGCATGGGCATGGATATGGCCATGCCACATAGCAGCGATGCGACGGTGAAGATCAGGATGGAGATGATCAGCAGGCGCTTGCGACCGATGCGCCGCGCGATCCAACCGGCGGCGGGCAGCATGATGGCGTTGGCGACCAGGTAGCTGGTGAGAACCCAGGTGGACTCATCGGTGGAGGCCGAGAGGTTTCCGGCGATGTGCGGCAGGGAGACGTTGGCTACCGAGGAGTCGAGCACCACCATGAAGGTGGCCAGCATGACCGAGGCTGCGACCATCCACGGGTTGGCCGCCGGCTTCCAGTCGTGGTGCTCGTCTGCAAGGTGCGGCGCGCCGGAGGCCGTGCTCATACGGCTGTCCGTTCGCGCAGATAGGCAGGCGACGCCAGAAGCAGCGTGGCGCATGATTTCCATTGAACTGACCGCATTATCAATTCATTATAATTGACGGGCATTTGCGGCTTGCAATTGACGCGCAACGGCGACGGACGAAGCCTCATTGAAGGTCGAGATCCCGCGGAGAAGATTTCTGACGTGGCGATTACGCTGAAGGTTGAGCTGGCGTAAAGTCAATAGCGAGAAATAACGGGCGTCGGCTGGCGATGATGCCGGTCTGCGCCCGCTGGTTTTCAAATATCCGGGAAGAAACAAAAGCGCAAGTTCAACAAAAAAACGAACAATTCCAAGGCGAGTTTTCCGTTTCCACCTTAGTATGGTGAATCCGAAGTTCGTTGAAAAACAACCGCAGGTCCTTCGACGGCGTATGTCGCAAAGAACGCGCCAAACTCCGCTCAGGATGACAATCGCATTTATGCTGCGAACTTTTGAGACAGGACATTAGCCGCAAAAACAAAAACGCGGGGAGGGTGGGGTACCCATAGTTTTTTGAACAAGCGCAGCAAGTTAGCCTCCGCTACGCGGAGCGAGCGAATTAGCAAGTTAGCGTATTGCAGCTACCCGTTTCATCTCCTGCGAGTCGGCAAAGCCAATGGACGACTAAAAGGAATCTTTCACCCGCGCATTAGAGGATTATGATGATTCCGGCGATGAATTCTGCCGATAGGAACAGGGTGAGCCTGTGGAGTTGGAGGAATACCGATGAAAGACAAGCACAAGAAGCAAAAGCCAGAGAAGAAGCGTCAGGCAACGCCTGAAAATGACATTCAGGTTGGCCGAGACCTGCCAGCGCCAAAACCGGATGATGAACAAACGTTGCAACTGGGAAAAGACTGCGACTATGAGCGCGAGCTGCGCCGCCTGCAAGAAGAGCTTGTGAAGCTGCAGGAGTGGATTCGCCACGAGGGCCTGCGGGTGGTGGTGCTGTTTGAAGGCCGCGACGCGGCGGGCAAGGGCGGCGCGATCAAGCGCATCACGGAATCGCTGAATCCGCGCGTCTGCCGGGTGGTGGCACTGGGCACGCCCACGGAGCGCGAGACGACGCAATGGTACTTCCAGAGATATGTTCCCCACTTGCCGGCGGCGGGCGAGATGGTGCTGTTTGATCGCAGTTGGTACAACCGTGCCGGGGTCGAGCGGGTGATGGGCTTCTGCACCGAGGCGCAGTATCAGGAGTTTATGCAGAGCTGTCCGGAGTTTGAGCGCATGTTAATCCGCTCCGGGATTCGATTGATCAAATACTGGTTCTCCGTCAGCGACGAGGAACAGGAGAAGCGCTTTCAGGGGCGCATGAAAAGCCCCACCAAGCGCTGGAAGCTGAGCCCGATGGATTTGCAATCGCGCAAGCACTGGGCCGAGTACTCGCGCGCCAAGGACGAGATGTTCGCGGTAACCGACACCAAGCAGTCGCCCTGGTATGTCGCGAATGCGGAAGATAAGAAATGCGCCCGGCTGAACGTGATCCGGCATCTTCTGTCGATGATTGACTACCGCGATTTGACGCCCGAGCCGCTGGAATTGCCGAAGCTGGATAAGTCGAAATACGTGCGGCCGCCCATCCAGGAACAGAACTTTATTCCGCATGTATACCGGTAGGGAGGAAGGCCGATTCAGACATCGGGCTAAATGTAGTCTCGGAAGAGCTCTTCGGAGGGAGCCGCAATCACGCTTCGGCCCACTAACATTCCATCCTCGGCGGCAACTTTGGAGCCGGCCGCAACGGCTGCCTGAACGCTGGCGACGTCGCCGGCCATCATCACGAAACCCTTGCCTCCCAGCGCCATCGCCAGATGGATTCGGAGCAGAGTTACGTTGGCGGATTTGACAGCTGCGTCGGCCACCGCGATGATGCTGGCCGCGGAGAAGGTCTCGATGATGCCGATGGAGCGCAACTGGCGAGGATCGACGTCAACGGCATTGGAGATGGCCGCCAGAACGGAAGGGTGCACGCGCGCGATTTGCCGCTTCTCGATAAGCGATGGGCCCGCGGCAACTCCGCCGGCCTGGACCGCGGCCTCGACCGAGGTTACGTCGCCTGAGACCGCGATGAGAAATTTTCCCGAGCAGATGCTGCGAGCCAGCAGAAGCTGAACCGAGCCGGCCTTCAGCATCACATCCTCGACCAAAAAACCGGTGGCCACGCTGGAAAGCTCGATAAGTCCGATAGAGCTGATTTCAGACACGACGTTGACTCCTTTTATGCGATTCGTAAAAAAGCCCGGGCCTGAAGGCCCTTCAAAGTCACGCTCATTCAGGGGCCTAAAGGCCCCTGCTCCCTCCGCTCAATCACAATTGCATCGCGGCCCACCGTCACCACGCCGTCGATGCTGGCGTGCAAGCGAGCGCCGAGTTTGCCCTGCTCCGGCGCGGCGAGCAGATCGCCTACATGAACCTGGTCGCCGCATTTCACTACCGGAACAGCGGGCAGGCCGGCGTGTTGCTTCAACAGAATTTTTACCTTTTGCGGCGAAAAAGAATGGTCCACGAGCGGGCCGACATTATTAAACTCTCCCAAGCCTAGCCGGGCAATCAACCGACGCATCGGGACGCGGCGGAATTCGGCGAGAGGATGGGGAGTGATGGATGCGGGGTCGCCTTTGAAGGTCAACCCGCGCTCACGCGCCAACGGTTTGGCCTGCACGCAAACATTCTTTGGATCGAGGTCCTCAGGACAAGCGTAGAGCGAGCAGAGATTGCACTCGCAGCAATATAGTGTGGCGACCATGGCATCCACGCCAGTGGCAAAGCCGAGCGACTGCATGGCGCGATGCGGCTCGATGGGATGNNGTGCAGAAGCGGCACTGATCGCAGGCTGAGCGACCGATGCGGTTGACCTGAATCATCGGGGCGTTGTGGCGCTGGATCAGCTTGTGCGAGGCGGGCAGCACGATGATGCCGCCCGTGGTCTTGGTCACCGGCACATCGAGACTGGCCGCAGGCTTGGCCATCATGACGCCGCCCAGGAGCACGCCGATGTCGCTTACCGTTGCGCCGCCCGCGGCTTCGATGACTTCGCCGATGGAGATGCCGACGGGTACCCGAAGAGTAACGGGTGTCTCGACGGCGCCTGCTACGGTGAGGAATTTGTGCGTCACCGGCTGATCCAGGCCGATGTTGATCAGGGTCTCGACATTGGAGACGGCTACGTCCACATCCTTGGGCAGGCCTCCGGGCGGAATGACGCGGCCGGTGATCAAGTGGACGAGAATGAATTCATCGCCTGCCGGGTAGACATCCGGCAACGGTACAACCCGCACTCCGGGCGGGACTGAGAGCTCCAGCGCAGCAATGATTTCGTGGTATTTTTCCTTGATTCCAATGGCCGCTTCGCGCGCGCCGACCATCTCCATGGTCATTTGCAGGCCGCTCAGAAAGGACTCTGAATGGTGATGGAGTAACTCCTTATCCTTGTGCAGCAGAGGTTCACATTCCGCGGCGTTGACGATAACGAGAGAGACCCGGGCGCAGAACTTAACTGCCGCAGGGAACCCACCGCCTCCCGCGCCCACAATGCCGAGTTCCTCAAGACGATCGACAGACGGGGACGCTCCCCCCGCCTGATTGACTCGCGACTGACCGGCAATATCCGCCATACAGGGTCAACCTCAAAAAACCGTCAAAAATCCATTTGACTCTGAATTGAATTGTACTGTATGCTTTATAATAATTCAAGAGTGTTCAAAAGCGTTCAAAAATGAAATGCCTGATCCCAAATATCGGCAGCACTTCTTTCAAGTACCGGGTTCTGGATATGCCGTCTGAGACGGTATTGGCGGAAGGGCGCGTTGAGCGAATTGGCCAGCCGGGCGGCGAGTGTCCCGACTACCAATCGGCTATCGCCAAGTGCCTTGCGGCGATAGCAGGAGAAGGCAATGCACTGAGCAACATTTCGGAGATCGGCGCGGTGGGATTCAAGGTGGTTCATACCGGACCGCTGAATCAATCGCAATTGATCGGCGACGAACTGCTGCGGGCGATGGAGGAGTTCACTTTCTTTGCGCCGGCGCACAACCCTCCTTATATGGTAGCGATTGAGGCTTTTCGGCAGGAACTTCCGGGCGTTCCTCTGGTGGCAGTGATTGAGACCAGCCCTTACAGATTGATGGACGAGGCGGCGACCACCTACGCCGTGCCTTACGAGTGGCGCGAGAAATACGGGATTCGCCGCTATGGATTTCACGGCGCCAGTCATCGCGCCGCCAATGAGCATACCACGAAGCTGCTGGGCAGAAAGAATCTGCGCCACATCTCCTGCCATCTGGGAGGCAGTTCGAGCATCGCGGCCTTCCGCGACGGCGTGGCCATCGACACCAGCTTCGGGACTTCGCCACAATCAGGGTTGCCGCAGAACAATCGCGTGGGCGACATCGACTGCTTCGCTGTGCTGCAGATGATGAAGAAGCTGAATGTGGGGCCGGATGAGATGGCGCGCATCCTCGGCAGCCAGTCGGGATTGGCGGGCATCAGCGGAACGAGCGGCGATATGCGCGACCTGGATCAGGCGGCGGCAGCGGGCAGCAAGCAGGCGCGGCTGGCGCTGGATGTTTTTACGCGCGCGATTCGCCATTATGTGGGCGCGTTTCTGCTGGAGTTGGGCGGCGTGGACGCCATTACTTTCTCCGGCGGCATCGGCGAAAACAGTTGGGAGACGCGCGCGGCCGTTTTGAAAAACCTTACGGCATTCGGAATTGAATTGGATGAGAAGAAGAACCGCTTGGCAACGGGATTGGGCGCAATCTCCGCCGAAAAATCTGTGGTCAAGATTTTGATTGTTCCGGCGAACGAAGAACTGATTGTCGCTCGCGAAACGGTGAAGGTGGTTGGAGAAGCGCGGAACGGGTGATTTGGTATCCCACCCATTTCGCAAAGATCGCGAAATGGATGGGGCACGGAGCAGTAGCGTAGTACAGGAATTTTTATGAGAAGTGGGAGTGAAACAATGGCGACTACGGCGGGTTCCATCGACCGATCGATGGTGGAGCAGATTGTCCGCCAGGTGGCTCTGGAATATCTTGGGCGCGGAAAAAAGGGACCGGCGCCGCAGCTCACAGTGCAGACTTCTTCGCGTCATATGCACGTCTGCCGCGAAGACATGGATGTGCTCTTTGGGCCGGGGTCGGAACTCACGTTCGACCGTCCGCTGTTTCAAGAGGGCAACTTCGCGGCCAAGGAGACAGTAACCATCGTGGGTCCACGGAGCCGCCTGATTTCCAACCTGCGCATTCTGGGGCCGATGCGCAAGCAGTCGCAGATTGAGTTGGCATTCACCGACTCCATCATGCTGGGATTCACGGATATTCCCGTGCGGCTCTCAGGCGACATTGCGGGCACACCGGGAGCCGTCATCATCGGGCCCAAGGGCGTGGTCGAATTGAAGGAAGGCGTCATTCGCGCCGCGATCCACGTGCATATGAACCCCACCGAGGCCGCGTACTTTGGAGTTGCCAAGGGCGACCGCATGAAGTTGCGCTTCGGCGGTCCGGCGGGCGTGACCTTCAACAACGTACATGTTCGCATTGACCCAACATTCAAACTCAATGTCCACATGGACACAGATGAAGCGAACGCGTGCGGCGCGCATTTAACCAAAGAGATTGAACTTTTCAAGTAACACCACAAAGAAGAGAGGAAGCGATGAAGCAAGCGCTTGGAATGATTGAGACGAAGGGCCTGGTGGCGTTGTTTGAAGCAACGGACGCCATGCTCAAATCAGCAAACGTAACGTTCGCCGGTTGGCAGTCCGTTGGTGCGGGACTGGTAACCGCCTTTGTTGAAGGAGACGTGGCCGCGGTGAAAGCAGCCACAGACGCGGGCGCGGAGGCAGCATCCAGAATCGGCGAGGTNNCGGAGGAGACCCAGATGAGTGAAGCAATCGGATTGATCGAAACCAAGGGCCTCGTCGGACTCGTCGAGGCATGTGACGCGATGGTGAAAGCGGCCAGCGTAGAACTTGTTAAAACCGTGCAGATTGGCGGCGGATATGTGACGGCGATTGTCCGCGGCGATGTGGGATCGGTGCGCGCGGCGGTGGACGCAGGCGCGGCGGCGGCCAAGGCTGTGGGCGAACTGGTGTCGTCTCACGTGATTGCGCGTCCCCATGATGCGCTCGTAGAAAGTTTTTTGAAGTAACGCGAAGTCAGGAGAATAGAAATGGCCAATGAAGCGATTGGAATGATCGAGACNNAGTTCGTCGGCTGGAACAAGATCGGCAGCGGTTTGTGTTCGGTCTTTGTTCAGGGCGATGTGGGCTCGGTTCGCGCCGCGGTGGATGCTGGCGCCGAAGCCGCGCGCGCAGTGGGCGAAGTGCAAAGCGTGCACGTGATCGCGCGCCCGCACGGAACTCTGGGGTCCGTATTGCCGAAATAGCAGCACGCGGCAGACACGCGTCTGCCGCAATGCGCGAGGTAAGCCTTATGTTCATAGCGAAGGTCATCGGCAATGTGGTCGCCACCCAGAAGAACGAAAAGTTCCTGGGGATGAAGCTGTTGCTGATTCAGCCGTACATCAGCAAAGACGGCAAGCTGCAAATCTCTGGCAGCTCCGTGGTTGCAGTGGACAGCGTAGGAGCCGGCATCGGCGAGTGCGTATTGTTCACGCAGGGCAGTTCGGCGCGCCTGACGCCAACGACGAAAGATGCGCCGGTGGACGCCGTGATTGTCGGCATTCTCGATGTCGTCGAGGTTGAAGGCAAAGTATTGGAGAAGCCCTAATGCAGATTCAGGAGCAGGTGATCGCGGAGATCGCCAAGGAAGTGGTGGCGCGGCTTCGTGTGCAGATGCAACTGCCGGACAAGCCCGCCACGGCCGCACCGTCTATTGCCGCGCGCGACGGAGTATTCGCGACCGTGGACGAAGCAGTCAACGCGGCATACGAGGCTCAGAAGAAGGTTGCGGCTTTGAGTCTCGACGAGCGCGGCAAGATGGTCGATATCATCGTACGCATCTGCAATGATCGCCGCGAAGAATTGGGCCGCATGGAGATGGAGGAGACCAAGGTCGGCCGCCTCGATCACAAGATTCTGAAGCTGACAAACATGCGCTTTGTGCTTGGTGTTGAAGCCATGCGCAGCGATGCGCGCAGCGACAGCACAGGATTGTGCATCATCGAGCACGCGCCCTGGGGCGTCATCGGCATGATGCTGCCGGTCACTCACTCGGTGCCCACCATGGCCTCCAACGCCATCAATATTCTTGCCGCTGGCAACACCGCAATTTTCGGGCCGCACCCGTCGGGCGCAAAGGTGGCGCGTTACGCGCTGCAACTCTTCAATCGCGAGATCGAGCGGGTATTCGGCTTTTCCAACGTGCTAACAACCACGCATGAAGCCAGCATCGAAGCCGCCGAGCAGGTTTTTCATCATCCCAAGGTCGCTCTATTGTGCGTCACCGGCGGCATGGCGGTGGCACAGGCAGCCGCCAAATCCGGCAAGCGCGTGATAGCGGGCGGACCGGGCAATCCACCGGTGGTCGTTGACGAGACGGCCGATCTGGATCGCGCAGCCAAGTGCATCATCGAGGGCGCGGCGTTCGACAACAACCTGCTTTGCACAGGCGAAAAAGAAATCTTCGTAGTCACTTCCGTGGCGGATGCATTTATCTCTGCCATGAAACGCGCCGGCGCATTCCAGTTGGATTCCGCGGCCATCGAGCGGCTCACGCGCGCGGCCTTCACTTTTGAGGGCGGCGGCGGGGGCTGCGCCAGGGCGCATGTCAAGAAGGATCTTGTGGGCAAGGATGCTTCTGTTCTGGCAGCGGCGGCAGGCGTGCGCGTTCCCGCCGACACGCAACTCTTGTTTGGAGAGACCGACGAGAATCACGCATTTGTCGTGGAAGAGCAGATGATGCCGTTCATTCCGGTGGTGCGCGTGCGCGACGTGGATGCAGCCATTGCGGCGTCTGTGAAGGCGGAACACGGCTACCGGCACACCGCGATTATTCACACGCAAAATGTTGAGACGGCGACGCGCATGGCGCGCGCGATGAACACAACTATTTTTGTTCAGAACGCGGCTTCACCGGCAGCTCTGGGCGTGGGCGGCGCAGGATACTTCAGCCACACGATTGCCACCCCGACGGGCGAGGGCGTCACCACGCCGCTCACCTTTACGCGGCAACGGCAGATGATTGTTGGCGATGCATTGCGGATCATTTAACTATGTTTTTGGCGCGCATTGGCGGAACGGTTGTTGCGACGGTCAAGCACCCCACCCTGGAGGGTTGCAGGTTTCTGCTCGCGCAACGCCTTGAAGCCGACCGGAGCTTGGGCCTGGAGCCGATTGTGGTGGTGGATTGGCTGGGCGCGGGAAGCGGATCGATTGTACTTGTTTCAACGGACGGAGATATTGCACGAAAAAGGCTGGGCAACACGACGCCGGCGCGCATGGTGGTGGTAGGAATTTTGGATTCTGTGCAATCACACGCAAGCGCAAGGCAGGAGTAGCGCATGAGGCTGGGCATTGTTCGCGGGCACGTCACACTCAATCCGGCTGTAGCAACTTATCGCGGCAGGACGCTCGTGGTCCTGGAGCCGGTGACGATGGAGAATCTGCGCGCCAGCAACGGATTGGGCGGCGGCAAGTCTCTGGTCGCCGTGGATGAACTTGGCGCCGCCAATGGCCAGATGGTGGCATTCACCGAGGGCAGAGAGGCCGCGAATCCGTTCTGGCCTGACGCTGTGCCGGTGGACGCGTACTGCGCCTTGATTGTAGATTCCATCGACATTCATGCAAAGACAGTTTCTTGAGGATCTGAGGTGGGGAGTTGAAGAGCGAAATGAAGAGCGTTGATCTTACAGGCCAAAAGGTTTTAGTAATCCGTGATGCCCGGAGCGCCATCGAGGCAGGAGCAAGCCACGTGCTTGTCTGCAAGAACTGTGTTGTAACTCCTTCGGCTCGCGACTTCCTCGCACAGCATAATATCGTCCTGGTGACGAGTGGCGAAGCAAATGCTGCTGCCCCCGTAACGCATGGAAAATCTACCACTATTCCTGCCTCCGGCCAGCATTCCAGCAATAACGGCGCGGCTCAGAGCCGTATAGCTCCGAATGCGCGCTTGTTTTCCACGCCGGAAGCTGAAGCTGTCAAGAAGGAGATTTGCGCTGTGGGGCGCAAGCTGTGGATGCGGCAGTTTGTTGACGGCAACGGCGGCAACATCTCCTATCGCATCGGCCCGAACGAGGTGATTTGCACGCCGACGCTGGTGAGCAAGTACGACTTGACGCCCGAAGACCTGAGCATGGTGGACCTGGAAGGAAATCAGATCGCGGGGAGCAAGGCGCGCACCAGCGAAATCTTACTGCACCTTGAAATCTATAAAGCAGTGCCGGAAGCAAAGTCGTGTGTCCACTGCCATCCGCCGCACGCAACCGCGTATGCCATCACCGGAAAAGTGCCGCCGAATCTTGTCATTCCCGAGTTTGAAGTTTTCATCGGCAAGGTGGCAATCTCTCCCTACGAAACGCCGGGCACTGCAGAGTTTGCTCAAACAGTTTTGCCGTTCGTCAAGACGCATAACACGGTGCTGCTCGCAAATCATGGAATTATCTGCTGGGCTGACACGGTTACCCACGCCGAGTGGTATGCCGAAGTGCTGGAAACCTATTGCTGGACCTTGATGCTGGCCG
>PMGP01000078.1 GCA_003156235.1 Acidobacteriaceae bacterium
GAAACAAGATTGCCATTCAAGTTAAATTTGAACGATTTATGAGAGAACGTGGCGAGGATTGTGGGAATAAATTCAGCAAGTTAGCGTCCGCTGCGCGGACACAAGCAAGTTAGCAAGTTAGCGACGGCCTGGATAAACGATGGTTTCATGCGCAGCGGGTCGGAGATACCGGTGGAGGACTAGAAAGAAACAAGCGTGGACCGGGAGGTCCACGCTACAGCCGGCCGGGAGGCCGGCGCTACAGTTTCATGCACTGCGGGTCGGCAACGCCGGTGGGGGACTGACCACTGACCACTGTCTTTTTACTCCAACAGCGCGAACGCCACCACCGTCTGCTCCTTCAGCGGAACCTCGTCCAGCAACTCCGCCTCAAGATCGTAAGGGACGGTCATCTCGCAAGCCACCACCTTCGCCTTGTCCGCGCCGACAAAGCACAGTTCGCAGTGGCCAATCTCCTCGCCTTCGCCCATGCGCACCGGCGGGCCGAAGACGCGGCAGGTCATGGGCCGCCAGGCGTAGATGTCGCAGCGGCCGGAATCGGGGTCCAACGCCGGGCAGGCCGCCTCGTTGTCGAAATCCTCAAAGCGCTCCATCTCGATCTTGGAGTCGCCCAGCACGCCGGTTTGCGGATCGCCGGGGAACTCCGCCCCATGCTCGGCAATCCACGCGCGCGCGCGCCCCTCAATCCGTGCCGCCAAGGCCGGATCAGTGGCCCGCACCATGTCCATGCCGGCGCGCAATCGCAATGTATCCAATGGGTTGAGGACAAATGCACCATGGCAGCATTGGCTGCATCCCGGTTTGCAGACCAGCAACTCCCCCGCGCTCTTCGCCGCTTCGGAGAACGCGGTGTCCATGATTTGCACCAATAGTGAATCTCCAGCGGGCAAACGCATATCGAACAGATTAACCGATTGTATGCAAGAAATGTAAGTGGCACTGTTGTCACGGAGGATTCCCCATGACTGATTTCCATAGCACCCTCATCCCCTGTCATCTCTACCGCAACGCCCCTGCAGCCATTGACTGGCTCGAAAAGGTCTTTGGCTTTGAGCGCAAAGCCGTCCATGAAGGGCCAAACGGTACTATTCTGCACGCCGAGCTGACCCTGGGCAACGGCATGATCATGCTCGGCTCGGGCAAGGACGACGAGGCTCACCGCGCCTTCAAGTCGCCCAATGAGCTGGGCGGCGTCGAGACCTGCGGTCTCTACATCGTCGTCCCCGACGCCGACGCAGCCCATGACCGCGCCGTGGCCGCCGGAGCCAATGTCACTACACCGCTCCACGACACCCCCTACAGCAACGGCAGCCGCGAGTTCGCCGTCAAAGACCCTGAAGGCCACACCTGGTACGTGGGCACCTACGACCCCTGGGCGAAGCACGAATAGGGCTGCGGCGCATACAACTCGCCGCCTTCGACGCTGTAGCTCAGCTCAAACACCGGCGGCTCCGACATTGCAAGAGAAAAGGGTCCAATGATCGCCGAAGCCTTCCAATCCGCGCGCCGGAATCCACGGCGGGGTTAGGACTCTCCGCCGCATGAGTTTATTCGTCGATCGAAAGCTGTAACTCCGCGCGCAGGTCGGTAATCTCCGCATGGGTAGTGTCGGCGGCAACGCGGCGATCGGTATAAACCCGCGCCTGGCCAAAGCGCACCTTGGCGGAGAAGCCGGCCACGCCCAGCGCTTTCAGCAGATGAGGTGTAAACGACGCACCGCCATACCAGCACAGTTCCTTCTCCGGAGTGCCGTCCTCGATCACGTAGCGGACGGCGGCGGTGGTAATCTGCGTTCCGGTCGAGGTGGCAGGGTCGATGAGCCGGGAGTGGAAACGCAACACCTGGCTTCCGTCGGTGCTGGTGCCCTCGGGNNCCTCGGGAAACAGCAGCACCGGGATCGGCAGCTTGAACCTTTCGGTCATCTGTTCTGCCACGCTTTGAGCGCTGCTCGTGCTGGAGCGGTCAAGAAAGATGGTTCCGATGTTGCGCGCCGCTTGGCCAAAAATGGGCCAGCCGCCAATCTCTATCTTGGAGACAAAGAAGCAGGGCATAGCCGCGCTGAGGATGAGGATATCGAGATAGCTGAGATGATTGCAGACGACCAGCCCATGGTCGGGCGGAGTACCCATCACGCTAGAACGGATGCCCAGGCCAGCCAGTATCCTCCGAGAGGATGCATGAGCCCATTGGACGCGACGCTCCATCGGAATGGGGCCGCGCAGCCGCATCAGCCAGAAACGCAATATAGCCAGGACTATTGCCAAACCCAGCGCCACAGCGCGCCGGATGGTGCGCAATCTCACGTTGTCAGCGGAGCCAGGAAGCGATTGCGCGCCACAGGCGAGAGCATTTTCAGATCGAGCAGAGTGAGAAAATCGATAGTGCCGAATTCCCGGTCCCATGCCGGCGGTCCGCAGACACGCGCGCCAAGAGCCATATAGGTCTTCAGCAGCTTGGGAACCTTGGCCTGTTGAGGAGGCGGAGTTTGGTCCTCTGACTGGGGCGATGGCTGTGCGCATCGGTCCCCTTTCTCGCGGGGACAGGCGTAATAGGCGGTCGGCTCAGTCTCGAACTCCGGCGAAACCCGGTAGCGCTCAAGCTGGCGATACACCTGCCATCCCTCCGCCGGGTCTTTCGAAGTCAACGATGAGCATCCGACCATGTAACGCAGCCCCGTCTGGGAAGCATACTGTGCAATCCCCCGCCAGAGCAAGGTCAGAACCTCGGGCGTGCGATGTTCGCGATCGATGCAGGCGCGTCCCAGCTCCAGAATGTCCGCCCGGAGCGGTTCGTAGGGCGCAAAACTGAACTCCTGCTCGGAGTAGTAGCCCAGATTGCGCGCGGCCGTTGCGCCGGACTGCATCCGGTAGGTGCCCACCACACGCCGCGCCGGATTGGCTTCCAGCTTGTCTTCCACCAGCAGGTGCTCGCAGAACAAATCGAACTGGTCGGTATCCAACCCTGTGTTGTATGAGTCCGCCAACCCCTCGCCCAGCTCGATGTTGAATACTTTGAAGCGCAGGCGGCAGGCCGCATCGCGATCCGCGGCGCTTTCCGCCAGACGCAGCCGGTAGCGGCCCAACTCGTGCCTCAACTGAGGCGGCGACTGAATGTGTGTGGAATAGGCCAGCTCAACCAGAGCAGAGGAAGCGACAGCTAACTTCAACGGAGCGAACTGCTGAGTTTGTTGCATCCTGAGCAGTATCCGCCGGGAGCTGTCAATGGATGGTCAAAGGGATGCAAATTGCCTGCAAACATTTTGTCCGATCTGTAACTCAACTGCAATGGAATCCGATTTGCGATCTCCCGCGCGATTTCGAGAGGCAACAAGGAACTTTCTTTATGATGATGCCCATGGTTCCCCCCGCCCTCTTTTGCCAAAAATTCACCCCTCCAGCGCGGATAATAGAGACTGCTCTGGGAGTCTTCGTCGCTCCATCATCTCGCGCGGCAGCTTTCCAGAGGGTCCACGGAGACGGAGCGCCTTTGCCATGTCACCACTTCGCATTGTTTTAGCGCCGACGCGCAACCGCCCTCTGAACATTTTTCTGGGCCTGGTGCTGGTGCTGGCCGCGCTGCTCGTTCTGCTCGCGCTGGCCTCCTATCATGCGACCGACCCCTCGTGGAATACTGCCTCCGGCGCTGCCGGGCCAGGCGCCGTGCGCAACTGGATAGGCCTCTTCGGCGCATCGCTCAGCGATCTGCTGCTGCAATCTCTCGGCATCACCGTCTTCTTCCTGCCTCTGTGGCTGAGCGGCCTCGGCTGGACCTGGATGCGTTCGCGTCCCGGCGGCTCGGCCTGGCTGCGATGGATGGGCGCTTTGCTGGCGCTGGCCTTTACGCCCGCCGTCCTGGCGCTTCTGCCCTGGCGATTGCACTGGCAAGGAAGGCCCATCGAGGGCGTGGCGGGCCTGCTCCTCTCCGAGAGGCTGGTGCACTACTTGAATTTCCAGGGCGCGGCGCTGGTGGCCGGCGTGCTGGCCGCCGCAGGAATCTATCTTGCTTCGGCCGTCTTCGTCTCCGCCCTCGCCGAAACCATCCAGGCTCGCTGGCGCAACCTTGTTTCCCTCCGCGACCGCTGGCACAACTGGCGCGAGCAGCGCGCTGAAATGAAGGAAGCGCGCATCGCCGAGCGTGAGTTCCGGCGTGAGCGGGAGAGCAGCTCGCAAACGGGTCCGCATCTCGTCTCCCCCAAAATCGTTCCTGATTCCGAGCCGGCCCCTCATTCCGAGGTCGCGTCGCTCGACGCGCGTCCCGGCTTCTTTGCCCGCCTCTTCCGCCGCCGCCCCGCTGAGATTGACCCCGAGGACATTCCCGCCTATCAGCGCGTCGCCATCCAGCCAGAGGGAGACGAAGACGCCGGACCGCGTCTGTTGCGTCGGCCCAGCATTTGGGAGCGAGCCGACGAGGTGCCCGCGCCTGAGCCGCTCATCCCGGTCACGGAGCCAGCAGCAACCACGCAACCCCCGCTCGTGCAGCCTCAACCTATAACTTCGCGCCCCACGGCAGACCGCTTTGAGCCTCCCGCCGTCCGCCCCGTCTATGTGCCCGCCCCGCCGTCCGCCGATGAAATCGCCATCAACGAACGCGCCGATGCCGAGATGCATCAGGCTGCCGTCGCGCCCAAAAACGTCAGCGGCTTCAAGCTGCCGTCCAGCACTCTGCTCAACCCCGGCGAAGGCCCTCAGGCCGTTCGCGAGGACGAACTGCGCGATGAAGCCCGCGTCCTCGTCGAAAAATGCGACGAGTTCGACGTCCGCGGCCAGGTCGTCCAAATCAATCCGGGCCCCATGGTCACTACCTACGAGTTCCGCCCCGAGGCCGGCGTCAAGTACTCCCGCGTCACCGGTCTGGACGACGATCTGTGCCTCGCCATGCGCGCCGAATCCATCCTCATCGAGCGCATGGCCGGCAAAAACACCGTCGGCATTCAGGTCCCCAACCATCGCCGCGAGACCATCCACCTGCGCGACTGCATCGAGTCGGAAGACTTTCGCAATGCCAAATCGCGCCTCACCATCGCCATGGGCAAAGACATCAACGGCCTCATCCGCACCGCCGATCTGGCCGAGATGCCCCACGTGCTCATCGCCGGCTCCACGGGCAGCGGCAAATCCGTGGCCATCAACGCCATGATTATGAGTTTGTTGTATCGCACCACGCCCGCGCAGGTCCGCCTCATCCTCGTCGATCCCAAACGCGTCGAGCTCGGCATCTACGAGGGCATTCCCCATCTCTTCACGCCCATCATCACCGAGGCCAAGCTGGCCGCCAATGCCCTCCGCAACGCCGTCCGCGAAATGGATCGCCGCCTCAAGCTGCTCGCCTCGCGCCGCGTGCGCCACATCGACCAGTACAACAAGCTCTTCGAAGGCGCCACGCCCTCGCTCTTCTCCGACGCTGAAGACGAGGGGCCGCTCCCGTACATCGTCATCATCATCGACGAACTCGCCGACCTGATGATGCTCGACCGCGCCAACGTCGAAGACTCCGTCAAGCGCCTTGCGCAAATGGCCCGCGCCGCCGGCATTCATCTCATACTGGCCACGCAGCGCCCCAGCGTGGACGTCATCACCGGCNNCTGCTGGGCCGCGGCGACATGCTCTTCCTGCCTCCCAGAACCAGCCGCCTCCTGCGCCTCCACGCGCCTTTCGTTACCGAAAAGGAAGTTGCCGCGGTCGTCGATTTCTGGAAGGAGCAAGGAGAAGCCGAATATGTTCAGGGCTTCCTTGAATCGCCCAAGGACGATCACGCTGCAGACGGCTCCAACCCCGACTCCAGCGAAGATGATGCCCTCTACGACGACGCCGTCCGCCTGGTCTTCGAGTTTCGCAAGGCCTCCACGTCGTTATTGCAGCGCCGCCTCAGAATCGGTTACGGCCGAGCCGCCCACCTCATCGACATGATGGAAAACGACGGCCTGGTCGGCGCCGCCGATGGCCCCCGCCCCCGCGAACTCCTCAAATCTCCCGACTGGCAGCGCGAAGTCGCCTCCACTGCCAACGAATAATACCGAACGCTCGGCGGCAGCAAATACGCCTGATCCGGACAGTAAGACTTGAATGGCGACATACTACTGTTGTCGCTCATCGCAACTGTAAAAAATCAAGTGCCTCGTGAAGTTCTCACGCAGACACTGAAGCCCTGGCCTACCATTTTCTATGAACTGCCTGATCTGTTGTTTATCGCGGTTACCTCGATAATAATCAGGGTCATTTCGCCCGCAGTATCTTGTCTTTTGAGTGTGCCAGTAAAAACTACTCTTCGCCCGATCATCTTCTTGGCCGCCAATTCAAGATCACTCCCTGAGTTTGAGAAGAAGAACAATTTGAGCCGCTTGGCCGCCGCGCAGTCTGTCGACGCCCATTCCGGTCGTTCGGGGGTGCAAGTAATATTGATTGGTTTTGGCAATTCGATGACCAGATAGGTGACTTTCGCATCGGATTTCTTGTCCTCTCCGTAACCCGGAGGTCCGAAACCATGGACCTCACGAATCGTCCCGCTCAATGCTACCGGCCGGTCAGAGGGCTCCATGATTACCTGAGCATTCGCAAACAGAAGAGCGCAAAGTGCGAATAGAAAAAAGACAGAAACCTTCATGGAATTTCAACTTCCGAGATATTTTGTTCCCCACAACAGGAGCGCCGTGCCGAGAATGATGCGATAAATCGCGAACATCGTGAAGCCGTGCTTGCGGACCCAGTGGAGAAACCACTCGACAACGAACCACGCAACGATGAAGGAAACGACGAAGCCGATGAGGAGCACGATCCAGTTGTCGGTGGTCATCACGACATGAGCTGCGGCGCCGTGGCTGGGGTGCAGTTCCTTGAGCAGATCCCAGACGGTGGCGGCGATCATGGTGGGAATGGAGAGCAGGAAGCTGAACTCGAGGGCCGTGGGGCGGTCGAGGCCGGCGATCTGGCCGGAGGCGATGGTGGACATGGAACGCGAGGTTCCGGGGAAGACGGCCGAGAGCGTCTGGCAGAGGCCGATCCAGATGGCCTGGAGGAGCGACATCTCTTCCACGTGGGTAGTAGTGGCCACGCGGCGAGCTGCCCAGGCATCGATGATCCACATGACGATGCCGCCAATGAGCAGCGCCCAGGCGATCACGTTGAGGCTGCCCAGATTCTTCTCGCTCCACTTGTGCAACAGCAGCGCGGGAACGGAGGTGCAGGCAAAAGCGATCAGCGTGAACGAGATGGGATGGGTGAGCCAGTTGCGGTCGCCATTTTCGCCCTTGGGAAAAGTGCGGATGAAGCCTGCAATGCGGCCCGCGAAGAGGATAGCGAGCGCCAGAATCGCGCCCAACTGAATGACGATGGTGTACATCTTCCAGTAGGCGTCGTCGAGGGGAATCTTCATCAGCGCTTCGGTGATGCGCAGGTGCGCCGTCGAGCTGACCGGGAGAAATTCGGTCAAGCCTTCCACAATGCCCAGGATGATGGACTGAATGTATGCGTTCACGAAGCCTCCGGCGTGCGGTAAGTGGAGTGATGCGAAGCGAGTCGCTTTCTAGAAGCTGTTTCATGACCGAATGCTGACCGTCTTTGAGCTTTCCCTCAGGGGCTAAAGCCCGGAATTTATCTGCTCGGTCTGCGGCACGGCTAAAGCCGTGCCCTTTCAAAACCGGGTTATGAAACAGCTTCTAAAGAAAAACCAGAATCGAAATTGGATTGACGAAAAAGGCAGCCTTTTCTGTAGTTTCTCAGATTCGGCGGCAAATTCAAACTTCGGTGAGAATCTGGGCCAGCATCTCCGGGGCGACGTTGCCGCCGCTGACGATGGCCACGGCTTTGTGGTAATTCGGCAGCTCCGCCGCGTGAAAGAGCAGAGCTGCCGTGGCCACGGCTCCGCTGGGCTCGGGAACCAGGCGCGTGGCGGCTACGATGGCGCGCATGGCGGCGCGAATCTCCGCCTCGGTTACGGTGATGATGCCGTCCACAAAGGCCTGGATGTGGGCGAAGTTGCGCACGCCGACGCTCTGCGTGCGCAGGCCGTCGGCAATGGTCCGGCTGACAAGCTCGGCTCCCCAGGTGACGATTGCGCCGGTGCGGAAGCTTTCGGCGGTGTCGCCAGCCAGCTCCGGCTCGACGCCGAAGACCTTGGCCTGAGGGCGAAGCTGCTTGACCGCCGCGGCCACGCCGCTCAACAGGCCGCCGCCGGAGACGGGCGAGAGCACCAGGTCCACATCGGGGAGGGCTTCGACGATCTCCAGACCGCAGGTGGCCTGGCCGGTGATGATTTGCAGGTCGTCGTAAGGCGGCACGACCACATAGCCGTGCTCGCGCACGAGTTGCTCGCACTTGGCAAGGCGCTCGCTGGAGGCGACGCCGACATCGACAATCTCCGCACCCAAGGCCAGAGTGCCCGCGCGCTTGATGGCCGGGGCGTTCGAGGGCATGACGATGACGGCTTTACACCCCACGGACGAAGACCTGTCCGTGGGGACCCCGGCCTTCGCTCCGACTTCGCGGGCAACGTAAGCTACGGCCTGCGCGTGGTTGCCGCTGGAATAGGTGATGACGCCGCGGCGAATCTCCTCGGGAGTGAGTTGCAGAATCTTGTTGGCAGCGCCGCGCATCTTGAATGCGCCGATGGGTTGAAGGCTCTCGGCCTTGAGCCAGATTTTCTTCTGGGTTCCGTAGCCGGAGAGGCCGGGGAAAGCGGCTTCGACCAGAGGGGTTTTGACGGCGATGTGCGCGATGCGGGTTGCCGCGGCGCGGATTGCGGCGAGGGAAACGAGTTGGTCTGCCATGGAATGATTATCCGCTATGAACGACTCTTGTAGAAACTGGCGCTCTCAGTGAACTCTCCCAATCCCAGATTCTCAAATGCGAGGGATACTTCGACTTCGCTCAGTACAGGCTCTGGGGCACCCGCTATAGAAAAAAGACTTTGCGAGTGTGGGGTACTCGGCCCCTGCGGCCTCCGGAATCGTCGCTTTACTAATCTCACAGGAGAATATGCCGATAGACATCTCAAGACGATCCTCCGATTGCCTGCGTAGCCGATTGCCTGCGTAGCGGCGGCATTCGTTTCCTGCCGATGAATCCGTTCTAGCGGTCATCAGTCGGGAAAAATCCATGAGATAGTCCGATCAGAAGGAGGGACAGTGGCTGAGCAGATTCTCTTTGTCGATGACGAAAAGAGTGTTCTTGATGGCATTGAGCGACTGCTGCATGGCGAGTTCAGCATCAGCAAAGCCCAGGACGCGATACGGGGCTTAGCCTCGATTCAGTTATTCGGTCCCTACGCAGTTGTGGTATCGGACATGCGAATGCCTGGCATGAATGGAGCCGGTTTTCTTGCGCGGGTGCACCAAATGGCGCCGAATACCGTTACGATGCTGCTGACTGGACAAAAAGATCTCAATGCGGCGATAGACGCCGTGAACGAGTGTCACCTCTTTCGCTACCTGAAGAAACCGTGCAAAAAAGAGGATCTTGTTAAGGCCATCCATCAGGGTTTAGCGCAATATCGCAAGAACATAGCCAAACCTTGTCTATAGCCTCACAAAGATACCAGTTGCGTGGATGAAGAAGAAGCTAGTGTGGTGAGTCATAAGTTCATTGAAGAACAACCACAGATCCCCATTCGACTAC
>PMGP01000392.1 GCA_003156235.1 Acidobacteriaceae bacterium
GGCCACCAGTCCTGCGAGGTCGTCATCAAGGCACGGAGGTCCATGATCACGGCATCCAGGTCGAGGCTCTTGAACTCCTCGGCGTAATTGAATGTCTCGCCCATGGGATTGGGAAGTGGCGAGTGCTGGTGCAGGATCTTGAGGTTCAGTTGATTGGGCCACCAGTTCGCGTTCGTTGGGCTTCCTGCCGCTGTGTGCTTCAGAGCGCCGTTTGAAAACGGGCATTTTGCATCGCCTGACATGGCGTTCTGATCGTCGACTATGGGTGGTCCGGGGGTCTTTGTTTGGTCGTCAGACATGAGTGCATCTCCTTGGTTTCCGTGTGAATGATCCGCGTGAATCTTCTGTCTCAACGCAGGTCTTCGGTATGCAAATTGCGAGGCAACGAGGCATTCCCCGGTGCAATAGTACTCCCCTTTTCGTTAAGCTATACCCTTTGTAGCGATAAGAAACATCAATTGTTTCTACGATGACGATTTGTTTGGTCTATGATGTTCTCAGGCGGCATCTGGGACGGACAATGAATCTTCAGGAACTTCGCTATTTTGTTGCTGTCGCTGAACTCCGACACTTTGGGCGGGCAGCCGAGGCCTGCAACGTGAGCCAGCCGACGCTGAGCAGCCAGATTCGCAAGTTGGAAGATGAACTGGGAGTAACCCTGCTGGAGCGGACCAACAAGCGTGTGGATATTACGCCGGTGGGCAGCCAGATTCTGGTTCATGCGCAGCGGGCTCTGGCTGAAGCCGGGCAGATGGAAGCGGTGGCGAGGGCGGCGCGCGACCCGCTGGTGGGCCCGTTGAAGTTAGGCGTGATTCCCACGCTGGCGCCTTACCTGATGCCGCTGATTCTTAACTCCTTGCGGCAGGCGTATCCGGGGCTGACCATTGAGTTGTGGGAGGATCAGACCCGTTCGCTGATCGATGGGTTGCGGAACCACCGCTTGGATGCGGCGCTGCTGGCTACGCCTGCCGATGCGCCGGAGATTACCGAGATTGCGCTGTTTGAGGAGCACTTGTTGGCCGCGCTGCCTCTCGACCACCGTCTGGCCGGGGAAGAATCGATCAGCGAGGAGGCTCTCGCCGACGAATTGCTGGTGCTGGCTGACGGCCACTGTCTGGCCAACCAGGCGCTGGCCGCCTGCGGAGCAAAGCACGGCGCGGCTCGGAGTGGGCTGCAAGGCTCCATGCAGGCCGCAACCCTGGAGACGCTGGTGAACCTGGTGGCGGCGGGCTATGGGACTACTCTGATTCCGGCCCTGGCCGCGGACTCGCTCGTGGCACGCGGCATTGTTCTCCGGCCGCTCACCGGGCAATCATCCAGGACAATTCGCCTCGCGAGCCGGCCGGGTTTCCCGCGTCCCCAGGCGCTGCGCGCTCTCGAAAAAGTGATCCGCAAAGCAGTGGGTTCGGCTCTGGGCCAGGGTTGCAAGAGCGGGCCTCCGGCTGTGCAAAAGGCGAATAAAACTCGCTAATAAATCTTATTTTTGTGGCCCATTCTGGGGAATTTATAGGAACTCGAATTCCGGCCTCCCTTATCCACAAAATCCGCTGCCCGCGCCGTTGACCCTGCCGTTCAGGGTCCGTAGAGTCTGTAATCGGAGGGCAATTTTTCCCGCGTGCTCGCGGGTTGCCTGCTGAAGTGGAATCGTATTGCACCAAAGCCCCTACACCCCGGAGTTCAAATGCTGAAACTAAAGAAGATTCACATCCTCGGCTTCAAAAGCTTTTGCGACCGCACGGAGGTGACCGTGGCGGGAACAGGCATTGCCGTGGTGGTGGGGCCGAACGGGTGCGGCAAGTCGAACATCCTTGACGCCGTGAGCTGGGTGCTGGGCGAGCAAAGCGCCAAGACCTTGCGCGGGACGCATATGCAGGACGTGATCTTTGCCGGAACCCACGAGCGCAAAGCTCTGGGCATGGCCGAAGTGACGCTGACCATGGTCGATCCTGAGGCTTACGAGGGACCGATTCCCGTGGAGCCGCATGTAACGGTCGATCACGACGGCCCTACAGACTGGGACGAGGACGAGGCACGCCGCCAGCGAGCCGCCGAGGCCGAGGAGATTATCGCCAACGAACAGCCGGGACGCACGCCGGATGAGGATTCCGCGGAGGGGCCTGGATTGCCGCAGGGGTCTGGCCAGGGTTCGGGCCAGCCGCAGACATTTACCACCGGCGAGGGTCCGCAGGCGGTGGTGCTGAAGATTCGCAGGCGCAAGTTTCAGCGCACGTTGCAGAAGGGCGAGGTCGAGGTAACCCGGCGGCTGTTTCGCACCGGGGAGAGCGAGTATCTGCTGAACGGCAAGCTATGCCGGCTGCGCGACATTCAGGACATTTTCATGGGCACGGGGCTGGGGCCGGAGAGCTACGCCATCATCGGGCAGGAGCGGATCGGGCAGTTGCTCAGCTCCAAGCCGCACGACCGGCGGGCCATCATCGAAGAGGCGGCGGGGATTACGCGCTTCAAGACCAGGAAGCGACTGGCCGAACTGCGCCTGGAGAGCGCCAAGCAGAACCTGGCGCGCGTGGACGATATTTTTGAAGAAGTCACGCGGCAGATGAACAGCCTGAAGCGGCAGGCGTCCAAGGCGGAGCGCTACGGCGCGGTGCACGGCGAACTGCGCGCACGGATGCGCGTGGTGCTGGCCAGCCGCATGGCGCTGATGGACGCCGAGCGAGCGAGGCTGGAGGCGAAGATTGCCAGCCTGACGGAGCAGATCAACGGCTCGGCGGCGGGGATTGAGGAGCAGGAAGGCAGCTATCACACGCTTACCGAGCGGGGCTACCAACTGGACAGCGAGGGCCAGGATGCGCAGAATCGCGCCCATACGGCGGCCGTGGAACTGGAACGGGCCGCGGCGCGGAAGCGCGCCAACGTGGAGCGGGTGAGCGAACTGGAGGCGCGGATTACAGCGACGGGCGCCGAACTGGAACAGACACGGACGCAGTTGAGCGGCATTGCCGAGGAACGGGCGCAGCAACACAGCTTTCTGGCTACGGCTGCCGAAGAGGCACATGCGTTTCGCCAGCAGGTGGAGGCGCGTCAGCAGGAGGCGCGCACGGCTGCCGAAGAGGTTTTTGCCGCGGAGCGGGAGCTGGAGACCAGCCGCCGTCACGCCATGCACGTGCTGACGCTGGCCAGCAACGCGCGAAACCACACGACGCAGAATGAAGAGAGCCTGGCGGCTCTGGAGCGCGAGGCGGAGCGGCTGGAAACCGAGATGAGCCAGGCGCGGATGGAGCTTGAAAGCCTGGGCGCGCAGAGCGGAGAGGCACGGCAGCGCTACGAGTCGGCAGCAGAGGCGCTCAAGCGGCTGGAGAGCGAGATTGCTGTTTTGCGCGAAACTTTGCAAACCCGCCGCGTCGAAGAAAATGCGCTGCGCGCGCAGATCAACCAACTGCGCGGCGAACAGGCCACCGTGGCCGGGCGGCGCGATGCTCTGCAATCGCTGATTCGCAACCACGGCTACTCCACCGACACGGTTCGCAGGCTGCTGAAGCCGGGAGCGCTGGCTGAAGGCATGGCGCCGGTGGGGACGCTGGCGGATTTTCTCGAGGTGAGCGGGGCGTATGAGGCGGTGGTGGATGAGTTTCTGCGCGAGGAGTTGAATTATGTGGTGGTGAAGAGTTGGGTGGCCGCCGAAGAAGGCGTCAAGCTGCTCAAGTCCGGCGTGGATGGACGCGCCACATTCCTGATCAACCCGGCAGAACAGGGCGGATTGTTTGAGGAGAGCGACGACACCATCCACGCGCCAGGCCTCACTCCGCTCAAGGATTCAATTCGCGTGCTGAGCGGCTTTGGGCGGGCGTTGGATACAATTCTGCCCAAGCTCAAGCACAGCTATGTGATCGAAGACGTTCTCGAGGCGCGACGGCTGGCTGCGCAATATCCCTACGCTTATTTTCTGACGCCGGGGGGCGAGTGCTTTCACAATGCGACGGTGACCGGCGGCAAGCCAGCCAGCGAAGGCCCATTGGCGCTGAAGCGCGAACTTCGCGAGGCTGAGGGCCGGCTGGCAAAACTGGAAAGCGGATTAAACCAGGCGGAATCGGATACCGCCGCGCTGACAAAGACCATCGAAGAGTTGGCCGCGCAACTGGAGACGCGCAGTGAAGAGCGGCGGCTGGCCGAGCGCGACACTGCCGACCAGGGCGCGGCGCTGAAGCAGATGGAGTCCGAGACGCAGCGCGTGGGGCGGCGGCGAGAGGAATGGACAGCGCAGGCCGCACGCAATAAGGATGCGCGCGAAGCCAAACGGAGCACCATCGACGAAAAGCGCGAGGAGATGCTTCGCCTGGAGGCCGAGCACCAGACGGTGGAAGCGGCTCTGGATGCGTTGCAGGCGCAGTTGGTTTTGTTGCGCGAGAAGCGCGAAAGCTTGCAGCAGGAGGCGGCGCGGGTGACCGCGGAGCTGGCCGGCCTGGAGGAGCGTCGGCGCGGGGCGGAAGCAGCTTATCAGCGCATTGACCAGCTTCATGCCGACCTGGAGCGCCGAGTTCAATCCGTTGAACAACAGAGAATCGCGGCCGAGACGGAGCGAGAGCAGCGCATCCAGGAGAGCGCCGAGCTGACCCAGCGCGAGCAGGAGCTGGCAGCCGGGCGCGCCGAGGCGCTCATCGCGGCGCAGACGCTGACCGCCGAGGCGCAGGCACTTCGCCTGCAACTGGCAACCATGGAGACGGAACTCAAGGGCGGGCGGTCCGCGCTTGACCTGTTGAGAGAAGACCGCGCCAGCCGCTCGAGCGAAGTGGCCAAGCTGGGCGCAGACCTGGAGCACCTGGAGGCAAGCTGCCTGGCTGAAGTGAATCTGGAGGCCTCCGCGCTACGCGCCGATGCGCTGATCGAGCGCATGGCCGGCGAAGAACTGGCTGCCGAAGAGGAAACCTGTCGCGGGTTGCGCCAGCGCATCGAGCAGATGGGCCCGGTGAACATGATGGCCCTGGAAGAGTACAAGGAGACTGCCGAACGGCACGGCTTCCTGGAAACGCAGCGCGCGGATCTGATGGAGTCGATCGAGAACACCCAGCAGACCATCAAGGAGATCGATCAGATCTCACGCACCAAATTCGACGAGGCCTTTGCGCGCATCAACGAGAACTTTGCGCAGGTCTTCTCGCGGCTCTTCCAGGGAGGCCAGGCCTTCCTGCGCCTCACGGACGTGGAGAACCAGTTGGAGAGCGGCCTGGACATCGTAGCCTCGCCGCCCGGCAAGAAGCTGCAAAATGTGCTGCTGCTCTCCGGCGGTGAAAAGTCGCTGACCGCGCTGGCCCTGCTGGTGGCCATCTTCCAATTCAAGCCCAGCCCCTTCTGCGCGCTGGACGAAGTGGACGCGGCGCTGGACGAGACCAACGTCGGCCGCTTCTCCGACCTGATGCGCTCCTTGAGCCGGGAAACGCAGTTCCTGGTGGTTACCCACTCCAAACGCATGATGCAGGCAGCCGACATGATCTACGGCGTGACCATGCAGGAGCAGGGCGTCTCCAAGGTGATCAGTGTGCGCCTGGGTAACCGTGAGCAGCAGCGGGCGACGGCGTAGCTTTTAGAAGTTGTAAACCGTCATACCAAGGCGCAGGCTCGGAACGGCGAGCAATGCCCTCGCCCAATCATCATTCCAGTCTCATCGTGAATTTTGTTCTTCAATGCTGGCGTCATCTACAATGACCACGTTGAGATCAAGGTGTCATTCTTGTACGCGGAAATTGAATTCCAGCAGGAAGCGCAGAACGAGGAGCCATGGGACTAAACGCATTTGATGTTGCCGTGATCGTGCTTTACTTGGCCTGCGTCACTGCCTTCGGAATGCACTTCCGCAAGAAGCAGAACACCATCAAGGGCTACTTTCTGGCGGGAAATACGATTCCGTGGTGGGCCATCTCGCTGTCCATCGTGGCGGCGGAGACCAGCACGCTGACCATCATCAGCGTGCCGGGAATGGCCTACGAGCAGGATTTTCGCTTTCTGCAACTGGTGATCGGCTACATGATCGGGCGTGTCATCATCAGCCTGCTGCTGATTCCGCATTACTTTCGCGGCGACCTGGTTACGGCCTACCAACTCATTGAGCGCCGCTTCGGGCAGAGGCTGCGCTCGCTCACCGCCGGCCTTTTCCTGATGACGCGCGCCGCAGCGGATGGCGTTCGCGTTTTTGCGATTGCCATTGTGGTGGGCATCGCGCTGTCCGGGCTTCTGCGCGGTTATAGTGATCTGTGGCGCGATGTCGCGGCCATCGCCATCGTCATCATCCTCACCCTGATCTACACCTTCAAGGGCGGCATGGCGACCGTGATCTGGATGGACGTCATTCAGTTGTCGGTTTACGTTACAGGAACCGTGATCGGTTTGTTCACCATCGCGCACCTGGTGCCGGGAGGCTGGGATGCAGCCTGCACGACGGCAGCGCAGGCCGGCAAGTTCCACGTCTTCGAGTTTGGCTGGAACTTCTACGCGAAATACACTATCTGGTCCGGTGTGATCGGCGGCGCTTTTCTGACTACGGCCAGTCACGGCACCGATCAACTGATCGTGATGCGGCTGTTGGCGTCGCGGAACGAGCGCTCCGCCAAGATGGCTCTGATAGCCAGCGGCGTCCTGGTGTTGTTTCAGTTTGCGCTCTTCTTGCTGATCGGCGCGCTGTTGTTTGTTTTTTACAGGATGCTCCCGCCAGCCGCGGCCTTTGTGCGCTCAGATCGCATCTATCCCACTTTCGTCGTCAACTATATGCCGCACGGCATCAGCGGGTTGCTGGTCTCGGCCATCCTGGCCGCTGCCATGACCAACCTGAGCGCTTCGCTCTACTCGCTTTCTTCCACAACGATCATCGATTTTTATTCCCGATTCAATCCAGCAGCCAGCGAGAAACGCAAGATGTTTCTCTCCAGGATGGCAACCATCTTCTGGGGAGTGGTGCTGTTTGTGCTGGCGATGGTGGTCCGTCAAAGCGGCCAGAAGGTTTTGGAAGTTGGACTGTCCATTGCCTCGGTGGCCTACGGTTCGCTGCTCGGTGTCTTCATGCTGGGCGTTCTTACGCGCCGTGCCTCGGAGAGCGGAGCCATGGTTGGAATGGTGTGCGGATTTGCTTTGAACATTTTTCTGTGGCAGTTCACCAGGGTTCCGTACACCTGGTATGTGCCCCTGGGCAGTATTTTGACCTTTGCGATCGGCTATGGCGCAAGCTTTTTTCTGCGCCGCAGTCTGCCGATTGAACCGGCAACAGCAGTTGGAAGTCAGGAGCGTCCGTGATATTACGTGGGCTGGAAACGGAACGGCAAAACCGCGCTTCATCCGATCTGGATAAAATGAGCGCGCTGGAAATTGCCACGCTGATGAATCGCCAGGATGCCAGAGTGTTGCGCGCTATCCGCCAGGTGCTCCCGGCCATCGCTCAGGCCATCGACGTGGTGCGCGACCGGCTTGTCGCCGGCGGCCGCCTGATCTACGTCGGCACCGGCACCAGCGGAAGAATCGGCGCGCTGGATGCCTCCGAATGTCCGCCCACCTTCGGCACAGATCCAGACATGATCCAATACGTAATCGCCGGCGGCGAACACGCGCTGGCCAACGCCACAGAGTCTAGCGAAGATTCACCTGAACTGGGCGTGCGAGACATGGCCGTCCGCAAGCCCGGCAAAAAAGATGTAGTGGTGGGCCTGGCCGCCAGCGGACGCACTCCCTACACGGTTGCGGCTTTGAAATACGCCGCAAAAAAGGGCGCTGCCACCATCGCCATTATCTGCAACACCGATTCGGAGTTGGCCGGCGTCGCCGAGATTGCCATTGTGGCCGAGGTTGGCGCCGAGGTGCTGACCGGATCGACTCGCCTCAAGGCCGGCACGGCGCAAAAACTTATTTGCAATATGCTGACTACCGGCGCCATGGCCCGCCTGGGATATGTTTACGGCAATTTGATGGTCAACCTGCACCTCAAGAATGAAAAGCTGCTGGAGCGCGGTATTTCCATTGTGCAGCGCGTTGCTAAGGTGAACCGGAACGTTGCGCTGGCCACCCTGGAATCAGCCGACATGAAGGTTTCTGTGGCGCTGGTGATGCTCTGCGCCAAGGTTTCCAAAGCAGAGGCCATCCGCCGGCTCAAGCGCGCTCAAGGCAGTATTGGAGGGGCAATTGAAGGCTAGAAGTTTGTCAACATCGACATAAAAAATACATTCGCGTCAACCATCCAGCAGAAAATTGACCTCCGTAGGCCGAGGCAAAGCAGGCTCGAAAAAAACGAGATTGTTTCTTGGGAATAACATTGATTTTTTATCTGATTGAGCGTATGGGGCAGCTTTGGTCAGCTTCATGATTAATTTGCTTGACCGCCAGCCAACCCACCTATTATAATTTTGCGAATCGTTAGAGTGCTGTAAGTTCGGCGTGTACCCGGTATTCTGGCTTGCCGGATGGCTACTCTGTTCTTGTAAAAAGGCTATCGACATCTCTTAGCCGCTGCGTGTTTACGAGGGGGAACATTTGAAGGAGTACGCAGCAATGATCAGCGATTTCACAGGTAAATCTTTTTAGGAGGCAGGGAAATGAACCTATGTAAACGATTGCTATGCAGCACGGTTCTGGCCGCGTTTTTCGGCTTCGGGTGCGGCAGCGCCTGGGCGCAGGACTCTGTGTCAGGCAGTATCAGCGGCACAGTGTCGGATGCGACCGGAGCCGTTATCGTTGGCGCCACAGTTACGCTGACCAACACCGACCGCGGCCAGGATGTTCGCGTCCTGAAAACCAATTCCGAGGGCTATTTCACTGCGACATCACTGCCGCTTGGAACCTATACGGTGAAAGTGGCGAATCCCGGATTCAAAACCGCGACTGTTACTGGGCTCCAGCTGCACGCCGCTGATGCTCTGACCGTGAACAAGGTTCTGGTCGCCGGAAGCGCGAGCGAATCGATCACTGTTACAGCGTCTCAGGCACAGCTGAATCTGGAAAATGCGTCCTCTTCAGGCCTCATCACCGGCGACCAGATGAACGAGTTGGTGCTCAATGATCGCAACTACGAGCAGTTTCTTACGTTGCAGCCCGGCGTCGTCTATGGCGGCACGACTGATCAGTTGTATGTCGGTTCGACGGCTCCTAGTGGAATGGCGAATACTGTCAACTTCTCAGTCAATGGCGGCCGCAATACGGACAATAACTGGACCATTGACGGCGCCGACAACGTGGATCGCGGATCCAACCTGACGCTGCTCACTTATCCCAGCGTGGACGCCATTGCGGAAATCAAGACACTGCGCGGCCAGTACTCCGCCGAGTTCGGGCGCAGTGCCTCGGGCCAGGTCGATGTGGTCACCAAGTCCGGAACCAACAAGTTCCACGGGAGTGCTTACGAGTTCTGGCGCAATGATTTCCTGGATGCAGACAATTGGGGAAACAAGCTGGTTACGCCCGCAACGGCAATTCCAAAGTATCGTTACAACGACTTCGGCGAAACCATCGGCGGTCCGGTCAGGATTCCGCACCTCTACAACGGCACGGACAAGACCTTTTTCTTCTTCTCAGATGAGACCCGGCGCCTGGTGCAGTACACTACGGGAACGGCCTTCGTCCCCACCGCTGCCGAGCGGACGGGCGACTTCTCCAATTCCTACACCGGCCTCACCTCAGCAACGGGACCGGTTTCGGTCTGCACAGCGTATAACGCGACCAATGGAGCCTGCACCGCATACGGTGACAAGATTACGACCATTGATCCAGTAGCAGCGGCCTACATCAAGGACATCTACAGCCTGATTCCGGTGCCGCCCAGCTTGGCCGACATCGCTGCAGGGCAGGATCCGCATGCACTGCTGTCCACCGTGCCCAACATCTACAATAACAATCAAATTCTGGCCCGCGTCGACCAGACGTTCTCGCCCAAGCTGACTGTTTTCTATCGCTACATTCACGACACGTTCCCGATCATGGCCGGCGCGGGAACCTTCAATGCTCTTCCCATCCCGGGCCTCACTGCTACCAGCACCAAGAATCCGGGCACCGAGCATATGGGGCACGTCACCTATCTCTTCTCGCCCACCATGCTGATGAACGCCGGTTACGCCTACTCCAGCAACGCAATTTTCACCACGCCCATCGGCGCTTTCACCACCGCTAACTCCACCGATGTCAATCCCATGCTGCCATACAAAAACGTGCTCGGCGTAATTCCCACCCTCTCGTTTACCGGGAGCAACGCGCTTACCAATCTGGGCAGCACGGGCATCTATCACGACATCAACGAAAACCACAACGTCTTTGGCGATGTCACCAAGACGCTGGGCCGCCACACGCTTATTACAGGCGTCAGCTACAACCATTACGAGAAGAAGGAGAACGCCACCGGAGGCAACCAGGGCGGCTTCACCTTTGCCGGCATCAACACTGGCATCTCCCCTGTTGTTGCCGGGCTGAATACGGCAACACAAACGGACATTGCTTTTGCCAACTTCCTGACCGGCAACGCCAATGGCGGATTCAGCCAGGCGTCGAACGCCATTACGGCTGACATCCTGGAAACCAGCCTGGAGGTATTTGTTCAGGACAACTTCAAGTTATCGTCGCGACTGACGTTCAACCTGGGCGTGCGCTACAGCTACTATGCCCAGCCCACGGATGGCGGCCAACGTCTGAGCAACTTCAACCCGGCCACTTTCAATGCCGCCAATGCGTCGACCATCGGCAGCACGGGCTTGATTTGCTTCTATTCGGCCTCATTGTGCCCCAACACCAATGGGTACTTGACCACCAATCTCACCGGAAACTCCAATGCCGACTACCAGGGCATCAACTACATGAATGGCCTGATCTTCCAATCCGGCGCGGGTATCACAGGCCATCCTTCTCCGTTCGGCAACAAGGTCGCCCATGCGGACAAATACAACTTCGCGCCGCGTTTCGGTTTCGCTTATGACCTCTTCGGCAACGGCAAAACCTCGCTCCGAGGCGGCTATGGCTGGGCCTATAACGCGTCGGAAGTGAGCTACTATGAGACGGCGGTCTTTAACAATCCACCCGCTGTGACCAACTACGCGCTCTCGACCGCGGTTCTGGACGACCCCGCGGGTACTTCGGCAACCATTGCGGCCTCGACGACGCCGGGCCTCATTGAAGGCACCCCGCTTAACTACCACACGCCGTATACCCAGCAGTTCTCGCTGGATATCCAGCAGCAGTTGTCGCCGACCTTCATGCTCGACATCGGCTACTTCGGGACGCACGGCACCCACTTGATCGGCAAAGAGAACATCGATGAGCCGGTGCCCAACTCCTATCTCGGCAAGATCTCGCCGACCGATGTTGCCTCCTCTTGCAAGTATGCGGATTCCGCCGTGACCAGTTCTACCCCAGCGGCGTACATCAGCACAACCTGTGATCGCGGGCTCAACCAGGTCAGGCCGTACCTGGGCTACGTTGGCATCGATTCGGTCCAGCCGATCTTCAACTCCAACTACAACGGCTTGCAGGTCAAGGCCACCAAGAAGTTCAAGGGCAAGAGCATGATCGACGCCAACTACACCTGGTCGCGCGATCTGACCAACGCCCAGGCTGACTACTCAGGCGGTCCGCAGAACACCTATAACATCAACGGCGATTATGGTCGCGCCGCCGACGACCGAAATCATGTTCTATCAGTGGATGGCATCTATGAGCTGCCCTGGATGATTGATCAGCGCGGTGTCGCTGGCCACATCGTTGGCGGATGGGAGGTCTCCGGCATCCTGGCCATGAACTCCGGATTGCCGCTGACCATCACGGAGAGCTTGGGTGGCACGGTTTACTATGGCCCCGCTGGCACCATCAACCCAATCAACAACCAGGCAAACGGCAACGAAGCCAATGATTCCGCCGGAATTGGAGTTGCGGGAGCCACCTCTATCGGTTTCCGGCCCAACCAGATTGGCAACCCCCGGAATGGCTACGGATCACAAATCCGCATTCCAAGTCAGTGGTTCTTTCGCGGTGCGTTCGCGGCGCCTCTGCCCGCTGCACTTAATCCAGGCGGACTCGGTCAGGTGGGTAACGAAAAGCGCGGCGTGGTCAGCGCTCCGGGTTTCGAACGCATCGATCTGGGTCTCTTCCGGAACTTCAAGATTCTCGAAGGCCTGAAATTCCAGCTTCGCGGAGAAGCCTTCAACTTGCTCAACCACACCAACCTGGGCTCGCCCGGAGTTACTTCAACAACATCGAGTACTTTCGGAAAAATCACTACTGCCCGCGACGCCCGCATCGTGCAAGTCGCCGGCAAGTTCACCTTCTAACCTTTCGCATCTATAACCAGAGCGGCGCCGGCTTCGGCTGGCGCCGTTCTGCTATCAAGGACTTCCGCATCCCAGCTTGTACCATAAACTTACAGCGCATCTCCGCGCATGGTGAGGTGAAACGAATGTTCCGGTTTACTTATTTACGGAAACGCCTCCTGATCTCCGCTATTGTTCCCTGCATTACGTCTTGCATTGGGCTAGGTGTCCAGTTGTTGCCGCAAACTGCTTTGCTGGCGCAGGATATTCCGCATTCTTCTTCCGCGCCGTCCGAGGCCCCGAAGTTAGCCCTGATTCCCATGCCGCGCGAGATTCGCGAAGTCGGAGATATTTCACTGGCGCAGGGCATCGGCATCCTGGCCGAAGGCAAAGATTCTGAAGACAACTTTGCTGCCGAAGACCTGGCGAGTGCGCTCAAGGAACGCGGCATCGACGCGCGTGCCGGCAGGATGGGCAAGATCAAGATTGTGCTGCTTCGCCAGAACACAAAGAAGGCTGCGGATATTCTCACCCGCGTCAAAGTCAACTTCGATCCGGCTATGCGCGACGAAGGCTACATTCTTGTTACCGATAAAGACATTACATACGACATTGCCGCAACGAGCGCGGGAATCTATTACGGCGCGCTAACCATCAAGCAACTGATTACCGGCAGCGGTGCACAGGCTGTATTGCACGGAGTTGTGGTACGCGATTGGCCGGCCATGAAGTATCGCGGCCTGAGCGACGATCTCTCGCGCGGTCCCGTTCCCACACTGGAGTTTCAGAAACATCAGATTCGCGTGCTTTCCCAGTACAAGGTGAATGTTTACTCTCCATACTTTGAGAACACCTTTGCGTTTGCGTCCAATCCTCTTGCCGCGCTTCCCGGCGGTGCGATGACCCGCGCCGATGCGGAAGAGCTGGTGCACTATGCTAGCCAATATCACGTCACGATCATTCCCGAGCAAGAGGCATTTGGACACCTGCATCGTGTTTTGATGTACGATATTTATTCGCAACTGGCGGAGACGCCTCACGGCTCCGTGCTGGCTCCGGGCCAGCCTGGCTCGCAGGAGTTGATCCGGCAATGGTTCACGGAGATAGCCTCGATCTTTCCCGGCCCCTTCCTTCATATCGGCGCGGACGAAACCTTCGAGCTGGGAAGAGGGCAGACCAAAGAGCGCGTAACTCAGGAGGGGCTAAGCGCTGTCTATGTGGACTTTCTCAAACAGATTCATACGGGACTAACTCCTCTGCATAGAAAGCTGCTGTTTTGGGGCGACATAGCCATGGACAGTCCGCAACTGGTCAAGACACTGCCCAAGGATATGATTGCCGTCGCGTGGGAATACAATCCAAACCCCGATGGATACGACAAATGGCTATTGCCGTATGTTGATGCTGGAATGGAGACTTGGGTGGCTCCGGGAGTTGATAACTGGCGGGTAGTCTATCCGAATTACAATGCCGGTCTGGATAACATCCAGAGATTCGTCAGCGATGGGCAGCGGCTTGGTTCCACCGGCGTGTTGAATACCGTGTGGAATGATCTCGGCGAGGGCCTGTTCAATTTGGATTGGTATGGTGTGCTCTTTGGAGCGGCAGCCGGGTGGCAATCGGGAACAAGCGACATTCCTCAATTTCAAAAGAGCTATGGTCAGGTATTCCACGGCGATTTCACAGGCAAGATTAACCAGGCGCAAGTGGAGCTTATGGCTGCGCAGACAACATTGAAAGATGCAGGACTCAGCTCCGCAACTGATAACTTGTTCTGGATCGATCCGTGGAGCGTAGAAGGGCAACAGATCTCCGTTAAATTGCTGCCGGTTGTTCATGTGCTGCGCGTGCACGCCGAACAAGCCATTATTCTCATCGAACAGGCGCGGGCTGCGGCAGACTTGAGAGAGCCGGATGCGCTGGATGCTATGGAGATGGGTGCTCGGCGCATTGACTTTATCGGATACAAATTCCAGGTGGCGCAGGAAATTGCCGATAGCTACAGGCGCGCCTATCAGGCGCAGAACGATCCTGTCGCCATGCGCACAGTCAGCCGTGAGTTAGGCGCGATTACCGGTGTGAACGGGGAATGCCAGGATCTGCGTGAAGTATATGGGCTGACCCGCGAGCTCTTTCGCCATGCATGGCTCCAGGAGAATCGACCTTACTGGCTTGACAATGTCATGGCGCGTTACGATCTCAGCATGCAATTATGGATTCAGCGCGCCAATCGCTTCAGTGAGGCAAGCTCGCAATATCGTCAGACGCACGTCCTACCCAAGCCGGAAGACGTAGGGTTGCCGGCGCTGCCGGCCACAGTTCCACCCATTCAAACGGATTTTCCTGGAATCAAGAAGGATAACTGACAAATTTACTGAGTGGGTGACATTATGGGAGAGGGAAAATGAGGATTTGCAATAACTCCGTACTTTCACAGGCTCGCTATTTTCTGGTATTGTACGCCGCTTTCTGGAGCGCCGGCGCGGCAGGCCAGCAATCCGTTGCAAAACCGGACTATGTCGTTTCCAAGCCTGTAATCAACATGTACTCCTTCGCCTCCGCTGACAGCGATGTTGTATCGCAGGCTATTTATGGAGCAGGAGTTCTTTCTCTGGAAAAGAAAAATGGATGGGTTCATATCCGCACCGGCGATGACTACACCGGTTGGGTGGCTGAGACCGACATCACGCCGCAGCAAGGCGTCTATGCTCCGGATGGAAAGGCGGTACGCGTTGTGGAATTGAGCGCGAACCTTTATCGCGAACCCAGCGTGACCAAACACGCTCCCGTGCTGAACCTACCCTGGGAGGCGCGTCTGGAAGTGATTCTCGGCTCTGTGGACAAGGATGGACGCTGGCTCCAAGTCAAGCTTGTGAATGGTCAGACAGCATATGTTGAGCAAGGCAATGTAAGTGCGGATTTCGCGCCGTTGACCATCGAGCAGACCATTCAACTTGCGCGCAGGTTTCTTGGCGTCACTTACACATGGGGCGGGGTCTCCAGTTATGGCTTTGACTGCTCCGGCTTCACGCAGATGCTGGTCCGCCAACGCGGGCACATTATGCCGCGGGATGCCGGCGTGCAGGCAAGCTGGAGTGGAGTAGTGCCGGTGGAACGCAAGGACTTGCAGCCGGGCGATCTTTTGTTTTTTGGCGCGAGCCTTACAAAGATCACCCATACGGGCATGTACATTGGCAATGGCGAGTTTATCCATGACACAACCAATACGCATCCTGGGGTCCAGATCAGCAAGCTGGACGGCATGCCATGGACTAAACTGCTGGTAGCGGCACGGAGAGTGAAATGATGAATCGGCGGGATCTGTTTAAAGCCGCGGGAGCAGTGGGCGTGGGCGCTGCAATGCCCGCGGCATTGTATGCTGTGGACGCACCGGCAACGGGCGGCAATGCCGTTGTTAAAACTGAGTTGAAACGCCTGATGCTGCGCCACACCTGGACGACCACGATGTCATCCAGCGCCTATCGTGACACGGTTCACGTTCAGTATGAGCGTGACGGCATCACCGGATACGGCGAGGGCGCGCCGATCGTGCGCTACAAGGAATTTCCGGAGCAAGCCAAACAGGCCATCGATGCGATCATCGACAAGATTGCCGCGGGCGACCCGCGAAAGTTCGATAAGTTTCTTGCCGAGGTGCGCAGCTTGCTTGGAGATCAACAACATGCGGCCATGGCCGCGGTGGACATTGCGATCTGCGATTGGATGGGCAAGAAACTCGGCATTCCGTTGTATCAGTATTTCGGACTCGACCCCGCGGACGCTCCTGTGACCACTTTTTCGATTGGCATCGACACGCCGGAGATTACGCGGCAAAAGACGCGCGAGGCGGAGGATTTTCCTGTACTGAAGGTGAAAGTTGGACTGAAGAACGACGAAGAGACTATTGAGGCCGTGCGCAGTGTAACGAAAAAACCGTTGCGCGTGGATGCCAATGAAGGCTGGACCGACAAGGAAGAAGCCATCCGCAAGATTAACTGGCTGGAGACGCAGGGCGTGGAGTTGATTGAGCAGCCAATGCCCGCGCATATGTTCGAAGAAACTAAGTATGTGCGCAGCAAGGTACACATACCCATCATCGCCGACGAGGCTTGCACCCACGCGTCATTGATACCCGTGCTCAAGGAAGCTTACGACGGAATCAATGTGAAGCTGGATAAGTCGGGGGGCATTATGGAAGCCTACCGATGGATCAAGTTTGCCCGCGCGATGAATATGAAGGTGATGCTGGGCTGCATGGTTTCAAGTTCGTGCACGGTAACGGCAGCGGCTCATCTGGCGGCCCTTGTAGACTATCCAGACCTTGATGGAAATCTGCTGATTTCCAACGATCCTTACGAAGGTGTGAGGGTGCTGAAAGGGAAGTTGATCTTGCCGTCCGGGCCAGGCCTGGGGCTGAAGGTGCTGGCTTCGTAGGCTTATCCGGCTCTGCGCGATTTCCGCCCGAAATTAGTCATCATTTAGTTAGTAAGTAGCCTGAAACTGCCCAGGCCAAGGGGATTCAAGTGAAAAGTTGGACTGCAAATTGCCGATTTGTTTTGATTCTTTTGATGGTTGCCGCATCGTATGGCAGCTTGGTTGCCCAGGATGCATTGCCCTCAGGCAACGCGGCGGTGATCACTCGCGGGGCGAACTTTGCCAACGTCGATGAAATCATGAATGCGGCGGTTGCACAAGGGACGATTCCCGGAGGCGTCGTACTGATCGGGCACAACGGAGCTGTGGTTTATCGCAAAGCTTACGGCATGCGTTCGCTGGAACCGGGCAGGGAAGCGATGACCGTAGACACCATCTTCGATCTTGCTTCGCTGACTAAGTGCATTGCCACGGCGACTTCAGTGATGAAGCTGGTGCAGGAAGGGAAGGTTCGGCTGAATGAGCCGGCGGCAACCTACTTGCCGGAGTTCGCAAAAAATGGGAAGAGCGACATTACGGTCCGCGAGCTGCTTACGCATTTTTCCGGGCTGACGGAGGACCTCGATCTCAAAACGGAGTGGAAGGGGCGCGATGTTGCCTACCAGATGGTCATGGATCAGAAGCCTGCCTTTCCTCCCGGCTCGCGCTTTCTCTATAGCGATATTAACTTTGAGACGCTCGGATTTCTGGTTGAGAAAGTTTCCGGCATGAGCCTGGATGAATATGCAGCGAAGAATGTCTTCGCTCCTCTGGAGATGAAAGAAACACGCTTTCTTCCGCCCGCAGAATGGCTTTCGCGCATTGCGCCGACGGAGTACGACGAAAGCCATCATATGCTGCGCGGCGTAGTACATGACCCGACTGCGCGCCGAATGGGTGGCGTTGCTGGTCACGCCGGATTATTTTCAACCGCCGATGATCTAGCGAAATTCGCGCAGGATCAGCTCACCGGCTTTCATGTGCTCACGCCACTGACGGTGAAGAAGATGACCACTCCGCAGCAGCCGCCCACGTCTTCAGCGCTGCGCGGCCTGGGCTGGGACATTCATTCGCCGTATTCCTCCCCTCGCGGAGAGATATTTCCGATCGGCTCCTTTGGGCACACCGGGTTTACGGGTACGTCGATCTGGATCGATCCGGTTTCGGAGAGTTATGTGATTCTTCTGACTAACGCGGTTCATCCGCACGGCCATAACTCAGCGATCGTTCCGTTGCGCGCGCGGATTGCCACGGCGGCGGCCGAGAGACTCGGACTCTCCGCTTCAGGCGATCCAAAACAGCACGCGGAGAGTCCGTCAGCTGCACGCAATGGCCCGGTCCGCACCGGCATCGATATGCTGGAAGCTCATAATTATGCCGAACTTCGTGAAGAGGGCAAAGAGACCACCAAAGTCGCTCTGGTCACCAACCAAACCGGCGTGGACTCGCGCGGCAATCGCACCATCGATTTGCTGGCCAAAGCACAGGGCATCCAGGTTATCGCTATCTTCAGTCCGGAGCACGGCGTAACCGGAAGCGTGGACACTACCGAGATTGGCGATTCCAAAGACGCGGCATCAGGAATTCCTGTCTACAGCGTTTATGGAGATTCCAGCGCAAAGCGCCATCCTTCTCTGGATGTGTTGAAATTGGCGGATGTGATTGTCTACGACATTCAGGACATTGGCGCGCGATTTTACACCTACGAAACTACGCTCGGCTACTTTATGGAGGCAGCGGCTCAGACAGGGCAGAAAATCTTTGTACTCGACCGTCCAAACCCAATCAACGGTTCAACCATTCAGGGACCTATCAGCGACAAGGGACGCGAAAACTTTATTAACTACGGGCAGGTTCCCATTCGCCATGGCATGACAATTGGCGAGCTGGCGCGTTTTTATAACTCCGAACGCGGCATTCATTCCAAGCTGAAGGTAATTCCGATGGAGGGATGGCAGCGTGGCGATTGGATGGATTCTACAGGGATTTTGTGGGTAAATCCATCCCCTAACATGCGCAGCCTGACCGAAGCAATTCTCTATCCAGGACTTGGAATACTGGAGGCCACAAATGTATCGCTGGGGCGTGGCACCGATACGCCCTTCGGGCTGCTGGGCGCTCCGTGGATTCAATCCCAAGAGCTGGCCGCCTACCTGAATGCGCGGGCTATCAGCGGTGTTCGCTTTGTGCCGACAGAATTTATGCCCAGCGCCAGCGTGTATGGGCAGCAGAAATGCGGAGGCGTGAATATCATCGTCACCGACAGGAATGCGTTCGACGCACCCGAACTTGGCATTGAGATTGCGTCCGCGCTCCACTCTCTTTATCCGCAGCAGTTCGAGATGAATAAACTGGATAACTTGATGCTGAACAAAGCCACTATGGATGCGATCAGCGCAGGGCAAGACCCGCGCCGCGTGTGGATGGATTGGGTCGAGGCAATTGAACTGTTCAAGCCGATTCGGGCTAAATACCTGCTGTACTGAAGCATGGTCACGGTTTATTTTTCTTGCTATAAACTGTTTAATAACCGGATGCTGACCGTCTCTGAGCTTTCCCTCAGGGGCTAA
>PMGP01000181.1 GCA_003156235.1 Acidobacteriaceae bacterium
ACATCGCCGATCTGGCCAACTTCGACGAAGGCAAGCTCTTCGACGGCTACTTCCTCGTCCTGGCCAAGCAGCAACGCACAACCAAGAACAACAAGCCCTATCTCAGCCTTATTCTGGGCGACAAGAGCGGCCAGCTCGAAGGCCGCGTTTGGGAGCTCTCTGACCCGCGCATCGCCAAGGACTTCGACCGCGGCGACATCGTCAAGGCGCGCGGCTCAGCCTCCCGCTTCGACGACCGCCTGCAGATGAAGATCGACCAGATTCGCGTGGCGCTGCCCAACGAGGTGGACAAATCCGACCTGCTGCCATCGACCACTTATGACGTGGCCGAGCTCTGGCGCCAGCTTCTCGGCTTCGTGGAGAGCTTTACGAACCCCGATCTGAAGCGGCTGCTCACCGCCATGCTCGCCGACTCGGCCCTCGCCCAGGCCTATCGCGAAGCCCCCGCCGCCAAGCAGCTCCATCACGCCTGGCTGGGCGGCCTGCTGGAGCACGTTATCAGTTTGTTGACGCTGGCCGACCGCGTCGCCGCGCATTACCCGCTCCTCGACCGCGACCTGCTGATGACCGGCGTCATCTTGCACGACATCGGCAAGGTTCGTGAGTTGAGCTGGGAGATCGGCTTCGAGTACACGATTGAAGGTAGTTTATTGGGCCACATCCAGATCGGCACGGCTCTCACCGAGCGCGCCATCGACAGCCTGCCCAACTTCCCGCCGCGCCTCAAAACTCTGGTCCTGCACATGATTTTGTCGCATCACGGCAAGCTGGAGTTCGGCTCCCCCAAGCTGCCCATGATTCCCGAAGCCCTGGCCCTCAGCTTCCTCGACGACCTCGACGCCAAGATGCAAGCCATCCAGGGTGAGTTCGACAAGTGCATCCGCGAAAACAAAGGCCCCGATGAAATGACGGGTAAAGTCTGGGCGCTCGATCAGCGACAGTTACTCAATACCAAGCGATGGCTGTTAGAAGGCAGGGAATAGAAGGACGGAAAGCGGTGAGGTTGGCGTACAATTCAGACCATGCAGGTCTAATTGCCACGGCGGGCGAAACCTGGGAATAACAGGGACCCTGCAAGCCGCTGGTGTGCCAAATGGATTGTGGCATTAACAAGGAGAAAGTACATGATTCGACTTCGCATTATGAAGATTGGTCTGGCTGTGGTTCTTAGTGCGGCAGTTAGCCAGGGCCTGCTCACGACTGCATACGCTCAGACAGTCGACCTCAGCTGTACCAACTCCCTAAATAAGGATGTAAGCCTGTATGTGAGCGTTGATATGAGCGCACAAACCGTGAGCTGGTGGGGCAATTCCCAGACCCGTGACAAAGCGACCACGGCGAATGCAACGATCACAGACTCTCAGGTTACCTGGGAGAGGAATTCTGAGTCGTTGGGGCGCGTGGTATGGACTGATCGTCATACCCTTGATCGCAGTACGGGCTCCCTGACCATAGAGAGTTGGGATAAGAGGGGCCAACCACCCTGGCCCTATTCCAGTTCTAGCTGGGTGTGTAAGAAGGCCATACAGGTCTTCTGATTTCCGCCCATGCCGGGTACCCCGTTTATGACTGGTGCCCCAGGTCTTGATGTTAAGACCTGGGATTGCCGTTGGACATACTGTTCCTCAAGCGAGTATCTTCAACCCGTGTTTCTCGACGATGTCCAATAGTTTGAGCGCCATGCCGCTGGGCCGTTTTGCGCCGCTCTCCCACTTCTCCACCGTGGATTCGCTGGTGTTAAGATAGCGCGCAAAGACCGGCTGGCTGACATGCTGCCTCTCGCGAATCTTCTTGATTCGCCGGGGTTCGAGCGGAGTGGGAACGGAGAGGCAAGACTCGTCGAATTCCCGCATCGTCGCCTTATCGATAGCGCCCACACGAAACATGCCCTTAACGCTGCTATGGATCGCTTCAAAAGCATCGCTCTTGTATTTGTTCTTCTTCGCCATGGCATATCTCCACTGGTTCTAGTATAGCACCGGGTGCTATCGATGTTCAATATTTAGGCGCAGCCGATATTCCTCCGGCGTTTCAATGACAAATGCCGTCCGTCCTGCCAGCGCCAGCAAATCCTTGTCGCCCGTCACCAGCGCGTCGGCCTTTCCGCTTTGCGCTAAATCCAGCAGGGATTGATCCTTGGCGTCTCGGCAAAGAACTGGGCACGATTGCACGACCTCGACTTCCTCGCAAAAAGGAATATATTCGCTCAGAGCTTCCAACTGTTCAATTGCGGTAAAACGAAACTTCGGGTAGGCGAGAATTCGCGCCAATTCAGCTACCGTTGAACGAGAAAGGAGCGGTACGCAATTCCCGGCCTGCCAATGGCCGACCAGCCAGTTCAACCGGCCATGGGTAAACAGGAGCGCGGAGAGGACGGCATTTGTGTCTAAGACAATTCTTGCTTTGGCGGCGGCGCTCACGGGTTTTGACGAGCCCAGGCAATTGCGTCGGTAACATCCTGCTCGGTAATCCCGAGTCCGGCGAGTTTGGCCTGTATCTCCTCCAGACGGCTGCGCCGTAGCGGTTTGAGCGTGATCGCGGAGCCGTCCGTACTGACGTCGAAGTACTCGACCCCGGCAAAGCGCGTGGCCACCGCTTTGGGAATAGTGAGCTGGTTTTTAGTAGTCAGTTTGGCAAGCATGATCGCCTCAAACAAGGATACAAGGAAATCTTACCATATTGTTTCCTTACCCCACAAACCACTCCCACTGCTCCTCGGTCAATGGCACCACGGACAGCCGCCCAATTATCACCAGCGGCGACTTGGCAAAGAGTGGTACAGCCTTGATCGCCGCCAGGGTCTTTGGCTGCCTGAGCCGCTTGCCCACTTTGACGCGGACGATGGGCACCTTAGGGTCGGTCGCATCCACGTTCAGCACGGTTCCCGTGCCGACGGCGGTGCGCTCGTCGCCGGTGTGATAAAAAATCCACTTCGTCCCCGCCTTCATCTCGCGCAGGAACTTCACGGCGGTGGGATTCGTTACGTTGTCCCAGATCGTCTCCTTATCACGCAGAAAATCGTCAAAGGAGTAGACATCGGGCTCGGTCTTGAAGAGGAAGTAGCTCATAGTCAGTTGTCAGCTCTCTGTGGTCAGTTGGCCGTGAAGAGCGCGGAATAGGGAAGCTCCTCACCACGCAAGCAGAATACACGAAAATTCCAATCAGGCGTGAAGGCTCACCGGGCATTTTGCCTGACCACTGTTCACTGATCACTGACCACTGTCTCTCCGTTACAATCAAAATAAGATGATCCGTTTCTCAACCGCCGGCGAATCTCACGGAGAAGCTCTCATCGCGCTCATCTCCGGGCTGCCCGCCGGCGTGCCCGTCGATCTCGATTTCGTCAACCGCGAACTGTGGCGCCGCCAACAAGGCTACGGCCGCGGCGGGCGCATGAAGATCGAAACCGACAAGGCCCACGTACTCAGCGGCGTGCGTCACGGCAAGACCATCGGAAGCCCAATCGCCATTGAAATCGTCAACCGCGACTGGAAGAACTGGGAAGACAAGCTCCCCGTCGAGGCCGGCGACCCCGCGCAGCACCAGGCCGTCGCCTCGCCGCGTCCCGGCCACGCCGATCTCGCCGGCGCTCTCAAGTACAACTTCCCTGACGCCCGTTACGTGCTGGAGCGCGCCTCGGCCCGCGAATCCGCCGCGCGCGTCGCCGCCGGTGCCCTGGCCAAACTGATGCTGCGGACTCTTGGGATTGAAATTGCCAGCCACGTCCTCCGCGTGGGTCGCATTGCGCTGGACCGCGCCGCTACATGGCAAGAGATCGCCACCCTCTTCGCCCGTGATGAGATCATCCTCGGCTGCGTCGATTCCGCTACCGAGGCCCGCATGAAAGAAGAAGTCGAGGAAATCTCCCGCACCGGCGACACCGTCGGCGGCGTCTTCGAGGTAGTGGCGCACGATGTCCCACCCGGCCTGGGCACATACGCCAACTGGGACGAGCGCCTCGACGGCCAGCTCGCCAGCGCGGTGATGAGTGTGCAGGCTGTCAAGGCGGTTGAGATTGGCCGCGGCGTGGTGGCCGCCGAGTCCTTCGGCTCTCAAGTCCACGACCCCATCCATTACGCAAGCGAAGACACCGCCAAACCCACTCGCTTCACCCGCCCGCAAAACAACGCCGGCGGTATCGAAGGCGGCGTCTCCAACGGCGAAGACATTGTGGTGCGCGGCTACCTGAAGCCCATCTCCACCCTGCGCAAGCCACTGGAATCAGTGCGCTTTGACACGCGCCAGGCCACCAGCGCAAGTTACGAGCGCAGCGACATTTGCGTCGTCCCCGCAGCCGGCGTGGTGGCCGAGGCCATGGTGGCGCTCACCATTGCTCGCCTCGCACAGGAAAAATTCGGCGGTGATTCCGCTCTGGAATTGCGACGAAATTTTGACGGATACATCCAACAGATACGGAACTATTAAGATTGAGCAGAGACGGAGATCTTCGCAGAAGCCGATGATTCTAAAGATTGTCAAATACCCCGACCCGGTGCTCTCGCGGCCCGGCGAACCGGTCACCGAGTTCAACGCCGAGTTGCGCAAGCTAGTCGCCGACATGTTCGAGACCACCTACGCCGAACAGGGCATCGGCCTCGCCGCGCCGCAGGTGAACGTGTCGAAACGCCTTTTAACCATCGACCTGAGCCTGGGCAAGGAGCCCAAAGACAAGCTGGTGCTCATCAATCCCGAGATCATCTTCAGCGATGGCAAGGTCTACGCGGAAGAAGGCTGCCTCAGCTTTCCCGAAATTCGCGAGAAGGTGTCGCGCCACGCCAAGGTGCGCATCCGCGCCCAGGACGAGCACGGCAAGTGGTTCGAGATGGATGGCGAAGACGTGCTCGCGCGCTGCTTCCAGCATGAGATTGATCACGTGGACGGCATGTTGTTCATCTTTCGCATGAGCGCCCTCAAGCGCGACCTGGCGCTGCGCAAAATTCGCAAAATGCAGCGCGATGGCAAGTGGTAAACTCATTACGATTTCGGCCGGAGGCTGCACAAATGCTGGGTGCCCCAACCCTTTCGCTTTTTTCTATCGAAAGGGTTGGATAGCACGAACCTCGACCGGCCCCGCTCGTCAGGTGTCCAATGAAACTTGTCTTCTGCGGCACTCCACAGTTTGCCGTGCCCACGCTCAATGCGCTCTTGGCGGACGGCCATCAAATCGCCCTGGTAGTCTCCCAGCCCGACCGCCCCGTGGGCCGCGAACGCCAGCTCACCGCTCCGCCCGTCAAGCTGGCCGCGCTGGCCGCCGGCCTGCCCATCGCGCAGCCAGAATCAATTCGCAACAATCCCGAATTTCGCTCTCAAGTCGAGGCCATCGCGCCCGATGCCATCGTCGTCGTCGCCTACGGACGCCTCATTCCCCCCTGGATGCTCACGCTGCCCCGGATCGGCTGCATCAACCTGCACGCCAGCCTGCTTCCCCGCTACCGCGGCGCCGCACCCATCCAGTGGGCAGTGGCCAAGGGCGAAACCGTCACCGGCAACACCACCATGCTGCTCGAAGAAGGCCTCGACACCGGCCCCATTCTGCTGCAACAGGCCCTGGCCATCGCGCCCCAGCAGACAGCGGCGGACCTCCTCGATGTGTTAGCCGTGGGCGGCGCGCCTCTGGTAGTCAAGACCCTGGCCGGACTGGACAACGGAACTATCGAGCCCCGTCCACAAAATCATGCTGGAGCCTCCTTGGCCCCGTTGCTCACGCGCGAAGACGGCCACATGGATTTTGCCGCGCGCACGGCCACGGAACTCAAGAATCGCTGGCGCGGTTTTCAGCCCTGGCCCGGCGCCTTCACCGCGCTCGACGGCAAAAAGCTGATCGTTCACCGCATGGAGGTTGTGGACGCTGCGAGTCTGGCGGCTCCGGTTTCGAAGGATGCAGAAAATTCACATTCAGTGAAGGGTACGGGCTTTAGCCCGTACATGAACACCATAGAACAAACTCGGGCTGGTAGGGATGGGGTTCAACCCATCCATTTATCCCCTGAGGGATGTCCTTCGGAATCTTTATTCTTAGCTCAGCCCGCCTCCATTTTCCCCGGCCAGATTCGCATTGAAGACCATCGTCTGCTGGTGGCCTGCGCCGGAAACACCTGGCTGGAGCTCGTCGAAGTGCAGCTCGAAGGCAAAAAGCGCCTCGCGGCAGCCGAGTTTCTTCGCGGAATCGCGCTCCCCGCCAACGCGCGGTTTGGGGCTCTGACGCAATGACCGCAAGGAAGAAAACGGGCGCGACGAAGACCGCTCCGAAGAATCACCCGGCAGAAATCTCCCCAGCGCGCAAGGCTGCCTATCACATTCTTTTAGCCGTCGAGCGCGGCCACTCCCACTCCGACGACCTTCTACGCGGCAAAGCCGTCAACGCGCTCTCCGCGCCTGACCGCAACCTGGTCACGACACTCGTTCTGGGAGTGCTGCGCTGGCAGATTCAGCTCGACCATCAGATCCAAGCCCTGCTGGCTCGCCCCCATGCGAAGCTCGATGCAGAAGTCCTGATCGCACTCCGCCTGGGCGCATTTCAGTTGCTGCACCTGGACCGCATCCCCGCCCGCGCCGCAATCGACGAAAGCGTCGAGCTGGCCAAACAGGCCGGCCACCGTTTCGCCTCCGGCATGGTCAACGCCGTCCTGCGCAAGCTGGCCAAGGCTGCTCCGGCTGCGGTCTTGCAATCGGAGGAAGAGAATCTTGCTTTGAAAGGGCACGACTTTAGTCGTGCCATTAACGCCGCAAAAAGCGCGCGGGCTTTAGCCCCTGAGGGAAGTTCCTCGGAAGAACTTGCTCTCGCCCAGGCTCATCCCACTTGGCTGGTAGAGCGCTGGATCAACTTCTACGGCCTCGATGCTGCACGATCCATCTGCCATCACGGCCAAAGCCAGCCTGTGCTGACCCTTCGCCTCGCTAGCCCCACCGTCGAAGCCGAACTCCATGCAACCGGAATCTCCCTCGAACCCGGCCAACTGCTCACCGCCGCACGAACCGTTCTCTCCGGCGACATCACCGCGACGGAAACCTTCCGTGAAGGCCGCGTGCGCCTCCAGGACGAAGGCTCGCAACTGGTGGCCGAACTGGCTTGCTGTTGCAGCGAGAAGCCCAACCAAAAAGTAAAAACAATCCTCGATTGTTGCGCGGCTCCCGGCGGCAAGACGCTCATCCTGGCCGAGCGCAACCCCGAAGCTCGCATCGTCGCCATAGAATCCAGCGAGCCCCGGCTTGCCCAATTGCAGCAGCGCCTCGCCTCACACTCCGCCCGCATAGAATGTCGTCTTACCGACGCAGCCGCGCTCACCGAAGAAGCTGTCTTCGACCTGGCCCTGGCCGATGTGCCTTGCAGCGGCACTGGAACGCTGGGTCGCAATCCGGAGATTCGCCACCGCCTCCGCCCGCACGACTTCGCTCGCCAGTCCGAACGCCAGCGCGCAATCCTCGCTGCCGCCTTGCGCGCAGTCCGTCCCGGCGGCTTCGTCGTCTACTCCACCTGCTCGCTGGAGCCGGAAGAAAACGAGCAGGTCGTCGCCGCAGTACTGGCCGCAGCTCCGAATGCGCGTCAAGTTTCGCTCGAAGACCGCATCGAAACCCTGCTCGGCAAAAACATTCTCACGCATCAGGGCGCGGAGCGACTGCGCGGCTCGCTCACACCACAAGGCGCACTTCGTCTACTCCCCGGTGCGTTGAACACCGACGGCTTCTTTATTGCGCTGATTGAAAGGATTGCCTAATCCGCTAACACCGCTAGAAAAATCATGAACGCCAACGCTCCGGCCCTGATCCCTGATCTCTGACCCCTGATCTCTGTTATTTCGCCACCGTCAGCTTTACCAGATCGCCCGGCGCCACGCGCATGCCGGCTGCGGGCTGTTGCGCCGTCACCGAGCCCGGCCTCACCGGCATCACCGGCAATGCGTTGCCCTTGCCTATCGGCGCCATCGGCACATCCACATACTGGGGCCGCGCCGGCTGGATGCCCACCCGCGCCAGTTCAGCCTGCGCCGTCACCACCGGCAATCCGGTCAGGTCCGGCATCACAAATCCGTCGGGCGCGTCGTCGCTGGGCGCTGCCACCAGCAGGTCGATGCTGGGCCGCGCAATCCCCTGCGCGTGCGCCGGCGGATCCTGGGCCAACACTGTTCCCTCGGCAGCTTTGCCCCAGGGCAGCCGCACCGTCACACCCGCCTCCAGGCCCTCCCGCCGCAGCCGCAACGACGCCACTCGCTCGTCCAGCCCCACCGTCTCCGGCACTTCCACCTTTTGCGGTCCCAGGCTTTCCGCCACACGCACCCGCCACTCCCGCCGCACCACTGTTCCCGGCACGGGCGATTGCGAAAGAATGTGTCCCGCGGCCACGTCTCCGGAGTAGTAGCGATTGTCCACGTCCAGGTTCAGCCTCAGCCCCGAGGTCTGGCTGCGCGCCTCCGCCACGGTCATTCCCTTGAGCGACGGCACCTGCACCTCCGCGCCGTGAATGGCGAAGTGCATAGTAGTGACAGCCGCCAGCAGCGCCACAGCTACCAGCAGCATCACCAACGACGCTATCTGAAAAAAATTGATGAAGTGCTGTCTTCTCATGGCTTGAGCTCCCCGAACTCCTAAAATCCGCAATCAGCGCAAAGCGAATCCTTCTCACCTACCGCAAGTTATCCGTCACCGGCTCGGGATGAATCGTCACGCGATACACCTCCGGGCACTCCAGCTTGAAGCGGTCCTCCAGCTCGGTGATCGCCGTGTGAACCCGTTCCATCGTCAGATCGTCGGGCAGCGTACAGTGGCACGAAACCTGGATGTGCTCGGCCGAGCGGCTCACCAAAATCTCATGCACATCCACAATCTCCTGTATCTGCGCCGCTGCCGCCTGCATCGCCTGCTCGATGCGGCGATCCGCTTCCACCTGCTCTCCCGGCGGCTCAATCGTTGCCGGCTCGCTCTCGATGTGCGTCAGCACCCCGTCGATCTCCGGAACCTCGCGCAGAATCTCCGCTTCGATCGCGCAGACAAAATCGTGCGCCTTGAGCAGCGGCAGAGCTTCATCCAGCTCCAGATGCTGCACCACGCGCAACCGCCCATGATGCGACTGCACGCTCAGCTCATGCACGCTCACATTGTTGCGCGCCGCCACCGCCCGCACCCGGTCGAAAATGCTCTCCGCCCGCGCCTGCCGCGGCACCGTGTGGATCACCACATCGGCCTCCGGCAGTGTGCGATGCACCGCATCCGTGGCCGCTTGCACCAGCTCGCCGGTGTGCTCAAAGGTGAAGCGCCGCGGCAAGGCCACCGTCAGGTCCGCAAAATAGTTCGCTCCGGCCCGCCGCACCCGAGCCTGCTCCACGCTGAGCACTCCCGGCACCTGTGTAACGTCCGCAATCAGCCGCTGCCGCATCTCGGCGGGAATCTCATCCAGCAGCACACTGACCGCCTCGCGCCCCAGCTTCAGCGTCAAACGCAGAATCAGCAACGAAACCACTACCGCCGCCAGCGGGTCCGCGTAGCGCAGCGCGCTCACGCCGAAGTGCATTCCCAGCCAGCTTGCGCCCAGCCCAGCGAGCACCGCCAGCGACGACCAGATGTCCGAGGCAAAGTGAAAAGCGTCGGTCGCCAGCGCCGACGACCCGGTTTTTTCCGCCACCGCCCGCAGCCGCCGCGACCGCCAATAATCTACCGCGATTGAAAGCACCACCACAGCGGCCGGCCAGCCCAGGTTTTGCAATTCCCTCGTGGGGTGCAGAATCCGCTGAATCGCCTCCCAGATAATCCACCCGCTGGAGACGGCCATCAGCAGAACCACGCCGAAGGACGAGAAGTTTTCAAACTTTCCGTGCCCGTATGTGTGGTCCTCGTCGGCCGGCCGGTCGCTCACCTGCACGGAAAAGAAGGTCAGCGCCGAGCCCACCATGTCCAGCCCG
>PMGP01000213.1 GCA_003156235.1 Acidobacteriaceae bacterium
TTTGAATTTTGCAAGTAGCTCCTCATTCTGTTTAGCCCCGGCATCGGCCTCAACGCAGAACTGCGGGCGGCGGATTCACTGCGGACAATTCCTTGAACCAGGCGTCGGGCAGCCGAAGCCCAGCCGCGCGAATGTTCTCCTCCGCGTGATCGGAGGAAGATGTTCCGGGAATCGGCAGCACGACACTGGAGCGCCTGAGCAGCCAAGCCAGGGCCACCTGGAACGGGGTCCAGCCAAGTTCCTTGGCGACCTTTTCCAAAAGCTCATTCCCCTGCCGATTTTGCCCCAGCGGCGCCCAGGGTATAAACGCGATCCCGTTCTGCTCGCAGTGATTCAGCAAAAAATCCCATTCCCGGTCGGCGAAGCCGTAGCGGTTCTGCACCGAGACGNNATGTGGCGAATCTTGCCCTGCTCGCGCAGCCGGGCAAGCGTCTCCATGGAAGCGTCAAAGGAAACGGCAGGATCGGGAATGTGCAACTGGTAGAGGTCGATCTGCTGCAGGCGCAATCTCTTCAGGCTACCCTCCACGGCTGCCTGCAAATGCTTCGGAGTGGCATTGTGGATCCACTGACCGGGACCGACACGCTCCCATCCGCCCTTGGTGCCGATCACCAGGCCCGCGGGATAGGGCGCCAGCGCCTCGGCGATCAGTTCCTCGGAGATGTTGGGACCATAGGAGTCGGCCGTGTCGATAAAGTTCACGCCCAGCTCGACGACGCGGCGCAGCGTTTGCAGAGCGGCATTGCGGTCCGCCGGAGGCCCCCAGACGCCTTTGCCGGTGATGCGCATGGCGCCGTATCCCAGGCGATTTACGGCGAGGTCTCCGAGCTGGACGGTTCCGGCGTTGGCGGCGGAGATGGTTGGATTGTTCTGGCTCATGCTTTGAATCCCCTCTTCTGTTAGACGCAGATGCGTTAGTGCACGGGAAAGGCCGGAAAAACTACTTTTTGCGTTCGACAAGGTAACGGGCGACTGCCTTCAAACCATCAGCCCGGCTGCCATAGGGATCAAGGGCGGCAAAGGCCTCCTCGATCAGGCGAGCGGCGTCGCGCTGGCTCTGCTCGATGCCGTAGACGGCCGGCCAGGTGGCTTTTTCCGTGGCCTGGTCCTTGCCCGCGGTCTTGCCCAGGTGCGCGGAATCCACGGTCATGTCGAGTACATCATCAACAATCTGAAAGGCTAGTCCTGCCTTGCAGCCGAAGAGGGTGAGGCGGGCCACATCTTCCAGGGCTGCCCCGGCATAAACGCCGCCGGAGACGACGCTGACCCGGATGAGCGCGCCGGTTTTGGCGCGATGAATGGCCATCACCAGCTCCGGCGTGGGCTTCTGATGTTCGCTTTCGATGTCCAGCACCTGGCCGCCGATCATGCCGTCAACGGTGCCGACGGCGTTGGCGATGAGGCCGATGATCTGGACAGTGGCCTCGGGCGGCACGTCAAGGCCGGAGAGCACCTCGAAGGCGCGGGTTTGCAGCGCATCACCGGCCAGGATGGCGATGGCCTCGCCGAAGGCCTTGTGGCAAGTGGGCTTGCCGCGGCGCAGGTCGTCGTTGTCCAGGGCTGGCAAGTCGTCGTGGATGAGCGAATAGGTGTGGAGCATCTCCAGAGCCGCGCCTAGCCGGGCGATTCCCGCGGGCAACGCGCCTGCGATTGTGACGGCGGCCTGGTAAGCCAGCAGCGGGCGGAGCCTCTTGCCCCCGGCAAAGACAGAGTGGCGCATGGCGCCGTGAATGGAGGCGGGCACGGTTTCCGCGCTGGGGAGCAACTCCTCCAGCGCCTGTTCGGTCAGAGCCGCACCTTCGTGGATCAGCGATTTCACATCGACGGACATGGCCTCATGATAAACGAAAGCGGGGTGGCGAGGCAGCCGGAGGGTTAGTAGCCTGGACTCAAAGGCGAGACCGGCACACCGAATATCCGTTTCGATTTGGAGGAAAAACCAGAAGGTAAAACGTGTTACAACTATAAGATGAAAAAGGGAATGAGTGCTGCGCCATCTGGGCACATCAACCTCAAGATGCTGGCTGAGCATCTGAAGCTTTCGCAGACCACCATCTCGCTGGTAATGAACAACTCTCCCTCCGCCAAGTCCATCCCCCAGGAGACGCATAATCGGGTGATTGAAGCCGCCCAGCGGCTCAATTACCGGCCCAACTACTTTGCCCGCTCACTGCGCCAAAGCCGCTCAATGAGCGTAGGCGTGCTGGCTCCCGACCTCAGCGAGGGCTATTTTACCCGCGTGATGAGCGGCGTGGTCCAGAAACTGACCAGCGCCCACTACTTCTACTTCACTGCCTGCCACGACTGGAAACAGGAGTTGATCGAGCAATATTCGCGCATGCTGGTGGAGCGCGCCGTGGACGGCTTTCTGCTGATCAACACTCCGTCAGACCTCATCTCGGTGCCAGTCCCGGTGGTGGCCATCTCGGCACACAGCGCGGTTGAAAACGTAACCAACATCATCCTTGACCACCATCGCGCCGTGCATCAGGCGCTCACTCACCTTTACGAGTTCGGCCATCGCCGCATCGCCTTCATGCGCGGCCCCCGCGCCATTCCCGATTCGGAGTTCCGCTGGGTGGCTATCCAGAACGTAGCTCGCGAGATCGGCCTCAAGCTCGATCCCGCGCTGGTCATCCGCATCGATTCCGCCGGATGGTCCACGAAGGCCGGAAATCACCCCATGGCTCCCGAGATCGGCTACAAACCCATGCAGGCCCAGCTCACCAAGACCCGCGACTTTACCGCTGTCTTCTGCTTCAATGACATCGCCGCCATCGGCGCCATCCGCGCTCTTAATGACGTGGGGCTGTCGGTGCCCGGCGACGTATCCGTGGTCGGCTTCGACGACATCCAGTCCGCGGCCTACACCACGCCGTCGCTCACCACCGTCCGCCAGCCGCTTATGGAGATGGGCGAGCGCGGCGCCCAGGTGCTGCTGGAACGCATTGCCGACCGCGAAAAGAAGGTTCCTGCCGAAATCGTCATGGCCCCGGAACTGGTCGTCCGCGAATCCACCGGCCCGGCGCCTGTCAAGCCCAAAACTTGAGTTTAAATCTGGCTTGCAGGCTGAAGGTCTCGCTATGGATGGTCAACACCTGCTCTATCAGCCTGTGGTGAAGCAAGGTTTTGAAAGGGCACGACTTTAGTCGTGCCGCAAATGCCACAAAATAAGCGTCGGGCTTTAGCCCCTGAGGGATGTTTTTCAGTATTCTTGATTTTCACCACAGGCGGCTATGGCAGCAGGCGAAGCGTGTGGCGCGTTTGGGCGGCGACGGCTGTTGAGCTGTAGGGCAGCGCGAAGGTCGTGCCGCCGTACCAGTCGTTCCACTGATCGCGGAAGTAGGGCGAATAAGGGTTGCCGCTTTCGCCCAGGACAATGTTCTCCGTGGAGCCGTCGANNTTGCTCCAGTCCATGGTGAAGCGCTGCGAGGGACCAAAGGCGCGGCCCACCTGCTTTACGGTTGTGGTGTCACCGCTCAGGGGCTGCTCGCCGGTTCCGGCCATGCGGCCAATGAGCGGCAGAAATACGGCGAGCGGATGCTCGATATCGATTACATGCCAGCTTCCATAGCTCCAGCGAGCCACGTCTGCGGGAGCCTTGCCGTCTTTCATGCCCTTGCGAACGGCGTCGGTCAGAAGCTCGTCCCAGTTCTTGTAGGCCGGCGGAAGCCAGTCGGGGCTGGCGTGCATGATGATCTCTTCTTCGGCAAAGTTGGATTCGCCCCAGCGGTACTCGGCGGCGATCTCCTTGCCCAGCTTGGGCTCCAGAATCAGCGGCCAGAGGGCGTAGCGGGTTTGCGTGACGATGGAAGCTGCTGCGGAGTCGGTGGTCAGGCGGCCATCCCAGTCGCGCAGCAGGGCCGCGGCCTGGCGGAGGCGCGCATCTGCATCAGGAGTGTGATCGATGGCGTAGGCAAAGCGATGGGCCAGCTCCTGATCGACCTCGCTGTAGATGTCGGTCTGGACGGAAAGCAGATCGGCGGGGGTGAGGTGGTCGCGGCCTTCCAACAATTTGTAGATGCGCTCGGCACGATAGGGCTCGACCCATTCGTGGGTGAGCGGGTAGGGCGACTTATCATTGGTGACGCGAGAGTTGGCGGTGGCCAAAAAACCAGAGGGCGGATCGAAGGCGTTGGGCATCTGGTCGTAGGGAATGTAGGGATGTAATGTGTCTCCGTAAACGATACGGTAACTCTGCGGTGTTTTCTTATTCGTCGGAATGAGAATGTTCCATTCGTAGCGCAGGTCCATCAAATCGTGCGGAATGGGCTTGTCAAAGAGTGTTCCGATACCCCCGCGAATCGGTACCTTGCCAATGGCGTGATAAGCAATGTGCCCTTGATCGTCGGAGTAGACGACATTTTGTGTGGGCCAGGACCACGTTGCGAGCGCAGCGGAAAACTCCTTCCAGTTGGAGGCCACGTTGAGCTGATAGAGCGGCAGCGAGTTCAGCGTTGGGTCGTAGAGGGTCCACTTCAACGCGATGGGACGCGTCTCTTTGGTGAAGAGCGGATTCAGCAGAGGACCGTGTTCGGTGAACTGGACGTCAAGAAGAACATCTTTTCCGCCACGGACCTTGATGATCTCGTGATCCACGGTGAGCGGCTTCCAGCTTTCGTCGCCGGTCTCGTAGTTGTTGCCTTGAAGTTTTTCGATGTAGAGGTCCTGGACATCGGCATAAAGCGCGGTAAAGCCCCAGGCCACGTGCTCGTTGTGGCCGGCGATGATGCAGGGCATTCCCGGCAGAGTAACTCCGGCGGCGTGGAAGCCGGGTGCGCCGTGGCTTCCGGACGCCTTCAGGTCGGCCATGTACCAAATGTTCGGCTCGCTAAGGCCGAGGTGCATATCGTTGGAGAGCAGCGGCTTTCCGCTGGCCGTGTGGCTCCCGGCGATGACCCAGTTGTTCGAGCCTAACGCGCAGCCGGAGCAGACGGGCAGGCCGAGCAGGGCGCGCAAGGCGAGAGTATCTTCATGGGCAATCGGAGCGGCGCTGGCTTGGCTGCGGCCCTCATCATCGTCGCCGGAAACCCGCGCTGGCTTGATGTGCGGCAGGCTGGGATTTTCCAGCACGCCGGTGGGCGGATGATCGCGCCATGAGCCGACCGGGTAGAGGTCGGCCTCCAGCTTGGGGTCATTTAGCTTGGCGGAGATCAGTTCCCGCGAGAGCTTGGTCTCCCAGTGCGTGTCCAGCATCTGCACCATGGTCAGGCCGATGCTCACCGAGTCCACGCCGCTCCAAGGCGGGGGGCGGTAGCCGAGCAGTTTGAACTCCGGCGGCAGCGTGTCCTGATGCTGCGCGATGAAGAGGTTCACGCCGCGCGCGTAATCGTCCAGGCGGGCGCGGTCAGCTGGAGACAGGTTGGCGTAGATGCGCCGGGCAGTATTGCGAATTTGCAGCACGCGCTGCGCCCGGTCGTGCTTGACCATCGAGGAGCCGATGATCTCCGCCAGTTCCCCGTTGGCGTTGCGGCGGAAGAGGTCCATCTGCCACAACCGGTCTTGAGAGGTCACATAGCCCTGGGCCATGAAGAGATCGTCCTCGGTGGCCGCCTCGATGTGGGGCACGCCATGGGCGTCTCGGCGGACGATGACCGGGGCCGAGAGCCCGGCCAGATGCAAGTCGGCCTCCAGCACAGGCAGCGCAGCCTTGGCCGCCGAACGCAGCCACAGCACGCCCGCGACGGCGGTCACCAGAATGAGCGCCAGCAGGCCGCCGGAAGACCAAAGCAGAATCCTCGGCCAGCGGCGTTTACGGTTGCGAGCGAGAGGTGTAACGATAGTAGCGGGCGATTGATTACCATATTCAGTGTCGGGCATAGGTCATTCACAGAATAACGCTGCTGTAACCCGATCTACCCCAAGACGATCATTTATTATCCAATCTAATAATGTGGTCGTGAGGTCATCATGCAGCTTCTCATTTTAGGCAAGGGAAAAACCGGCAGCCTGGTCGCTGACGTGGCCCGCGAGCGTGGCCATGCGGTGCGCTCTATGGACATCAACGATAACCAGCACGCCTCAGCCCTCACCGCAGCCAATCTTAACGGCGTGGACGCGGTGATCGACTTCACAGCTCCCGAAGCCGCCTTGGAAAACATGCGCGCCGTCCTCACTCACGGCTCCCGCATCGTAGTCGGCACCACCGGCTGGTACGCACATCTCGACGAGATGAAATTCCTTGCGCAAAAGAGCGGTGCGCTGCTTTACGGAACCAATTTCTCCATGGGCGTACAAAAACTTTTTCGCCTCACCGCCGATCTGGCAAAACTGGAAGGCTACAGCTTCTCCATCGCCGAAACTCACCATACCTCCAAGCTCGACGCGCCCTCCGGCACGGCCATCACCCTGCGCGAGATTATCCAGGCGGCGAATCCGGGCATCGAAATCCCCATCACCTCTCACCGCGTGGGAGACGCCAAGGGAGAGCACGTGGTCACCGCATCCAGCGAGGTGGATACGCTGGAGATCCGCCACGACGCGCACAGCCGCCGCGGCTTTGCCCTGGGCGCGGTCCGCGGAGCCGAGTGGCTTGTGAAAAAAAACGGCGCGTGGGATTTTCGCAAAATTTGCGATCAGTTGTAAGTGCAGATTCAGAGAGTGGCTGATAGATTCCGCGCGCGTGTTACTGCGTCGCGGGCAGATTCTTGCAATTCCTCCCGGTGGCGTCGAGAGTAAACATCCGCCTGTAAGGCGTATTATGGAAACCATGAAATCCCCTGCTGGATTGATTACAGTAGCCTTGCTCTTAATTGTCTGCGCGGCTCTGTCAGCTCACGGCCAGCAATGTCCAAAGGAAAATCCGAACGGTCCCAGCCAGCCATCCGAGGCGAGAACGCTTGAAGGCAAACTCATCTACCACGATGGGATTCGCAAATGGTTTGAGTTGAAGCTGGACCGGCCAGAATGCGGGCAGGAATCCATCGAATTGGTGCAGGGAGACGGTGCATTTGCTCCGGGGTCTCCGGTCATATTAGAGATTCTACGAGGTTGCCGCATTCGTACTAAAGGAGTTCTCGACATACCTTCCACGGGCTACTACTCACTGGGTCTCTTCCAGGCCTTGGATGAGATCGAACCAATTGGCGAATGTAAAAAGCAGCCGCCTTTTCCCGACTATTCGAAAGCAAAGCCCGACAAGTCGATCCGCAGCTATCGCGTGGAGATGATGGTAGATTACGAGCCCGGCGATCACCCGATCCAGTTTCGCGTCACGAGAAGCGGAAAGGAATTGCATCCTTGGCAAGCTTATGCAAGTTATTCGCTGACCGGGGGATTCGTCCTTTGGGGGGAGTGCGCGGAAGGCTTTGCCGTAGACAAAGCCTTCGGAACACCTGAGGCAAATCCGCAAGTCATTGATAACGCACTATTTGATCCAGAAAGCGCGGCGGTCGCAGGCAAGAAGAAGCTACATTTGGGCTACACATGTATACGCGTCCCGTAGCAGGTGGGGAATAAATTACTGCGCCTGTACGCCTGTACCTAACTCCGGCGGCGGAACGGCAGCCATCACTTCCGCCGCTGTGGGCAGGGCTGTGGGCAGAGGGCCTTCCAGAGCCAGCGCCAGCACCTCGTCCATGTTGTCCACGAAGTGGAGCTTGATGGAACTCTTGATGTTGTCCGGCAGCTCGGCGATCTCCTTCTCGTTGGCGCGGGGCATGATCACTTCAAAGATGCCGGCGCGCAACGCGGCCAGCAGCTTTTCTTTCAGCCCGCCTATCGCCAGCACCTTGCCGCGCAGGGTAATTTCGCCGGTCATGGCGATGTCGCGCCGCACGGGGATCTTTGCCAGCGCACTGGCGAGGGCCGTGGCCATGGTGATGCCGGCCGAGGGTCCGTCCTTGGGAATGGCGCCTTCGGGCACATGCAGATGCAGGTCCACATTGCGATAAAATTCGCGGCTGAGGCCGAGGGCCTGCGCGCGCCCGCGTATGTAACTCAGCGCGGCCTGTGCCGACTCCTGCATCACGTCGCCTAACTGGCCGGTGATGGTCATCTTGCCTTTGCCGTCGAGCACCTGCACTTCGGTGGTAAGGATGCTGCCGCCCACTTCGGTCCAGGCCAGGCCAGTGACCAGACCGACTTCGGATTTTTCATGCACTTCGGAGTCGCGGAATTTGGCCACGCCCAGAAACTCGCCGATGTTGGCGGCGCTGATTTCTTCCTTGTGCTTTTTGCCGCCCTTGACCACGCGGCGGGCCACCTTGCGGCAGATGTTGCCAATCTCCCGCTCAAGATTGCGTACGCCGGCCTCGCGCGTGTAGCTGCGGATGATTTCGATAATCGCGTCGTCTTTGAAGACCAGATTTTTCTCGCTCAGGCCAGTCTGCTCGCGCTGCTTCTTCACCAGATACTGGCGGGCAATCTCCAGCTTCTCCTGTTCGGTGTAGCCTTGCAGGCGAAGCACCTCCATGCGATCTTGAAGGGCCGCCGGAACGGTGTGCATCACGTTGGCGGTAGCCACAAACAATACCTGCGAGAGGTCGTAGTCCACGTCGAGGTAGTGATCCTGGAAGGTGGAGTTCTGCTCCGGGTCCAATACTTCAAGCAGCGCCGATGCCGGATCGCCGCGGAAGTCCGAGGCCATCTTGTCCACTTCGTCGAGCAGGAAAACAGGGTTCTTGGTGCCGGCCCGCTTCATGTGCTGGATGATCTGTCCCGGCAGAGCGCCGATGTAGGTGCGGCGATGACCTCGAATCTCGGCCTCGTCGCGAATGCCGCCCAGCGAGAGCCGCACGAACTTGCGGCCGGTGGCTTTGGCAATGGACATTCCCAGCGAGGTCTTGCCCACGCCTGGAGGGCCGGCGAAGCAGAGAATCGAGCCCTTGGGATTTTTGACCAACTGGCGCACGGCCAAAAATTCCAGAATGCGCTCCTTGATTTTTTCCAGGCCGTAATGGTCCGTGTTCAGCACCTTTTCGGCGTACTCGATGGAGCGGGTTTCCTTGGAGCGCTTTTTCCAGGGCACGGCCAGCAGCCAGTCGATGTAATTGCGGCTGACGGTGGACTCGGCCGACATGGGCGGCATGGCTTCAAGCTTCTTGAGTTCTTGAATGGCCTTATCCAAAACTTCTTTGGGCATTCCCGCGACTTCGATCTTTTTGCGCAGTTCGTCGAACTCGCTCTTCTCGCCACGGCCCAATTCTTTTTGAATGGCCTTGATCTTCTCGTTGAGGTNNGCCGACATGGGCGGCATCGCTTCCAGTTTTTTCAGTTCCTGAATCGCCTTGTCGCGAACGTCCTTCGGCATACCCGCGGATTCGACCTTCTTTTTCAGTTCATCAAATTCGCTCTTTTCGCCGCGTCCCAGCTCCTTCTGAATCGCCTTGATCTTCTCGTTGAGGTAGTACTCTTTCTGCGCGCGCTCCATCTGCCGCTTCACCCGCGACTGGATGTTGCGGTCGAGATCGAGTTTTTCGATCTCGATGTCCAGCACGTCGGCGATGCGCGCCAAACGCATTGCGGGATCGAAGATGGCCAGCAGGTCCTGCTTCTCTTCGACGCCAAGTTGCAGGTTGGCGGCAATGGTGTCGCTCAGCTTGGCCGGTTCATCCATGCGCACCGTGGCGATGATGGTCTCGTAATTGAGCGACTGCTGAAGCTTGACGTACTGCTCGAAGAGGCCGGTGACGCGTGTCATGAGCTGCTCGGCGGCCGGGGTCATTTCAAACTGACTTTTGCCTAAGCGCACCGTAGCCACAAAGAAGCCGTCGCGATCGTTGACCTCGATGGACTTGGCTCGCTCCACGCCCTCGACTAAAACTTTAATATTCCCGTCGGGCATCTTGACGCTCTGCACGATGCTGCAGATGGAGCCGACCTGGTAAATCTCCTTGGCCTGTGGCTCGTCGACCGAAGCATCATGCTGGGTGGCAAGAAAGATTTGGCGGTCGCCGGTGAGCGCCTCCTCCAGGGCGCGCACGCTGGACTCGCGGCCCACCACGAAGGGCATCATCATGTGAGGAAAGATCACCATGTCCCGGAGGGGCATCATGGGCAGCTTGCGCGTTTCGGTTTTTTCGCGGGATGCGGTCATTGGGATACCTTGAGAATTAGACGCGCTACGGCAGCTTCCGACTCCCGGCCGGCTAAGCGAGTCCTGTTGGAATTGTACAGCGGAATGCTGCGGCGAGTAGATGAGCGTCAGATTCTATCTTGCATCTCCAACTGATGTTTTCACGGCAGTAGCCAGCAGTTCGTCCAACTGCGCCTCGCTCAACTGCACATGATAGAAGGTCTCGTAAAATCGCCGCGTCTCCTGGAGCATATCGTAGTGAAAGATCTCCGGGTAAAAAAGATTTGCCAGCCACTTGATGCCGATGATGCGGTTGACCGAAGGCGGGCGGTCGAGCCAACTGAAGGGATACTGCGGCGCCTCGTAGACCTCGCGATTGCGGACTGCGGCAACAAGCTGCCATGTCGAATCCGTCCAAACCGATTTGTAGAACTCGCTCGCAGTAGAAGAGTGGTCGCGCACGGAGATAACCACCTCCGGGTTCCAGCGCAGCACCTGTTCCATCGAAACCGGAGAGCGTCCGTAACCTGTCTGCCCTTGAATCCCCGTCGCCACATCGACGCCGCCGGCAAAGTTCAAAGCCTCGACGTGCATGGAGCCGCCCGGCTCCGTCTCCAATCCCTTCGGCCCTTGGGCATAGTAATAACGCCTCCGTTTGTCTTGCGGGATGCCGGCTACTTTCTGCTTGATCTCATCCAGTGTGCGGCGACATTCTGCCGCCAACAGCTTCGCGCGAGGAGCGTTTCCGAATAACTCTCCGGCCTTCTCATAAGCCTCCGGCAAGTGTTCGAGCCGGCCGTCGAGAATGAAAACCGGAATATGCGTCTGGCTCTGAACTCGCTCGGCCTGGGCGGTGGCGAAAGCATCGCCCATGGAGATCATCACGTCAGGGTGGGCTTGCATGATTTTTTCCAGATTGCCGGTATTGTCCTTGCCAAACCATCCTCCTAGAGTTGGCAGGTTTCTATAAGGTTCCGCCAAAAGCGCACGCTCACCCGCGTCGGGCGGATAGTTCCATCCCAGCAACAGCTCCGGATCCAGCGTGTAGATCAGGACCGTGCCCATGGGGCTCATGGAGAGTACTTTATGAATGTGCGCGGGCATCTCGACCTGGCGGCCAGCCATGTCAGTCACGATGCGCGTTGCGGCTTTTTCGCCAGCGGTCTCTGCGGCACGGCAAAGGCTGCCGCCAATCAGCGTTGCGCACAGAATGAACAGCAGAGATTTTCTCGACATGCTTTTCCCTCACAACTGATTTGGCACGACCATCCTAATTCCGAGCTTGATTCCCGGCTGAACGCCGATTTCCACAACGCTTACCGGCACGCCATAAGCCTTCAGCAGCATAGGCTCGGTGAGTGCCTTCGCGGGTGTATCCAAAGTCAGGATGCGTCCCTCGCTCATCAGCACGGCGCGAGATGCGTACATGAACGCGTGGTCGGGCACATGCGTGGTCATGAGAACGCCCAGGCCGGTTTTGGCCAGATCATTGATGGCGCGGAAGACTTTGATCTGGTTTCCCAGATCAAGGCTGGCCGCGGGTTCATCGAGAATGAGCCATTGCGCCTTCTGGGCCAGGGCGCGTGCAATCAGCACCAACTGGCGTTCGCCGCCGCTGATCTCGGTGTAGCGCGCGCAGGCCAAATGCAGAATGCCAAGATAGTCGAGCGCTTCGTCGGCGATGCGCAGGTCATCCTTGCCCGGAGATGCAAAAGGAGCCAGATGCGCGGCGCGGGCCATGAGCACAATCTCGCGAACCTCAAAGTCGAAGGGAGGAATATGCATCTGCGGCACATAGCCAAAGGAGCGCGCCAGCCGGCTCCGCGACCAATCGGCAATCGTCTCCTCGCCAAGGCGCACGCAACCGAGTCGGGGCCGCAGCAGGCACAAAATCATTTTGAACAGCGTCGTCTTGCCGCAGCCGTTGGCGCCCAGCAGGCAAACCACTTCGCCGGGATGCAGCGTGAAGCTGACATCGTTCACCACGGTTCTGGAACCGTATCCGCCGGTCACGTGCTCCAGGGTCAGGTTCATGATTTGTGCCTGCGCTCCCGCATGAGCAGGAAGAGAAAAAACGGCGCTCCGATCAACGCGGTCAGAATACCAACAGGAATCTCCAATGCTCCCGCGGTGCGCGCCACGTCATCCACCAACAGCAGAAAGCCGCCGCCCATGATAGCCGCCGCGGGCAATAAGAATTTGTGATTCGGGCCAACCACCATGCGCGCCAGATGCGGCACCACCAGTCCGATCCAGCCCACCATGCCGCAAATGGAAACCGAAGCGGCGGTGATGAGAGTGGCGCAGACGATCACCGTGAAACGAATCACGCGTGTGTTCATTCCCAGGGTGCGCGCTTCCTGCTCTCCCATGCACAGCACGTTGAGCCGCCAGCGTAACAGAAGCAAGGGAATGCAGCCTGCGGCAGTGGGAATGCTCGCCATCCACACATCCCGAATGGTGATGGAAGCAAAACTGCCCAGCAGCCAGAAGGTAATGGCCGGCAGCTTATTCAACGGATCGGCGATGTACTTGGTGAGGGAGATGAGAGCGGTGAACATGGATCCGATGAGGATGCCGACCAACACCAGCATGAGCACGGGGTCTCCACGGCGGCAAAGTCCCGAGGCCAGCGCCCATGCCAGCAGCACGGCCACCAGCCCGCCCGCAAAGGAGAGAGCTTGAATGGCTACAAAGTCAAAGCCTAGCAGAATGCCGGCCGCCGCGCCCAACCCTGCGCCGGCCGATGCTCCCAGAATGTCAGGCGAGACCATGGGATTGTTGAATAGGCCCTGATAAGATGCGCCGGCCAGAGCAAGTCCGCTGCCCACCAGAATGCAGGCCAGAAGACGCGGAAGGCGAATTTGCAGAAGCACGATCTCCGCCGTGCTGCCAGCCGAAGGCGTCCTCAGTAAACTCCACCAGTCGTGCAGCGAGATCGGATAGCTGCCGATGGCCGCCGAGCCAAGCGCCACCGCAACCAGCACCACCACCAGCACGGCCAGCGTTTTCCCGCTCTGCAGGCGATGCGGCTTGCAGTACTCCAGCGAATGATCCGGACTGGGCGCAGTCGCCATGGACTTATAGCTTACCGCACACAGGCTCCTGATTTTATTGCAAAGGCTCGGCTTTCTCCTTGCGAATGCGATTGCGCGAGCGAGGCAGCGCGGCGGCGCATTTGCGGCGGATGGCAATCAGCTCGGCCACGATGGAGATGGCGATCTCCTCCGGCATGGCCGCGCGTGACGATGACAATACAGGAGGCGGCAACCGTATTCTCACGCAATGCTGATGATAGGCACTCCCAATTGAGTCTCAACGGCTTGTGCAACGGCTTGCGCAATGGCCATGCGGCTTTGAACGGCGTGAAGCGCAGGTGGGTTATCGCTGAACCGGGCGAGAGCAAGTTGAAAGCGCTGCTCAAGCGTTACCACGCTGTCCCCGCGAACCAGTTTGTCCGCGAGATAGACGATCGCTCTTTCATCGAGCTGGCCGCCGCTGAAGTCCAGCTGCGTGTGCGCGCCAACCACCGTTGCGACCCGCGGAAAATCCATGGAACGCAGAATTTCCGCGCCAACAGCGGCATGGTTTGGCTGGCCCTTGGCTAGATCGTGAAGCAGCGCCCCGGCCCTCACCAGTTCCACGTTTAGCGGCAAGCCGCTGCGCGCCAGCGCCAGAGCGATGCGCTCAGCCACCTCGGTTACCCTGCGCGAGTGGCGAACCTGAGACGGCGCAACAGATTGGATGGCGAGAATTGCTTCGCACTCGGCGCGGGTGGGAATATCGCGGCAAGCGGCCCCGGCGCACAGTGCGTCATAGTCGGCGGGAGTGTCCATGTCCATGTGAATGCCATGGTCCGCTACAAGCAGGTTGATGGCTTCGTTTTCGTGCCGCGCAAGCAGGTCGGAGAGCGGACCCGTAGCGCCATCCTCAGCCGCCTCATTCAGAATCTTGCGCTCAATCAGCGATGGATGTCCGCGACGCCCCTCAAAAAACGGATACACAATGCCGTCTCGCCGCGTAATGAAGACCGACGCCATTCGACGAATCGTGTAGGGCCGCACCAGCGGAATGTCCGCCGGCAACACGAAGACCGCCTCAACTCCGTCTGTCAGCGCGCGAATGCCCGCGGAGATGGAAGAGAACATCCCTTGCTTGAAATGCGGATTGAGAATGCATCGCGCGCCGGCGCGCTCGGCTAGAGGTTGCAACTCCTCCGCGCGGTGGCCAAGAACGGCAATCACCTCGCCGACCCCCGCATCGCGGAACAGGCGAATGCAATGCTCCAATGCCGTGCGGCCGTCGAGCGGAAGCAATGGCTTGAACTCCGCCATGCTCGACGAGTAGCCCGCGGCCAGAACGATAGCCTCGATCCGGCTCTCGACGGCCTCAGCCGATACGGGTTGGTTTGATGAACTCATCATGATTCTCCGCCAATATCTCCTTCAGTGTTTGCATGCTCTCCAACACGCAATCGGAACAATATGTACCACATTGTGCCGATTGTAATCCATTGATTTGCAATTTATTGATTGTGGATGCATACAGTCTTTGGATGTGAGCGCTATTACAACAAAAATGGGAATCGAAACCATTGCGGCAGGTAGGGCTTCTGCGAATTGGTTCCTTTTGCACAGTTTTCCTGCGGCCCCGTAGAACATGCTGATTTCGGAGCGGTGTGCCGTTGCGAGCTCCTGCCCTTCCACTGGAGGCGGTCGATGAACGCCTTGTTGATTTACCCGGAATTTCCCGATACATATTGGAGCTTCAAACATGCGCTCAAGTTCCTCGGCAAGCGTGCCGCGCAGCCTCCGCTGGGGCTGATGACGGTGGCCGCGCTGTTGCCCAAGGCCTGGAAAAAGCGGCTGGTGGACGTCAACGTCGAGCGGTTGCGCGACCGCGACCTGGCCTGGGCGGACGTGGCGATGATCAGCGCCATGCACATCCAGCACCCCTCGCTGGCGGCCATCGTCGAGCGCTGCCGCGCGCGCGGTTTGCGCACGGTGGTGGGCGGGCCCATTGCCAGCAGCATCTCCGCGGCTGAACTCAAGGTGAATCACGTGGTCATCGGCGAAGCCGAGAGCCTGATTGCCGGCCTGGCGCAAGGCCTGGAGCAAGGTACAGCCGAGCACGTCTACAAGGCCGAAGAAAGGCCGGAGATGGAGAGCAGCCCCCTGCCCGACTTGAGCCTCATCAAGATGAATCGCTACTCCACCATGGCCGTGCAAGCCTCGCGCGGTTGTCCCTTCAACTGCGAGTTCTGCGACATCATCGAAATCTACGGCCGGCGCCCCCGCGTCAAAACTGTGGCGCAGGTGTTGGCCGAGCTGGACCAGTTGCGCGCCGCCGGATGGCGCGAAGCGGTCTTTATCGTGGACGATAATTTCATCGGCAACAAGGCGCGCGCCAAGGAGTTATGCGCGGCGCTTGCCGCATGGCGAGACCAATACAAAACCAGCTTCGACTTCATTACCGAAGCCTCGCTCAATCTGGCCGACGATCCGGAGTTGATGCAGTTGATGAAGGACGCCGGATTCGCCTCCGTCTTTCTGGGCATCGAAACCCCCGACGAATCGGCCCTCATCGCCTGCAACAAAACGCAGAACACGCGGCGCAGCCTGCTGGATAGCGTGGCCTTGATCCAGAGTTATGGCATGCAGGTGATGGGCGGCTTCATCCTGGGCTTCGACACCGATCGCGAAGACATCTTCGACCGCATGGT
>PMGP01000148.1 GCA_003156235.1 Acidobacteriaceae bacterium
AAGGAAGACTTCTGAGAATCATTGTGCAGCACAGTGGGGAAATAATCTGCATTTCAACAGAGATCAGAAATCAGGTGTCAGGGGTCAGGGGGGCATACGGAAGGATTCGCGCATGGGGTTTGTGGTAACCCGGGTCCCCAAATGCGAGGATGTCCGTGCACTTGACAGCGAGGGACCGGGGGCACCCTCAACTTGAAAAATTCGGTATGAGACAAGAGCCACCCACCTCATTTTGCGCGGATATAGCAAGATGAACGGCCTACACAACAAACATCGCAACACCCGCCACAAACATGGCAATTGTGGTGATCGCGACGACAATCCACCCAAGGCAGGAACTTGGTTGTCCCTGCATCATCTTCTTATCGGAAGCAACAATCAGAATTGCGACGAGAAGGAAGGGAGCAAGCAATCCGTTGATGACCGCCGTCCAGTAGAGCGCCTTCACGGGGTTGATGCCAATGAAATCCAGTCCTACGCCAACCCCCGTTGAAATCAGAATCAGCGCGTAAAACCAACGCGCCTGCCTCAGTTTCCTGTTCAATCCCTGACGCCACCCGAGAGTTTCAGCAAAGGCGTATGCTGTCGATCCCGCCAGAGTGGGGATAGCGAGAAACCCGACGCCGACAATCCCCAGGGTAAAAAGGGTCGCAGCGAAGTTGCCGGCAAAGGGCCGCAGGGCCTCGGCCGCCTGGCGTGAGGTTTCTATCTTTGTAATGCCGTGCCGGTTAAGCGTGATGGCGGTGGTCAGAATAATAAAAAACATGACCATGTTCGAGAAGAATGCGCCCACGCCTACGTCGATGTTTCTTAGTTGAAGCTCCTCGGGCGTGGCTCCTTTGCGCAGGGCAAGCGTTGTCTGGCCTGACGACTTTTCTTCCTCAACTTCTTCACTTGCTTGCCAGAAAAACAGGTAGGGGCTGATTGTGGTGCCGAGGATCGCGACCAGCATTGCCCATTCATCCTTGCTATGCGGCATCGACGGAACCAACGTATCGCGCAGCACCTGGCCCCAATCGGCCCCCGCAATAAACGCGGTGATGGGGTATGCGAAGAGAACAAGAACCAGCCACTTGAGGACGTTCGCAATCTGATAATAGTGGAGCCGGATAGTTGCCCACGAAATCAGGAGCGCAAACACTACCACGAACCAGTGGGAATTGATGCGCGACAGCATGGCGGCCGCATCCGCCATTCCGGCCAGGTCCGCTCCTATGTTAATCGTGTTTGCGGCCAGCAAGGAAATGACAAAAAAGAGTAAAAGCCATCGTGGAAATCGCTGCCTGAAGTTACCCGCCAGTCCCTGCCCCGTCACCTTGCCGATTCGCGCACACATCATTTGAACCGCGGCCATCAGAGGCCACGTAATGAGTGCAGTCCACAAAAGCTTGGTTCCGAGTTGCGCGCCGGCTATAGAATATGTGGCGATGCCGGAGGGGTCATCGTCCGCGGCTCCGGTGATGACGCCGGGGCCGATCGATCTCAGCAGTGATCGAATCCATCTAAATGGACGCAGCGAGGCTGGCGAATTTTGTTCATGCCCGTCAGAGTTAAGGCGTGGCAAAATACCTACTTACACTTTTTACATTCGGCATCCGCCGCTGAATTCTTCATTTTCAATGTCACGCGAGTATCGAGATGCACCTCGCTACCCTCAACGGCATCACGAACCGCACCTTTCGTCTTGCCCCAGGCATTTTCAACCTTGCCCTTTGCCTGCTGAACCATGCCTTCAACCTCAAGCTTTGTATTTCCCGTCAACGCGCCCGCTTTGCGCTTGGCGCCTCCCGCGACTTCATCGATAGTTCCCTTCACTTGATCCCTATTCACTGTTTCACCTCCGTGGATCGAACACTGATTGATTTGCTTGTGGCTCAGAAATACTATTCAAGCGCCCTGCGTTCTTGAGAGTAGTGGTTCATACAACCTTTATCTGAGCTATTGAGACCACAACAGTTAAGGGAGATGCGGGCCTCTTCTGCTTCCAGGGCTTGCCTGATACAGCGCCGATCAGAGCGGAAGTCGGATCAGCCTATATGCGTGCTTTATTGCAATTTACCGCGGGACCTGAAGCAGCGATGAGCCGGCCCCCTCTGAACACGCAGGCCTCTGTGAAAAAGGTAAAGGACAACCGCTATTTGCAAGACGGTCATTGCTGCCTCGGCTGCGCTGTCCTGGATAAAACCAGCATCTCCTTGAGCTGGGGAATAACGCTTGCAAATTGCGGATACAGAACCTCCGCATGGACTGGCAGACGCCTCTGCCGATGGCTGACAGGAGAAACTTCGGCATTATCGGAGACCGGCATGACCGCGCTTTGCTGAATGCGGAACGGATAAATTCTGACCCTGGCCAGAAAGAACCATGGATATTGCGTCAACTCAATATGCTCCACTTCTACGGCGTTGAAGTGAGCACTAATGCGTCGAAGAGCCAGCTTGAGCGCGCTGGCGATGGCTTCCTGCGATGTTTCTCCCACGCCGCTTCGCAGCGATTCATCGGCAATTTTAATAAAGTTCCATCCGCGCAAAACAATCTGCTTTTCCAGCCGGCGCGCATCGAAAGTCCGAACAAACTCCCATCCCTCGCGGAATTCATCAGTCGCCAGTTTCAGGCCATCAGGCAGAGCAGTCTTGGCACGCAAAAGCATATTCCGTTCGGCTATAATACGCATCCTTCTTTCTCCCATATCGCTGAATTCAGTAGCTGAGGTTGTGTGCGCTCTGCGGAAAGCGCATGGCCTCTGCTTTTTGTCTCTGATACGCCTGCAATGGCATCCGGTCTGCGTCCTGCACGATTGCGTAGTGAATCGAACAATGGCAATAAATGCAATCGGCCTTGCGCTTCAGGTAGCCTGTGCCGAGAGACTGGGAAAAGCTGCGCATGCACTCCGGGCAGGTAATCGTGATGCTTGCATCCGGCGATAAGTCGTGGCTGTTGTGATGAATCCAGAGAAGCTCGTCGGGGCTGGTGGGCGGCTGTGCTTTCCGCTCCGTTTGAGGCAGTGTTTCCATGATCCGCAACAGAGCGGCAATGCTGCTGCCTTTTTGATAAAACCCGTCGGCGGCAACTCCGGAATGAGCCTCATTGCCGGAGAACGAGCCGCTCATGGCGATCGTCCGGATCGCGGGGAAACGGCGCCGGACCACGGAGAGCAACTCAAACCCGGACATATTGGGCATGTTGAGATCGGAAAGAAGCAGCTTGGGAACCTCATTCTGTATCTCGTGCAACGCGCATAAACCGTCCCCGGCGGAGCGCACGCTATAACCTACTTCTGCAAGTACATTCGACAGCGTGAGTCGAACGGAGGGCTCATCGTCAACAATCAGAAGTGTCGCTTGCGTAGCTGGCATGTTTCACCCCACAAATACTGCACATAAAGAAGTGTTGAAAGTATCCCATCAAGCGAGTTGTTATGCTGTTCAATTCAATACAGGGTGTGCAAAAGAACTGCTGGCCGCGTTGAACGGCCTTCCGGCGATGCCGTTAGAGCGGGCTTTCGGCGTTGCCGTCCGGCAATTGATCGTGCAGAACCACATTCAGCAATGATCTGTGTACGTGTATACGGTCTTTGTAGTCGATAAAGCCGAGGTCGCGAAAGCGGTTCATAAAGAAGCTGACCCTGGATCGCGTTGTCCCGATCATCTCCGCCAGAGTCTCCTGCGAGATCTTGGGAATCAACGTTTGCGGCTTGCTCGACTGGCCGAACTCCGCCATCAGCAGGAGAATCCGCGCCAGCCGCTTTTCGCTGGAGTTGAAAAGCTGATCCACCAGATCGGCCTGGATGCGCATACTTCGAGACAGCAGAAACTTCATGAACAGGTCGGAGAAACTTTGCTCTTCGTGCATCGCATGGATCATCTCATCACGCCCTATCTTGAGCGCTGAGCAGGCTGTAATGGCCGTGGCCGTGGATAGGCGCAGTCCAGGTATTGCCGCCAACGCTCCCTCTCCGACAAACTCGCCCTCGCTAACGAGCGTAATGGTCGCTTCTTTGCCGATAGCTGAAACGACGGTGACTCTTGCGCGGCCATTCTGAAGATAGAAGACTGAGTCCGCGGGATCTCCTTGCGAAAAGAACGTTTGCTTTGGCGCCAGTTGGACAATTCTACGCCCTAATCCTGCTTTGGCCAGAAAGGTTGCAATATCGAATGTGTGATTCTCAAGGACAGCCATACATCGGTCTCCTTACGAATTCGGTTATCAAGCAAGAACTGCGGGGGATGCGCAACTGCAATGCGGGTTACAAAACAGTGGCGGCGATGAATGCAGTTTCATCAACAATCATCAGGATCGATTATTGCAGGAAGTAGCTGGAGCAAGGGAGCCCGCGGCACGCAGTTAAGGTTTGCTCACACCGGCACCTATTTGAATCATCCCTACCCTGCGGAGAGGATGTCTGTCTCTTTTTGCTCATTATTGAAAAAAGACTTTTGCAAGCACTTATTCGACTATTCACGCCGGTTACTGCCTGAGCGTTCTAGCTCAGACGGACGAGCACTCTGCCTTTAGTGTGGTAACTACCTTGTGCGCCTCGAATGCGCGTATAGCAGGTGACGCTGCGCATGGGTAGAAAAGGTGAAACACATGAAAAAGTTTATGACGTTTGTGGCATTGTTCTGTCTGGGCGCTGCTACCGCTGCCTGGGCGGAAACTCGCGAAGAAGTGCAGAACCGGCTGGACAATGCGGCGTTGGTGCTGCACCAGATCATGAACACGCCGGATAAGGGCATCCCTGAAGAAGTGCTGGAACACGCAAAGTGCGTGGCCGTAGTGCCGCACATGATCAAGGCTGGCTTTGTCTTTGGCGGAGAGAATGGCAAAGGCCTGGCAACGTGCCGGACCGAAAACGGATGGAGCGCGCCGGCGTTCTTCGCTATTACCGGCGGCAGTTGGGGATTGCAGATCGGCGTCGAAGGCGTGGATCTGGTTATGATCTTCCAAGGCGACAGAGGAATGCAGCGCCTGGAATCCGCCAAGTTTCAGATTGGAGCGGATGCCTCCGCGGCAGCCGGACCGGTGGGACGCCATGCCACTGCCGATACCGACTGGAAGCTGAATACTGAGCTTCTTACCTACTCGCGAGCCAAAGGCGCCTTTGCCGGGCTCACTCTGACCGGAGCCGATATTCGCCGCGACGACGGCTCCATGGATGCTTTCTACGGCCATGACATCTCCACGCACCGTGTTCTGCGTGGCGAAGTCGCCGCGCCGGCCTCAGCTGGCCGGTTCCTCGACGCGGTCAGGGATGCAAAGGCTCAGGCCATCGCTTCCAATTAGTTAACCATGCGGGCGACTGAGTATGTTTGCACTTCTCATGCGCCCGCAACACCCACAAGGAGTGACTATGCTTTGGACAATCTTTGTAATTCTCCTCGTTCTCTGGCTCTTGGGTTTCAGCTTCCATATTGCCGGTGCACTGATTCATCTTCTTCTGGTCGCAGCGGTGATCGTATTGGTCATCAACCTGATATCAGGAAGACGAAGTAATCTCTAAGGCAATCAAGGGCTGAGGATTATTAGATGTCCTCAGCCCATAGGAGTGAAGTATGCTTGGAATTGCCTTGATCGTGATTCTGATGCTGGTGCTTATTGGCGTGGTTCCCGCGTGGCCACATAGCAGAAACTGGGGATATTATCCGTCCGGAGGGCTGGGACTAGTCTTGGTGGTCGTCGTCCTCCTCATGTTGTTTGGCCTGCTTTGAATGTTTCTACAAACACTGACATCCCGGTTCGCCTGGGCCAGAGCCAGATGCATTCTCTTATTCCGCGCGTCAGCGATTGTTCTTCTCCTATTGCTGTGCAGTGGGAGATTGTTTGCGTATTCGGTTCTGACCCACGAGGAGATTGTCGATTTACTCTGGGCGAATGAAATTCGGTCCCTTCTGCTGCAACGCTTTCCAGGACTCACTGAAGACCAGCTACGGGAAGCACACGCCTATGCCTATGGCGGATCAGTTATTCAGGATCTTGGTTACTATCCGTTCGGCAACAAGGAATTCAGCAACCTGACGCATTATGTTCGCAGCGGAGATTTTGTCTGCGAGTTGATTTTTGAAAGCCAAGATGCTAACGAGTATGCCTTTGCTTTGGGCGCGCTTTCGCACTATGCTTCGGATTCTGCCGGTCACCCCGCCATCAATCGGTCCGTTGCGATTGCATATCCGAAATTGCGAGCGAAATATGGCGGTTCCGTCCGCTATGCCCAGGACAGAACGGCACATTTAAAAACCGAATTCGGATTCGATACGCTACAGATCGCCAAGAATCGTTATGCGCCAAGCCAGTATCACGATTTTATCGGCTTCGAGGTCTCGGTGCCGCTGCTGGAGCGGGTCTTTCCGGTTGTATATGGTCTGGAATTGAAAGACGTGCTCAAGCACGAGGATCTGGCAATTGGTTCCTATCGTTTCGCTATAAGCCGTGTCATTCCGCAAATGACTCAGGTCGCTCTCAAAACACACAAAAAGGAGCTGATCCATGAGACGCCAACCTTTGCCAAACAAAAGTTTCTCTATCGTCTATCGCGTTCCGACTATGAGAAGGAGTGGGGTAAAACGTATACCAAGCCAGGTCTCGGGACCCGCATCCTTGCCGCGCTCTTTCGATATCTTCCGAAGGTTGGCCCTCTCAAAGGAATGGGGTTCAACAACCCTACTCCACAAACCGAAGAGCTTTATATCAAGAGCATCGATACAACTACCGATCAGTATCGCGCGCTGCTTGAAGAGGTGCGGGCCGGCAAGCTGATCCTTTTGAATCGTGACCTGGATAGCGGTGAAGTAACCAAAGAAGCGGAATACTCGCTTGCGGATGAATCTTATGCTGCCCTGCTTGCCGAGTTATCCGCCAATAAGTTCAACCTGACCTCACCACAACTGCGCGATAATATTCTCGATTTCTATTCTCATATGTCAGTGCCGATCGGGACCAAGAAGGACGAATCTCACTGGCATGAAGTGCTTGCAGATTTAGACCAGTTAAAATCGGCGCCTCAGCCGCCGCCGGTCGCAATTAACCCTGCACATTGATCCATTCAACTGGCGTTTCCATTTTTTCTCGGCAGCGAGCCAATATACCATATGGGAATCAACGATGAAATGCATGAATCATCATCAGTGCCTCGCCTGTGATGAAGACCAGAAATATTCCTGCGACGCTGGCACTTACAAATGAGCCGGGAGCCCTGGCAGAAGCGCCTGCGGATTCAACTGCGTCTGACGTCCCGTACTTTCCTGTGATCAGGCCAAAAGCGGGCACAAATACCATGCAACAGAGAGCAGAGCTTGAGATGCTCAACGCTTGCTGACCGAGGTTGAGGATGCTCCGTGGAATGTGATTCATCATCCCATAACCATACCCCTGCCAAAATGCAATGTATGTCCCTTTCTGTACGCTGAATCGATCCTTATAACGACCAGATTTTGAAAACATAAAGTCTAACGATGTGAGGCATGCTGCTCGAGCCTATCCGCGATGGTAATTTCTACAGGATCATTCCACATACCCTGATGTCGGTGACATTCATGACTCCTGTCCAATTTGATACATCCCCTTCCAGCCTCACCAGCGACAATCACAGTGCGCAGTGGCTTGCCTCCCGCACATTGCTGGCGCAGACCCTGTAGATTGAATGCCGCGGAAAGAAAGCGTGAAGTGAAACGTATGACACGTATTGAAAGCGATTCGGTAACTTATCTTGTCGGAGGCGGCATCGCCTCCCTTGCTGCCGCGGTTTTTCTGATTCGTGACGGAGACATGCCGGGGCACACCATTACGATCCTGGAGGAATCATCCCGTATCGGTGGCGCTCTTGACGCGGCCGGAAATTCTCATGACGGCTACGTGATGCGCGGCGGGCGGATGATTGAAAGCAAATATCTGTGCACCTACGATCTCTTTTCTTCGATTCCTACTCTCGACGAGACCGGGACGGTGACGAAAGAGATATTTGACTGGAACGAGACGATGAAGACCTCGTCCAAGTCTCGCATATTTCGTGATGGTCACAGGATCGATACTCCCAGCTTTGGTATGAGCGAGAAGCATATTCTCACCATCGAGCGTCTGGCGCTTGAGCCCGAAGGCCTCCTTGGACGCAGCACAATCTCCGATCAATTTGACCCTTCATTCTTTGAGACGGACTTCTGGCACATGTGGTGCACCACGTTCGCTTTTCAGCCCTGGCATAGCGCCATCGAGTTCAAGCGCTATCTGGTGCGGTTCACACACATGGTTTCGGGTTTCAACACGCTTTCCGGCATTATGCGCACTGTCTACAACCAGTACGATTCAATGGTGCGGCCTCTCCATAAATGGCTCGAAGAGCGCGGCGTGAAGTTCATGCTCAATACAACGGTTACTGACCTCGTACTCGAATACGACAATGGCGGATTCACAGTCGAAAAGATCATTGTCGAAGAGGCGGCCAGTCGCAAGGAGATTGACGTTAAAAAGCATGACAGAGTCATCGTGACTCTTGGATCCATGACCGAAAGTTCGAGCTTAGGTTCAATGGACTCGCCCGCGCCGATGCTTGGGAAAGCCGATGGCGGTTCCTGGGCTCTTTGGGAGAAGATCGCGGCAGGCCACACCCAGTTCGGGCATCCTTCGAACTTTGATAATTACATCGAGCAATCCAAGTGGCTTTCGTTCACCACTACGCTGCATGATCCTACATTCTTCAATCTCATCCGCGATCTTACTGGCAACGTCCCTGGAGAAGGCGGACTCATTACCTTCCCGGAGTCCAGTTGGCTTGCGTCAATCGTGTTGCCCCATCAGCCGCATTTCATCGGGCAGCCAGAGAATGTCCAGGTTTTCTGGGGTTACGGGCTCTTCGTCGATGTTCCGGGAAACTTCGTGAAAAAGGCCATTTCGGCTTGCACCGGGCGCGAAATTATGACGGAGATCATCGGCCATTTGCGCCTCCAGGAGAACGGTCCCAGAATTCTCGATGCCTGCACCTGTATCCCGTGCATGATGCCTTTCATTACCAGCCAGTTTCTCCCTAGAAGCAAGGGCGATCGCCCTCAGGTCATACCCGAAGGCTCAAAGAACCTGGCCTTCATCGGACAGTATTGCGAGCTCCCGGACGATGTGGTCTTCACAGTCGAGTACTCCATTCGCTCCGCGATGACGGCTGTCTACTCTCTACTTGGCTTGGATCGCGAGCCGCCGTCTGTATACAAGGGGCAATTCAATCCACGAGTCCTGCTTGAGGCATTCATGGCTTTGCACGAAAGGCGAGTAGTTCAATTACAGAGTCAGTCATTGCAGGCTAATTGAATTTAACCTGCGCACTTTGCATATCTCATGGAAATTCATGTTTGCATCTTCTATTTGACAGAAACATCCGAAGAAACAGAACGCTTTTCCGGAAGGACTTATCCGCATGATTTCCCTGTTAGACCCCATCCAGATCGGCGACCTTCATCTGCCGAACCGAGTTATTATGTCCCCGCTTACTCGCTTGCGTGGCACACCAGAGCACATTCCGACGCAACTCATGGTCGAATACTACACACAGCGAGCCAGCGCAGGCCTGATTATCTCCGAGGGCATCCCGGTTGTGCCGCAAGGCGTTGGCTACGCGAATGTGCCGGGGATTTGGTCGACAGAGCAAATAGAAGGCTGGAAACTGGTCACAAAGTCTGTGCATAGTGCAGGAGGTCGCATCTTTGCACAGATATGGCATGTGGGCCGCATCTCAGACCCGCGCTTTCTTGAAGGCAAGCTACCGGTTGCTCCCAGCGCAATCCGGCCTGCCGGCCACGTAAGTATGGTGCGCCCAGTGACTGAGTATGTAACGCCGCGCACGTTAGAGACGTCCGAAATTCCGGGCATCGTTGAGGCATTCCGCAAGGGAGCCGAGCACGCGAAAATCGCGGGCTTTGACGGTGTCGAGATTCATGGCGCCAATGGCTACCTGCTCGATCAGTTCTTACAGGACGGAACCAATCATCGCACCGACGAATATGGCGGATCGATTGAAAACCGCGCCAGGCTCATGCTTGAAGTCGCCGATGCGGTGGTCTCGGTTTGGGGCGCCAAGCGCGTAGGTATGCATCTGGCGCCGCGCGGCGACTCGCACGACATGCACGATTCAAACCCGCCAGCTACCTTCGGCTACGTGGCGCGAGCGCTAGGCAGACGCGGGCTCGGCTTCCTGCTTGCGCGCGAGTACTTCGGACCCGACCGATTAGGTCCGCAGCTCAAGAAGCAATTCGGAGGCGTATACATCGCGAATGAAAAATATACGCTGGCACTAGCGAATCAGGTCATCGGGGACGGGGAAGCGGATGCAATAGCCTTCGGCCAGCTCTTTATCGCCAACCCCGATTTGCCGATGCGGTTTCGGAGCCATGCATCGCTCAATGTTCCGGACCCAAGCACATTCTATTTATCGGGTCGACACGGCTATACAGACTACCCTGCGCTGAGCGTGTAGCGAAGGAGTCAATGCAGTCGTTGTCAAGTTGATCTGTTGAACTTCTTGACGATATTTGGTCGACGTATCTGATAGTAAATTCGGCATATTTTGGGCGGTTTTAGTGAATTCCGGCTCCATTTCTCCTCCGCCATACCCATGCTGCTCTCTTTGGCAATCCCGCGTGAAGTGACGATTGCCTAGCTGCTGTGTCACACTGAGAAAGCAAAAGGGCCTGTAGCTCAACGGTTAGAGCAGGGGACTCATA
>PMGP01000234.1:0-4985 GCA_003156235.1 Acidobacteriaceae bacterium
GGCGTTACGAACTCCCTGGATGGCCCTGTCTCCAGGAAACCAATCCAGGTAAGCTTGCATACCCAGAATGGAAAATGCCCAAGCTCGCGGACTGGTAAACTTGAGTGTAGCAGGAACGGCGGCTTCGAATAGCCTGCCCGCTGCTCCTCTCAATCCCGCATTTCCTGAGTAGCCAAGTACCGTTCCCAAAGACCACAAAGCGCGGCCATGGCTGTCATCTGACCCAACATCTTCAAGCCATTTGCGGTCGTAACCGAGAAAGTTTCTGAATCTTCCCGTCTCGGGATGAAAGGCAAGCCACAAAAACGACAAATAGCGATGCGAGAGGTTTGAATACACGCATCTGCCCGCTCGCGTCTCGCTTTTGTCCAGAAGAGTTGACACGATAAGCGCGCGCGCATTGTCGTCGGTCGTGTAGCCCTCGCGCGTGTTCGGCACGGAGAAAATCGCGTGCTGCAAGATCCCCGTATCGTCCGTCATAGCCAGCAGGTGACCGGGGTTCAGCGAGGGCAGATAGTCAGCCGGCTCGACTGCGGAATCTCCTTGTTGAGCGGCTTTTGGATGTAATGAGCGTTCAAACCGCGCCCGCTGAAAGCTCGCCATATAGGCTCGCGCCGTCTTCGCCCACGTGGTCCCGCGAGAGTAAAGATAGGCGCGCTTGCGCATCGCATGACGCTCCGCATCATTCTCCAGCAGCGCGAGAACCGCCTCGGCAATCGCCTTGGGACTCTGGAAGGGAACAATAACTCCGCGCTGCTCCGCAAGCAATTCCTTGGCGTGCCAGTACGGCGTAGAGATAATCGCTTTTCCGGCTCCGAGCGCTATCGCCAGCGTGCCGGAGACGACCTGAGCCTCATGCCGGTAAGGGGTGATATAGATATCGGCAGCGCCCACATGCTCGATAAGCTCTTCCGTACTTACAAAGCGATTATCAAAAATCAGGTGATCGGAAACGCCAAGCTCTTCCGCAAGAGCTTGCAGCCCTTCACGGTAAATCTCGCCTTCGTGCCGGCGGATATGCGGATGCGTCACGCCGGAGACGATATAAACCACGTTCGGCTGTTTTGCCAGAATCGCCGGCAGCGCCTGAATGACGTTTTCAATGCCCTTGTTGGGAGACAGCAACCCGAAGGTTAGCAGAACAGACTTGCCTTCCGTGCCAAACTTGTCTTTGAAGTAGTTGGGGTCCATGAAGGGAAGATCTGGCACGCCGTGCGGGATCACGTCAATCTTTCCACTCGGAACCGCATACACTTCGCGCAATAATTGTGCCGCTAACTCGCTCATTACCACCATGCGATCGGAAAGCCGTGCAATCTCTTCAAGCACAGTTCTCTGGTCCTCGTCCGGCTCACGCAAAACCGTATGCAGCGTGGTTACCAGCGGCATCTTCAATTTGCGCAGCAGAGTCAGAATGTGACGGCCTGCCCTGCCGCCGTAGATGCCATATTCGTGTTGCAGGCAGACCAGATCGTTGCCATTGAAGTTGAGAAAATCGGCGGCTCGCTCATATGAAGCAAGCTCCTCCTGCTCCAGTTCCAGGCGCACTTGCTCCGGGTATTCGTATTTCGAATCTGGATCGTTGACGGGAATGGCAAACAGGCGCCCCTCTCCATATTCTGCCGTCAGCGCAGTGCATAGGTCGGTTGTGAAAGTGGCAATGCCGCATTCGCGCGGAAGGTAGTTTCCAACAAACGCAATGCGGGTGGGCAAGGGCAGCTTGCACGCTTTCATGGCGATATGCGAGGATTCTAACTCTGGATTTACGGCATCTTTGATAGGATGCATCATTTCATCGAACGACATTGGCGCCTGCTTTCACGTTAGATCAGTCCAATTACCAGGAGAATGATAATGATCAAGAGAATCAGTCCGATTCCTCCGCTCGGATAATATCCCCAGTTTCTGCTATGCGGCCACTGCGGCAAAACGCCCAGTAATGCCAGGACCAGAATCACGATCAATATAGTTCCAATCATTTCACTCCTCGCTTTCAGCACTCAGCTTGCATCGCTGAAACTGCGCCGCGGCCTCGTTTCGAGACCGCGGCGGTTACACAACCTTGTTAGCGCGAGCTTCCCGGAGCTACGCTCGCGGGGCTGCCGATTGCGTCCCCGGAAACCACCAGTTCCACTCTCCGGTTTGCCTGCCTGCCCGCCGCATTGTCATTGGAGGCTACCGGCAACGTATTGCCGAAGCCCTTTGCGCTTACCGAGTTTGTCGTCACGCCCTGCTCCACCAGGTAATCGCGAACGGCGCCTGCGCGGTTCTCCGAAAGCTTCTGATTCATGTCGTCGCCGCCGACGTTATCGGTGTAGCCGTCAACCTCGATGTTGAGACCAGGATAGGCGATCAGGATTCCTGCAACCTTGGCAAGTTTTTCCCGCGCGCCTGGCTTTAACGAGTAACGCCCCGTGTCGAACAAAACATCGGACATACTGACAATCAAACCACGTGCACTATCGCGAGTTTCGAGAACCTTGTTCAACTGCTCAGACAATTGAGCACGTATGGCGGCCTTGTCAAGGCGGGCCTGATGTTCGCCCTGCTGAGCGATCTGCGCGGCATTGCGAGCCTGTTCCGCATCGGCCTGCGCGGCCGTGATTGCCGCTGCCGAAGAAGTCTGGTTCGCGGCCAGGTCAGCCTGCGCCTTTGCCGTATCGGACTGAGCTTGCACCTTCAGACGCGTGGCGTTGACTGCTTGAGCCTGCGATCTTGCCTGCGCATCGCTGGAAGCCTGGAGCACGCTCGCCTGAATCTCCCCAGCGATCTTTTTGACTGCGATCTCGCGCGCATCTTCGGCAGTCTGCACCGCTTCTCTGGAAACTGCAATCAGCGGCTTTCTGTCGATGTGTTTGCTACTGGCTTCCGCATCGGCATTGTTCATCAATTGGACAGCGTGCTGGTAGCTCGCGGCGGCATATCTTTCAGCTCCCTCGGATTGAGCGATCCGCAGCGCATTCCTCGCCTCATAGAATTCCAAAGGCAGATCTGCGCTCAGCACCACAGGGTCGAACTTGTAGCCAGTAGGAAGATATCCCCCACGCTCCATAAGCTCGTACTTCGCATTGACTGCTTCGGTTGTCGCTTTAGTGTCTGAACGAACGGCGTTCTCAAGGACAACTACGTTGCTGGGCTGCCGGACGGCATAGTATGGTTCCGCGGTAACAATCAGCGCGAATGCCTGGAGGTCTGTGGTTGCTGTCAGCTTGCTGCGGTTATTGTCGCCAACCAGCACTTCTCCAAGGTTTACCGCTCGACCCTCGGGGGAAATCGCCCACAAAACATAAGTGAGGTATTCGCTTCCAAAGGTTGTGGGATTTTGCAGGCTCCCGAATTCAGCCTCGACCTCCATCGTACCACGTTTGCTGCGCACCTTCGCCTTTCCGTCCGCTGAAGGTAATAGAGCCGTACCGGTAAAATTCACCTCCGTGGCCCCGCTGCGATGCCGATAGTTGATCGCCTGGACCGAGCGGCTGATCACCACTACGCGGTAACTCGACGCGGGACCTGGGGACACTACGACCACCGTCGCTTGGGTGTTGGCTTGAGCAAAAGCGCTCAAACTGAGGGCACTTCCAATTGCGAGCAAAAGTATACGTTTCAAGTTGCCTCCTTCAGGCAGGACTCTGCTTTGTTGCGTTGGAGTTGCGTTTCGTTGGCGGGCAGAGTCTTTCAAGACTCGCCAGGTTGATCTCTCAATGCCCGACGCGGAACTGCGAAAGGTACCCTAAAAGGTTGAATACCTTGAGAAGCCACAGAACGACGACAATCACTACGACGGCGTTCAGAATTCCCTTAATCGTTCCCTGCATGGGGATGTAGCGGTTCACCAGCCACAACAACACGCCGACTACCAAAAGCGCGACAACAACAGTGACAAGCGGCATTTGATACCTCCAATCATTTCTCCCAGACGCGATCCGCGCCAGGGATCTCTTTGGCTAGAGCGCTGGACGGATATGGAATTGCTTTCTACTCGCCCCGGTTGACTTCGTCAATTGAGTATGCAGAAAATACGGCGCCTGCTTGTAGGGGAGATGTATCCTCTGCAAATGTCCACTGCACAACGCGAACGGCTAATAGTACGCGTCCAATGGACTGACTTAGCTCAGAGCCATGGGGGGAGAAAAACTGGCTCTATCTATTTCTATTTTTACAAAGCGATGGCGAAATGGCTGTGCAACAATGCTCACAGAAAGCACTTGACGGGCGGATACATCAGGACTATATCCGCCGGCCTGGAGGATATAGTCCGAAACTAGCAGTTAATGTTGGACTGGAGTGTTCGATCTTCTGCGGGAGTTAATGTCGCGGCTGGCCCCGTGGAACCCATGCCAGATCCCCACTCAAAACATAAATCGCGAGTGCAGCAAACATGAAGATTGCTCCTGCCCAGAAGCGCCAGTCACGATGCATCCGTCTCCAGTAAGGACCGGGATCGGGCTCGCCCCGGTCGCTGCTATTTCCTTCTTGATTATGCTTGCTTCCGGTCATCTCTTCTCCACGGGATTCACAGTTTCTTGAGCAGCTAATAGGCAGACTCTTGCCGCTCTCAACAAGAGCCACTGCAGAATGCGGCCGGTTGTTACGCCAAAACAGCTTCGCCATGAACGGTGTAAGAACTGAGCTCCGTTCCCGCAATGATGTCCTTGGCTTTGGCCACTTCGTCCTGCGTGCCATGGACGACCAGCAGAAACTTGTCTGACTTCAATGCCACCTCGTACTTGAGCACGNNCTTCGGGATGCCGATGCTCACCTGATGATTGTTTCATTTAGAAGATTAGGGCGCTGAGCAATTGTGCACACGCGGCGGCAGGCAGTTTCTTGCATCTGCATTTGCCGCCCAACTCTTCGGGTCCTGCTTTATGGCTTATGAGTGGCAGCCGCAGTAATCGGGGCCGGCCGATCGGAATTCGATGTAAGTGAACTGCCCGCAGGATCCGGTCCGGCGGCCGGTATTTCCGTCCCGGCCGGGAAAATGA
>PMGP01000234.1:5009-7347 GCA_003156235.1 Acidobacteriaceae bacterium
ATGGCCCTGGCCTCGGTGAGCAGCAGATCTTTCTGGGTATCGCCTTCGATGCCCGTTGACGCTACGACTACCGCAACTCCGAACTGATTTTGCGCCAGAAACTCTCCGGCGGCATCGAGTGNNGCTGCTTGGCTGTAAAGGTAAATGACTTTACCGGCGCGCCTCGCGGAAGTCCGCTAATGCTGTTCAAGCCTATTTCGGCGGAGTCTTCATATCCGCGCTTGTTGAAATAGCCCTTCAAGAAAAAGTTGTGCTTCAGGGCCTCCATGTTCTCCTGGAAGGCAGTCACTCCAGTCTGAGCCTTGAGCATTGTTTCATGCAGCGTGGATGTAGTCTGTTCCAGGTTGCTGTAGAGTTGCCTGTCGTTCACCAGCGCTCCCACGGTTCCCTGTCCCGAATCGATTTTGGCGCTTACCGAGTTCAGATGCGCCGTGGCCAAAGTTGCATTGTTGATGGTTTGCTGGCTGCTGTCTAGAATGCCGCTCGTCTTCTTGAAGAGATCCGACATCTGCAGCGGCGGTACACTCTGGATGATCTCGCCATTCGCGACCTCTGCTTGCCCTGCAGATCCAAACGAAATGGCCATATACTGATTACCCAATATTCCCGCAGTTTGAATCGAGGCTAGAGAGTCAGCTTTGATAATCTCGTGCGTCGATTTGTCAAGATACATGATGACCGTAATCTTTTCACCAGGCCTGTGAGGTAATTCGATGGCGGTCACGGTTCCGCTGTGAACTCCGCCCACCTGCACGTCTGCTCCTTCAGCCAGGCCCGCCACATTGTCAAACTGCGCCTTAAGTTGATAGGTGGAGCGAAACAAATACATTTTGCTCCCGATAATAAAGACTCCGGCAGCCAGAACTGCCAACGTGATCAGAATGAATGCTCCCAGCCGCGCGACTCTCGACATATATCCCCCTACGATTGCCTCAGAAATTCCTTCACAAACCCTATATCGCTTTGCTGAAGGTCTTCAAACTTGCCCTCGATCACCACTTTACCTTGGTCCAACAGCGCCAGGCTGTTGGCAATCGTCCTGGCGCTAAGCAGATCGTGAGTTACGACGATGGATGCCATCTGACGTTCTCGCTGGAGCGTGAGAATCAAGTCGTTGATTTCCCCTGAACTGATAGGATCGAGTCCTGCCGTTGGCTCGTCGAGAAGCAGAATCTCCGGCTCCAAAGCCAGTGCGCGCGCCAGGCCCACTCGCTTCTGCATCCCGCCTGAGATCTCGGAAGGCATTTTCTGAAGGTCGCCCTCCATGCCCACCTCGGCCAGTAACTGCTTCACCTTGTCATCACGCTCAGACCCGGACAGATCTCTCCGATGATGTTCGAGAGGGAAGGCCACGTTCTCGGCAACTGTCAGTGAATCGTAGAGTGCCGCATGTTGAAACAGGAATCCCACCTTCTTTCTGATTTCGCCCAAGCGGTCAAGAGCCAGCCCGGCAATGTCCTGCCCATAAATGCAAGCCGATCCTGAGTCGGGCGTTTCGAGGCCAATGATAAGCCGCAATAATACGCTTTTACCGGTACCGCTGCGTCCGAGCACCGCCAGGGTTTCTCCGCGGGTCACGCTCAAACTGATCCCGTTGAGAACCATGCGGCTTCCAAAAGACTTTCGCAACTCCTTGACGGCAACTATAGGCGCACTGCTGTCTTCCTGAGAGTCTTTGTTCTTCATCGCAATGTCATAGGTTGCAGCCATACTTGTCTCACGAATCGTTGCGTCATTGGTAAAGGTTACGGGTTAAGGGAAGAAAACGAGAATGAATTTCACCAGCACGACGTCTGTCAGGATCACGAAAAGCGATGCGAGCACCACTGAGTTAGTGGCCGCGCGGCCCACGCCTTCCGCGCCTCCGCGTGTGCGCATTCCCTCATAGCATGCGATCAGCCCAATGATGAGTCCATATACCGCGGTCTTGAAGGTGGGCGGCAGGAACGCGTTGAAAGTGGCGCCATGAAAGCCGCTTTCGATGAACTGATGAAAGGAAATTGGCTCAACCAGGGTTTGCGCAAACCAGCCTGTCAATAAACCGCTTGCGTCGGCGGCAACAGTCAAAAGTGGCATGATCAGAATGCAGGCCAGGATTCGCGTCGCCGCCAGCAGCCTGTAGGGATTGATAGCCGATGCCTCGATGGCGTCAATTTGCTCGGTTACTTTCATCGACGCCAGCTCCGNNACATCGATTTTGCGCCGAATCGACTTAGAGTGTAACGGGCTTCCATCGAGAGCACAACGCCGATCGCGGCGCCGGCCAATGCAACCAGGGGAAGAGACTTCGATCCAACCTCGTCAAGCTGACGCAGAAGTTCGCGGCCTTCATACGGCG
>PMGP01000058.1 GCA_003156235.1 Acidobacteriaceae bacterium
AGACCATGGCAAATGTTTTGGTGAATGCGAGGGGATGAAACATCTTTCCCTCCATGCCGGTGAGTGCGAAGACGGGAACGAAGGCAAGGATGATAATGACCATGGCAAAGGAGATCGGCCTGCCCACCAGCCGCGCGGCGTTGAGTGTGATCTCCCAGATGTGATCGCGATAGTTGCCGTGCTCAGTTTCGTATTGCTCGGCCTGGCGGATTACGTTTTCGGTCATCACGATGCCGGCGTCGACCAGCACGCCAATGGCAATCGCGATTCCTCCGAGTGACATGATGTTCGACGAGATGCCTGCTCCCCTCATGAAGAGAAATGCGCCCAGCACAGCGAGAGGCAAGGGGATGGTGACCACCAGGATGCTGCGAAAGTGCCACAGGAAAAGTACATGCGCCAGCGTCACCAGGATCAGCTCTTCAATCAGTGCGTGACGCAGCGTGTCTACTGCGTGATCGATGAGAATGCTGCGGTCGTAGAACGGAACGATCCTGACGCCGGCGGGCAGACCGGGCTGAATCTCGCCGATTTTCTGCTTGATGGCTTCGATGACTTCGCGTGCGTTGGCGCCGTAGCGAATCACGACCACCCCGCCCACAGCTTCTTTCCCATCCTTATCGAGAACACCGCGGCGGAACTCCGGACCGAGCTGGACGCTGCCCACATTGCCCACGGTTACCGGTGTGCCGTTGTATGCGCCAAGCGATATATCCTCAATGTCCTTCAGGTTGCCGATTAGGCCGATACCGCGAATCATCTGCTCGGTGTCGCCCGACTCGATGACCTTGGCGCCGACGTTGTTGTTGCTTCGTTCCACAGCGGCAACCACATCCTTGAGCGCGACGTTATAGGCACGCAGCTTGATCGGGTCGAGATCGATTTGGTACTGCTTCACGAATCCGCCCACGCTGGCCACTTCAGCCACGCCGGGCACTGAGTTGAGCTGGTACTTCACGTACCAGTCCTGGACTGAATGAAGCGTGCCGCTGTCATAGGGCCCCTCGACCGTGTACCAGAAAACCTGTCCCACTCCGGTTGCGTCGGGGCCCATCATGGGAATTACGCCGGCGGGCAGAAAACTGCCGGCGAGGCTGAGCCGCTCCAGCACACGGGTGCGGGCAAAGTAGATGTCCACGGAGTCTTCGAAGATGACGTTTACCATCGAAAATCCAAATGCTGAAGAAGAACGAACGGTGCGCACATGGGGAAGTCCTTGCAGGTTCACGGTGAGCGGATAGGTGATCTGGTCTTCCACTTCCTGCGGACTGCGCCCCTGCCACTCGGTGAAGACGATGACCTGGTTCTCGCTCAGGTCGGGAATCGCGTCGATGGGCGTATGCAGCAGCGCCCAGTATCCCCACACAGCGAACGCAGCGTAAATGGCCAGAATCAGCCAGCGATTCTTCATTGAAAACTCAAGGATGCGGTTGATCATGTCGTCTCCTACCTGGCGCTGAGATGTGTGCGCATGGATGCGATCACATTGCTGTTCTTGTGCGCTTCAACAAGAATGGTCCACGTTCCCGCCATCGGCGCCTGGCCTTTGCCTTCGTATGTTTTACTGTCGGCCTTCCATGCCAGCTCGCAAGAGCTTTTCATCTCCGGCATTCCCATCGAAGGCATCGCGGGCATGATGAGTGTGACCGTAACGCGAGCATCATTGATGGACTTGCCGGCCGCATCGCTCAGCGTCACGTGAAACTGGTTGTCTTCGCCAGCCTTCATCGGATTGGGATCGGCGTGAAAGTCAATCTTCACCTCGCTTAGCTCTGCGCTTGAATTAGTTGGAGAGGCCGCGGCGATCTGGGTTTGCTGTGCCGATGCAAATTCCTTCGAGCCGCCGTAAAGCCCCGACATTCCCGAGCCGAGGTGAGCCTGCGAGTCGATGAGGAAGTTGCCGTTGAGCACAACCTTGTCCCCGAGCGCCAATCCGCTCGATACCGGAAACAAGTCTTCAGTCGCCGCGCCCACTTGCACTTCACGCGCCTCGAAGACGCCATTGGGCCTCGCGAGATACACGATCTTGCGCGTGCCGGTGTCGAGAACTGCCGAGCGAGGAACCACGATGGACGGCTCTGCGGCGCGGCTCACAAATGTGGCGTTGACAAACATACCGGGCAGCAGGCGCATCTCCGGGTTGGCAACATGCACATGGACCGGAACCGTGCGCGTCTGCGGATTGGCGGCAGGTTCGATAAAATCCACATGACCGTGCAATGTCTTGTTGGGCAGCGACTCGGCAGTAATCTCCACCGCCTGTCCTTGACGAATCTGCGGCAACTGCTCCTCATAGACATCCGCCTTGATCCATACCTGATTGAGATTTGCGACCGTGAACAGTGTGTCGCCCGCGTTCACATACTGTCCTTGCGTTACCTTGCGATCGACAACCGTCCCAGAGGCGTAGGAATAAATCGTGACGTGAGGAACGCCATCCTTCTCCGGAGCATCCGACTGCTTGCCGCTGATTCCCCAAAGCTCCAGCTTGTGTTGGCTCGCCTTTACCAGCGCGTCGGCTTGCGTATGCGCAAACGCATCGTCCGATTGTTTCAGCTGATTGCGATTCTCCTCTGCCAGGTGATACTCCTCGATTGCGGTGGCAACTTCAGGGCTGTAAATGTCGGCTATAGGCTGTCCGCTGCGCACGCGCTCGCCGGTGTATTGCACATAGAGTTTGTCCACGCGGCCACCGATGCGCGCACTCACGGCGGCAAGTTGCGCCTCCGGCTGTTCAACGCGGCCAAACGCGGCGATGTCCGTCTTCAGCGCGGCCGTGCGCACCGCGGCAACCTGCACACCCGCCGCGCTGATCTCGGCTGGAGTCAGCTCGACCATCGTGCCGGGCTCAGTGCCTTGTTGCATGGCATGGCCGTTATCGGACCGGGTGGAAGCGGCGGGGCTTGCGGTATTCGATGCCGCTGAAACAGGGCGCATCTCCTTCGCTGCCAGAAATCCAACCACAAGAGCCGCGCTCAAAACTCCAGCGCCGACACCGAATGCAAACAGCTTCTGTTCCTTCATTGTCATTTGCTTCACCTCTCTGTGTTGCGGTTCGTTGTGTTCGCTATCGGCGCTCCGATGGCGCGTTCCAATTGCGCCATGCCCTCGTCCGTAGCTGCCGATGCCTTGTAGTAAGCGGTCTGAATATCGAGCAGAAGATTTTGAGCGTCGATCAGGCTCATAAACTCAGCGCGGTTGTTTTGGTATGCGGCTGTAGAGGCTTTGAACGATGCTTCTGCTTGCGGCATCAGTGTGTCGCGATAGAGCTTGATGCGCTTCTCGGCGGCCAGCACCTTAATTTGCGCCTGCCGGATTTCAAGAAAGACCGTTGCCGCGCGCGCATCGAGTTCGGCCTGCGACACATCTGTTGCCGCATCGGCCTGCTTTGCCTCGCCATCATGACGCGCGCGGTTCAACCAGGGAAGATTCATCGACAACTCGGCCATGTAGGCATTGCGCGATGATGATCCGGCGGGCATCAGCATGTATCCGAGACCGACAGTGAAGTCGGGCTTCGTAGCCAGCCGCGTCAGCTTTTCCTCATCCCTGGACTTCGCAACTTGCACACGCAAGGCAGCCAACTCAGGACGATGTTCGATGGCCGTGCGCTCCAAGTCCTCGATGGAAGGCAGTGCGGTGGGAAGTGCGTAGCTGCCGGCAATTTCGATTGCTTCGTCCGGAGGCCGTCCCATCAGAGCATTCAACTGTGCGCGCGTGTTGTCCCGCTCTTCTTCAAGTTCGATAATCTGTTCGTTCAGCCGGGTCAGCGCCATCTGCGCGCGCAGTATGTCTGCCTGCGGCGCCTTGCCGGTGGTGTATTCAGCAAGCGCCGCAGCCAGAGCCTCTTTCAGCAGCGAACTCTGACGCGCCTGCAACCGCACTTCGTCCGCATTGCGCATCAGGTCGGCGCAGGTTTTGCGAACCTCGACAGAGACCTCCTGCCGCAGAGTCTCCAGATCATTGGCCGCTACGCCTGCATCGTCCTCCGCCAGCCTCGCGCGCTGATCCCGCTTCTGGCGGCTGGGGAAGGTCTGCTGCATCGACACCATGAGTTGCGCCTGATTCAGATCCCATGGCCGGCGCAGTGGTGTATCCCAGTCGCGCATCATCAGCATGGGATCGTCGAGGCTGCGCGCGGTGGCGGTTTTTAGTCGGGCCAGCGACATACGCCTCACCGCCGCTCGAATCTCAGGGTTGCTCTCAAGCGAAGCCGCTACTGCATCATCGACAGACAAAGGCGCAGCAGCCGCGTCTGAAATTGAAAGATAGGGCGCAGCAACGGAGCGCGGCTCCGCCTGCCCCAAACAGGCAATTGACAGCGCCAGCACAAAAGACGCTAGAACATAAATGGATTTCACTCTTCAACTCCGCGAGAATCGGCAAAAGGAGAAACAGCAAGGCGCAGAAAGACGCACCCCGGAGAGCCAATGCGGAAGTGAAGATTTAGATTCTGAAGATGAATGCGCCCGTAGGCGGAGAATGCGGAGGAATCACCGCCAATATCGGGAACTCACTCCGTGAAGAGAATTCATCCAGGGAGATGAACTCCTGCGCAATGGTCATTGGAGCCGAACCGGGAAGGTTGGTCGCAACGACGAGGGCTGGCAGTGGGGCGCTGGCGATGCAGCAATTTGTCCGGACGGATTGGTTGGACTTGGATGTGTGTGAGCAGCAACTGTGCGCGGATTTCTGCGCCGGTTGCAGGCAAATCCCAAACGGCGCAAGCAATGAGCCCATCAAAACGATGGCCACCGCCGCCCGACGAAATCCACCTCTCAGCATAGGGGAAGTGTACCACGAGTGCACTCTCAGGACGTGATGCACGTCACTGGGCTGCCCAATACTTACCTTAATTGGGTATTCAGCTTCGCTCGGAACAGAATTCGCCAAGACTTCGCCGCGGAAGCTGCATTTTTATTCAATTGTGCAATGAATCTCCACTCCAGTCATGGGCTGTCTGCCCTCTCTTTCATGGCTGGGCGCTTTGATTCTGTCGCGCAACGCCCAATGTGCCGACTGGCGGACCTGTCGGAGAAAGAGCGGGACCGCGTTCGGCGTTACGCAGACAACTTCGGCATCGATCCGACCGATGCCGTGTGGCATTGATGATCGTGCTCGGCCAGTACAGCGACCTGTACGAGGCGGTTCCAGAAAAGATCAACGCAACCGTGCATGGCATCCTGGAGAAAACTCGGTTGGCCTCTGCGGCGCAAGCGGAGTCTTCCAGGGTTCGCTTGCAGGCGTCCTTAACGGATGCCGTGGTCGGTGCGGCCGAATCCGTGGCAGCCAGGAATGGCCGTTGCGAACTGGTGAGGTGGAGCGCAATTGCATCCACGGCAGCGGTGTTCAAGCTCGCCTGCGTTTTTGTTGCTGGGTATTGGCTGGGTTTCGATCACGGCCGCGCACGCGGTTTCAACGCTGGCGTCGAAGGGCATCTTGCGGCGGCGTGGGCGCTTTCGGTGGATGGTTTGCGGACATACGAGCTATGGAAAGGCAGCGATCTGGAGCATTTGACCGCCTGCGACCGGCCCGGCTCGAAGCTGGAATCCTGTGTCTGTTACCCCAAGGCTGATGAAGGCAAGCTGTACGGCTGGCGCGTCGGGATTTTGGTCAAATCCGGATTAAAAGAGTGTTGCTCTACCAACTGAACTACGAGCTCTCTCAGGGCCGCTACACTCAAATTATCACAGAGACGGCTTTGCCGCTTCGACCGGCTCCCTCGCGCTTTCTCATCCTTGAGCCGTTGCCTGTCACGCCCCGCCAATCGCCCGATATAATTCCTTCTGTCTTGAAAAAACACTAACGAAATGGGTTAGACTGCTAAGAAGATTCGCAAATAGGAGAGTTTTTATGTTCGATGTGAGTCAGAAAGTAACGGTGATCGCCGACAAAGGCATCGCCTACGACGGCGTCATTCTGGCGCGGGCCACGGGCGACAATGGACCGGGTGCCTATAAAGTTGTCCTGGACGGCAGCGGACCCGAACAGATGGGGCAGTGGCATAAGGCGAGCGATGTATTCGTGCGCGAGAAAGACGACGAGGATACGCAGATCTCCTGGGAGAACCTGTCGCAGCGATAGTTCGCGGCGTTTCGGTCTATCGCTATTGTCCTTAACCGCTTCACTTGCGAGGCAGCTGAAACGCGGCCTGTGATATAGTTTCTCGCGGAGAAGAATATGACTCTCGGAAAGTTTCTAGCCAAGCAATTCATTGCTGTCATTGAGTGGAATGAACCGGCTGACGGCATCCTTTCCTATCGCTATCCCATGCGCGATCAGGAGATAGAAAACGGCGGCCAGCTTACCGTGAGCGAGTCTCAGATGGCCGCCTTCGTCAACGAAGGCAAAATTGCCGATGTCTTCGGCCCCGGCCTGCACACGCTCAATACTCGCAACCTACCCTTGCTCACCGATCTGATGAACTGGGACAAGGCCTTTGAATCTCCCTTCAAGTCCGAGGTCTACTTCTTCTCGACGCGCTTGCAGATTGATCAGAAGTGGGGCACGTCGACGCCTATCACCATCCGCGACAAGGAGTTCGGCGCGGTCCGGCTGCGCTGTTACGGCATCTACTCTTACCGCATCAATGATCCTCGCGTCTTCTTTAACCAGATCAGCGGCACACGCGACAGTTATTTTGCCGCCGACCTCGAAGGTCAGTTGCGTGACACTATCGTTGCTCGCATGACGGATATCTTTGCCGGCAGTGACGTCCCATTTCTCGACATAGCCGCCAATCAGGCTCTGCTGTCCTACAAGATTTCCGATGTGATGAAGCCGGCCTTTGCCACGCTCGGCCTCGAACTGAATCAATTTGTCGTCCAGAACGTCTCCCTGCCCGAAGAACTGCAAAAGGTCTTTGACCAGCGCATCGGCATGAACATGGTCGGTGATCTCGGCCGCTACACGCTGTACTCGGCGGCGGAGTCATTGGATTTGTCGGCGGCCAACACCAGCGGCGCGGCCGGCATGGGAATGGGCCTCGGCGCTGGTGCGGCAGTCGCGCAGGTTCTATCCAACGCTCTCAAGCCGGCGATGATTGCTCCCGGCGCTATCCCCTCCCAGCCGCCAACTACCGCTCCGGTTCTGATTGGCGCTCCGGCCGGCTCTGATTCAGCCGCCTCTGAAGCCACCAAGTTCTGCATCGAGTGCGGAAAACCCATTCCTCAGCGCGCAAAATTCTGCGCAGAATGCGGAAAGCCCCAATGAACTGTCCCTCCTGCGGCGCTCCCATGCGGCTCAAAGCGGATATGGAGAGCTACAAGTGCGACTACTGCCAGAATACTTTTTTCCCGGAGAAGAACGACGACGGAGTGCGTGTTCTCGGCGAGCCATGCGACCTGGATTGTCCACTATGTAATGCTCCGCTCGTCCATGCCGTCCTCGCGAAGTCTCCCATCATCTACTGCACTAACTGCCACGGCATGCTGGTTCCCATGGCGATGCTGGAAGGTTTGATCGAGGAATTGCGAGCAGGGCAGGGAAGCGGAGCCGCTCCGGCCCCGTCAGACAAAGAAGATTTGAGCCGCAAGATCAATTGCCCGCAATGCCATCATCCGATGGATGCGCACTTCTATGCCGGTCCGGGCAACGCGGTTATCGATTCCTGCGACGATTGCTGCCTGATCTGGATGGATCGCGGCGTGCTGATGCGCATTGTGCATGTGCCAGACGATTCCAGCGCAACGAATACAGAGTGGGAATAATCTAAAGAATCTCAAGCCCCCGCGCAACGGCTACTGCGCGCGCATCGGCACCACCTGCACGGTGACGTCGCGAATCTCGGAGAGAAAGCGGTTGATCACAGAGCCGTGGAGAAAAATATCCCAGCGCGAGCGGGCCGACTGGCCGAAGACCACGTGGGAGATGCCCTCCTCCTGGGCAAAGCGGATCAGGGCGTCGGCCACGCTGCTGTCGCTGAGCGAGATCACCTTCGCGCCCAGGTCGCGGGCCATGCGCTGGAATTCTTCCAGGCGATGGAAGGCCTCGGGGTCGCCGTGGCCTTTATCGTCGTCGGGGCGGGTGACGTAAACGGCGTACCAGTTGCTGGCTAGGCGGCCGGCGACGCGAGCACCCACGCGCAAGAGGCGTTCGGCGCCGGGCCGGGTGCTGAGGCAGACCATAACCTTCTCCGGGATGGGCGCCTGTTCCAGGCCCTGCGTGCGGCGATACGCTGAGGCCTGGTTGCCAACTTGCTCGGCGGTAGTGCGCAGGGCCAGCTCGCGGAGCATATTCAGGTTGCCCTTGCGGAAGANNAAGTTGGCCAGCGACTGCTCGACTTTTTCGGAAGCGTATATTTTGCCCTGACGCAGGCGGGAGCGCAGCTCGTCCACAGTCACGTCCACGTTCACCACTTCGTTGGCACGCTTGAGAAAGCTGTCGGGGACGGTCTCGCGGATGACAGTGTTGGCGGAGCGGTTGACGGCGTCGTTGAGCGTTTCCAGGTGCTGGATGTTGACCGCGGTCATCACGTTGATGCCGGCGTCGAGCAGTTCCAGAACATCCTCGTAACGCTTGCGATTCTTGCTGCCGGGAACATTGGTGTGGGCCAGCTCGTCCACAATGACGGTTTGCGGATGGCGGGCCAGGAGGGCGTCCACGTCCATTTCTTTCAGGGTGACGCCGCGGTAGGGAATCTCGCGCTGGGGCACGACCTCCAAGTCACGCACGCGGGCCGCGGTCTCCTCGCGCCCGTGAGTTTCCACCAGGCCAATCACCACATCCATGCCCTGCTGATTCTTCATCCTGTAAGCATCGTTGAGCATGTCATAGGTCTTGCCCACTCCCGGCGCGGCTCCGATGTATACGCGAAGCCTGGCGGGTTCCTGCTGTCGCTCCAGTTTGATCTCTGCCATGGCTCAGCCCTCCTCGACGGGATAACGGACTTCGTTGACGACCGCGACGGGAAGCGTGAAGCGGAATGTGGATCCGTGTCCCAGGCGGCTCTCGACGGCGATCTGGCCGCCCATCTGCTCGACCAGGCGGCGGACCAGCGCGAGGCCGAGTCCGGAATTCTTCTCTGAGAATGAACTCATGCGGTCGAAGATGGCGCCCAGCCGGTCGGCCTCGATGCCGCGCCCGGTATCGCGCACCGTGAACTGCACAAATTCCTTGATCTCTTCGGCGCCCAGCAGAATCTCTCCCTCGGGAGGCGTGTAGCGAATGGCATTGGAGAGCAGGTTGTCGAGGATGGTGCGCGCCGCGCGCTTGTCAGCCTGGACGAATGAGAGATCGGCGTAGGCCGCAACCTCAACACGAATGCGCTTCTGGACCGCCTCGTCGCAAAAGCGGTCGCGGGCTTCGTTCAGGAGCTGCGCGGGGCTCAGGCGTTCGAGCGTGAACTGGCGGCGGCCCGCATCCAATTCGGCTACCTCGATCAGGCCGCCCATCAGATCGTCCAGCTTCTCGCTCTCGTTGCCGGCCGCGGCCACCAGTTCCGCCTGCAAGGGGAGCAACTCTCCGGCGAATCCCTGGCCCAGGGCATAAAGGCCGCGGCGCAACTGAAGCAGCGGGTCGCGCAGCTTGCGGCTGGCTACGCTGATGAACTGCGTCTTGAAGCGGTCGATGTCCTGCAGACGGGTTACGTCTTCGAGAGTGGTCACGGTACCCAGCAGCCGCCCTTCAGAGTCGCGCATGGGCGTGGTGCGCAGACGGTAGCTGCGCTCCTGCGTGCCGATGCGCAAAGGCAGCAGGGAGGCCTCGTCCTCCGCGGCCACGGCCTTCTGCATGGAAACGGCATCGCGGATGGCGCTCAGGATTTTGTCGCCGCCGGGCGCTTTGGCCAGCGCCATGCGGTCGGTGGCGGCTTCGCCCAGCAGCTCGGTCGCCGCCTGATTCACCTTGAGCAGGTGCCCCTTGCCATCGGTCACGATGATGGGCTCAAAGATGGATTGCAGCACGGCGTCGGAGAGTTGATACTCCATCTGGCGTTGCCCGGCCTCGGATTCGCGCAGCTCCCCCAGCCGCACGGCGATGCGGTTCAGCTCAGCTGCGATCACGCCGAAGCTGTCGCGGCTGCTCCACTCCACGCGGTGCTTGGGGTTGCCCTGGGCAATCCGGCGGGCATCGCGGGCCAGCATGCGAATGGGGCGCAGCACAAGGTAGACGCCCACCACGGCAATTACCGCCGCTGCCGCCACAAACAGGCTCGCGAGCGGGAGTTGTCCCGCCGCCGCCAGGGCGTTGTGCGTGACCGCCTCCAGCCCGGCAATCAGGCCGACCATAAGCACGCAGCCGAGAATCAGTCGCTGGGTAAGGTTGAGCATGTGCCGGTCTCCAACCCGGAAAAACAGGGAACAGGGAACAGGGAACAGAAAAACAGCTCTCATTCTCGCAGTTTGTTCATGATGGCGACAAGCATACGGCTAATCTCGCTCGATAGGCTGTCAGCCTGTTGAAGCGATTCTTCCGAGCCGAAGCCCAGGGCCTTCGAAATCACAAGCTGTGTCTGTATTTCACAGTTTGAGCCTCTTGCATGGCCGAGAAACTGAAGATATTCTCCTGGAGTTGACCTGCCATAACCTTCCGCAATGTTGCTGGCGACAGAAACGGCGGCTCTCCGCAGTTGATTGGTTAAGCCGAATTGTTCAGAGGGAGGGAAAGAGGAAGTCAGTTTGTAAACAGCGACAGTCAGTTGAATCGCTCGTTGCCAAACCACGAGATCCTTGAAAGATTCACCCATTTCCAGCCTCCTTGCTATCTATTCTTTGGCTGAATATACCACCCCACCCCTGTTCCCTGTTCCCTGATCCCTGTTCCCTGCTTTTTGACATTTCAGCAAGCTTGTGTACACTAGTTGCTATGAATCAGTCGCTCCATGCCTCCCGGCATTTCGCTTGTTGTTGCTGTTGCATCTAGCAACAGTCCTTCCGCGCGACTGAAAATCCATTCTGCTTCGGCAACACTTAGGGCATAGCTGTTTGTGTCTCTGCATATCAAGGGACATAAAACACGCTCCGCACTTTGCTGTTGCAGAGGGACTCTTCCGCCGCACGATTCTTTCTTTCCAATCCAAATTTCATCAAGGAGAAAACCTCATGAGCATTTCTGCATCTTTTTTCCATTCGCCAGAGTTCAAAACCCGGTGGGCAACGCTCAGTCTGTTCCTCGCGCTTCCCTTTGCCACACACACCGCGCAGTCGCAGAGCCTGGGCTATGAAGGCCCCACGGGCGTCTTCGTCACGCCGCTAGCCTACACTTCAGCCTCTCCAGCCAATGGCCTTGGAAAACCCTCCGTCTCCTATCACTTTCTGGCAGGCGGACCGGTGATCGGCGACTTCAGCACAGTCTCCGTCACTGAAGGCTATGCCAAGCGCTTTGAGTTCGGTTACACCAGCGAGATTCACGCCGGTGCGGAAAAATTGCCAAGCAACGGGTACAGTAACGGCACAGCGGAGGATTTCGGCGTCATCCACGCCAAGGTGACCGTGGTCGCAGAGAACGCTGGAAAGACCAAGTGGGTTCCGGCAATTGCCGTGGGCGGAATCTATCGCTTCAACGACCACAATGTATACGACGGGGCCAGCGAAGGAACCGGGTTGAAGCAAAACACGAGAAACGGCGACGTCTATATCGTGGCAACCAAGGTTGTCACCCAGATCAGCAAGAAGGTTCCGGTACTGCTCAACGCCGGCCTGCGCGGCACAGATGCCTCGCTGTGGGGTCTGGGCGGCAACGCTCCCGGTTTTTCGGCGCGCGGATTTGGCGCGCTGGCCCTTGTTCTTACCGGGCCCAACAAGAGCACCATCATAGTGGGCTCCGAGGTCGCGCAGCAGCCGCAGAAGATCAAGCTCGGACTAGGTTCGGGCCTCGACGTTCCCACCTCGGAGGTCTACGCCGTGCGCTTTGTTCCTTCACCAAAGCACAAACTCAACCTGGACGCGGGCGTTCTGCATGCGGGCGGCAATATCGGCGGGGTGAACCTGGATGCCCGCGCCCGTGTGGCCTTCGGCATCTCCTACGGCTTCTAGGAACTTGTTGAAAAA
>PMGP01000463.1 GCA_003156235.1 Acidobacteriaceae bacterium
AGTTGTAGAACGCCTCAAACAGTGCAACGCTGGGGATTCTCTTCTGCGCAAGCAGTTCGGTGAGATGGCGCGTGTAGAGCGCCCGGAAGGCCTCTGGCGTAACGACGTAGCTCGCCCGTTTGCCATGCGTCCGAACAGTTGCTTCTAACCAACCTTTATCGATCCAGGACTGGATCTCCGTTTTTCGCACATGCAGAATCCGCGCCAGTGAATCGATGGACATCATGTCGCAGCGGATCTCACGGATCTTCAGATCATTCCGTTCGAGCGCGCAGCGAACAGCCTTTACGCTCCGTCCCAGCATCTTTGCCGTTTCCGCGACTGTGTGCGTGGCGAGGTGCTCGCGCAGCGTATCGATCTCATCATCGGTCCAACGCCGGTGCTCGCCGCGAATCTTCAAGCCGGTCTTCATCACAAACCGCCAGCAAGCCTCTCTCGAACGTCCGCTGTGCCTTTGCAGGCGACGAACGAGTTGATCGAGCTTTTCACCGGACAGTGTGCGGGCTTGGCTGGCGATCGCTTTGGCCTCATCGCTCCACTCACTGGCGGCGTTCCGGTTCAGCGCAGCAGTCATCGGGGTACCTCAGGACACGGAGATCTCTGCTGGAATATCAAGTTTCGGGCCGCCAAAGAAGCTTTTGACAGATTCTCCTTAGTGGCCTGACCAACCGGGTTGGCCAATGGCCGCTTTACACTTTTCGGCAACGAACTCCGGTGGGACAGTGATGACGTGATCCTGAGTATCGAGCTCGAAACCGGCAAGCACATTTGTTTCAGTCCGTGGCACCAGTTCGGCAAATACATGACCGACATCTTCACCAGACCGAATCAGGACATTCAATGCAGGCTCGACGGTGAAGATGCCTCGCCATGCCTTGACCGCCGTCTGGATTGCTGCACCGAATGCAACTGGATCTACCGAAGCTAAAAGGCTCCCGTGGCGTCGGGGTAGAACGAGCAGACTCCAATTGTGAATTGGTGCAGGGTCGGCCACCAAATCAATTGCCCCTGAATCGTCAGTCCAGACCAGAAGATTTGGATCCAGCGCGCCCATGCAGATGGGGCAATTGCCTTCCCATTGGGCGTTACGGTAAGCACGAATCGCCTTAAACAGCGTTGGCGACTGCTGCACTACGTAGGTTTGTCCGTGCGGGCAAGCGACACTCTGGCCGGAAGGTGAGCGGCGCCCACCGTTAATGAACGAGACAGCGGTCATTCCCTTGGAGACGGCCCATGTTTCGACCAACTGCCACGACCGCACCATCGCCGCCGGAACAGCCGGCCAAATTGTTGACAGGTCGTCGTCGTGATATGTGGGATGCACCGCAGAAACGAAACATGCCTCTTCCGTCGAGACGACCGCTGGCGTCAAATTCCAGAAGACGCGCACCAGGTGGCTCGCGGAAATGTCGTTGTACTGTTGAAGCTGGCTAGTCAACTCGTAATAGGTCTGGATGCGGCTCCTGTCTCGACCCTTGAGCCACGTTTCTGCTACCCTGAACGAGCCTTCCTCATCGGGGATCACTGTTTCCATGCGGCGATCGACAAATGCCAAAACCGAAGGATGCTTTCCCCCGCAAAACAGACATTTTTCCCGCGGTGTATCGATCCTCTGCACCTTCTGCGGGTCAGCCTCAAAATGCCGCTCGCCACGTGCAGGGCAGATTCGAGCGGCCCGTGGCAGGATTGGATGGTCTACCCGGCGGCCAGGTTGACAAAAGATCTCCAAACGGGACCGCTCTACGCGGCCATCAAAACCACTCATTGTCGCGATCATCGGTTTTTCTCCTGATCGCGGAAGCAGCGCTGCACCCGAATACGATCGACTGCAGAATAGGTAATTGCGAAAGAGTTTGAACAGTCTGCGACGGTAGCGGCCCTTCGCAAATTGTCTTTGAAGCGTAGACTACAGGTATTAGACCCAAGGCATTAGATCAGGCAGAGGCTGCAGAGCCACGCAGTGAATCGGATGAGGAACTATGAGTCTGATTGATAACGAACGGGTCCGAAAGTACCTTGAGGAATCATCTGTCCTTCGGAGTCTGGGCGAAAATAGTGGGCGACTGCTTCGCCTCCTCGTTGAGAAGACGTTGGAAGGTGCACCGCCTAAAGCGATGACCATCGCTGGCCTACGCTACGGCGTTGCAGTGCCATCCGTAGAGCAGGAGACGCAGATCAGAGACGGGATCGCAAGACTTCGCAAAGCTTTGAGCTTTTATTACGCCCAGGAGGGCGCGAATGACTCTGTCGTGTTGAGGATACCGAACAATGTCAAGCGGCAGGGCTACACGGTCGCGTGGACGTTCGTGAATCGATCAGAGCCCGTGACTTCTGCAAGCGACCTGAGTACAACCACGACCGATCGCCCGTGGATCACTACATTGTCACGCAGCGGTTTGGCTAACGCCTTTCGCATAAAGCAGCAAAATTCGGAACGGTTGCTGAGGGTGAGGAAACTGATCCAAGAAGAATCCGGCCTGAAACACCCTCACTTTCGCCTGGCGGCAAGCTCCGGGTTTAGTTATCTCAATAGATCGATGGGGCCGGTGTGGGTGGAGGCGGGCCTAGGAGAAGCTGTTTACAATCGGAAAGCCAGATTCGACGTGGTGCTGGAATCGCCTTTCTCCGATTTTGCAGAATGCCGGGCCCTTGCCAACGCGGATTTTAGACATCACTGGGATCGCAAAGTCGATTTGCAAGCCTTAGAGACGCTAGAGGCAGAACGCCCAAACGTCGCAATTCGGGTCACCGAAATACCGGTCAATTGTTCGCTTTTTCTCACAAGCAAGAGCGTTTTTTACGATCCATACTTGTGGGCACGCCCAAGCCGGGTTCATCCTACAGAGAACAACTTTTGGGTCTTGGAGTTTTGCCGCGGTGAACAAGACTACGATTGCTACGAGCTCTTGACGAGGCACTTCGCATTTGTGTGGGAGAATAGCGTGACTCTGACCGACTTTTTACGGCAGGAGCCATCCTACCAACATCGTACCAAGCTGTTCGAACAGCGGGCAAAAACTCGACTCCGTCAAACGAAGGCGAAAGGACGGCGCGCATGACGACGCTTGCTTATCAGGACATTGAGGAAAGCCTCTTGAGTTTTCGCGAAGGGCGGCAGTTCATTATGCCCGTGCTGCTCGGTTGTCTCGCTGAGCGCGACGCATGCGCAGACCCTTTTCTCGCTCTGTCTCGGTTCTTTTGTAGGCTGAAGAGCGCGGACAGCATCGTGGAAAAGGCGCGTCGCAAAGGAATCGAGATTCGTGGACCCAAAGACGTATCGGAGCGTATGACCGACATCCTTGGGTTCAGAATTATCGTAGCGGACCAGAAAGAGCTTCGGGCTTTCGATGCGCTCTTTAGACAGGCTTTCGAAGTCATTGAAGTTGAGGACCGAAATGAAATACCTGGGGAGTTCGGCGACCGTGGAATCGATTACCGGGCTCGCTATCATCACAATGGCGAGCGGTACCCATTTGAGATCCAGCTGCGAACATTTCTTCAGCACTACTGGGCGAGCCGTACATTCCACTTTTTCCATAAGAAGCCTAGGGAGCTTGCTCTCGCTCATAAGGAAGCCCTCCGGAGGTTTGCAGCGTCTCTGGCTGATGCGGAGCAACGAAGCGAATTACTCGAAGATGAGAGGCCCGTGGGAGGCCGGCGAGTCGGCCCTGCTGATTTTGGGCTGATAACCGATCAGGTCCACCTAGTGGTAATCCAGTCGGGCGAACAATTCCATGACCAAGTGACCTTGACGCTCACTGGGCGCTCTGTCGAAGACCATGCCGCAATAGTAAGAAAGAAGATGTCGCTTTACGAAGTGTTTTCGTCTGTGGCCATTGTTGAATGCGCGTGCATGGGCTTTCTAGCGTTTCACTTAAACGAGCCACTGGTAAACGTTCCGCTTGAGCGCATTGGCAGAACGCAAGGGTAGGATGTTTCTCGATCGCAAACACCGGGTGATTTCCTGTCATGACACGTGGATCTCCATCGATCCGATAGTAGGCTGTCCTTTTTCATGCCAATATTGCGTCTTGCGTCACTCGAACGGTACCGGCCTACGACCTAAAGTCATATGTTCACCGCAAGAATGCGTAGAACAGCTACTTAAATATCCGCTTTTTGCTCGTAATGTCTCGCGTCTTGCTATCGGCAACGAAACCGACATGTTCCATGCACTGAACTTTGAATACTTGGTCGAGTTGCTACTTGCGCTGCAGGAAACAGATTTGAAAAACCAAATCGCTCTGATCACCAAGGCGCGACTGGATGCTGCTGGACTGAATCGTATTCGTGCGATTCGCGGTCTCCGCATACTCTTTTGCCTTAGCTACTCGGGTCTTGGACGGACTGTTGAGCCGAACTTCACCGACGATTGGTTTCGGTCAAACTTCGCGATCGTGAGGGACTTTGGCTTTCCGATTTTGCACTTCTGGCGACCGCTGCTACCGGAAAACTCCACACCCGAAGCAATCGAGAGGATGCTTTCTTTTGTTTCGCAGTTCGCAGATGCTAGTGTCTTTGTCGGTCTAAAGCTACACCCCGAGCTCACCAATATCATCGCCCAGGAAGGAAAGATTCCAGTCCCAGAGGGGAGGAGAGAAGATATAGGGGAGTGGTTGGAACCCGATGCGATTAGGCAGATTTATGCGATCGCGGGACAGATTTGTCCGGACTATCCACTTTACCGGCATACTTCCTGCGGGCTCGCCAAGATCATGGGTTGCCCGAACCACACCGGAACTGTTTATCGGGACGATATATGTCCACCCAGTCACTGCCCTAAAATCCAGCGATCCGTTTGTGAGGTGGGTCGCCGTACTCCCGCTCAATCCCAAATTGAGGAGGCCATCGCGAGGCTCGAACGAATGCCCACGTATTTCTGCACAGAGGACAATATCGTTTTCACGAGCCCGTTGTCGCAGGAGGAATATGCCTACTTGGTGCAAGCTCTCGCCTTTCCAGTGACCGGCAAGTCTGTTGAGTTGCAAAATCTGTACTACGGCAACATCAATGAAGGGCGGTGGACTCCTCGGAGACGAATGTAGTTGGCTCTCTTTAGCTGCCCACTATTTGCGAAACTCCTCCGGTCATCTTCCAGTTCTTAGAACTGGTTATTACCCATTGATCGGCCTTTCATGAAGGACGCCAGCAANNAAAAACAGCACCGCTCTACTCATCGAGACGAAACACGCGGAGTGCGAGCGCTCCAATTATGGCTGCTAGGCCTACGGTCAATGTGGCCAAAAGCCCTTCGTGAAACTCCTGGTACGGATTTGTGGGTGCCTGCAATGTCAAGATCCTTGTGAAAAGTCTGCTTAGCATATGAATAAGTGGAACCAATACGCCCAGTGCAACGCCAACCGTAAGCAGCTGCCCAGATCCAGCCATCTTGAAGANNAGCCGCTCTCAACGATCTGCATATTTTCAAGTGCGAGGAGTGCACTCGGCTTCTCATGAAACTGCGGTAAAAGAAGAAGCGGCGCGAAGTTTCCGAACACGAATAAACAACATTTCCGACTTCAGGATCGATCCTCCCCCTCTACATACCCATCGAGACATCACAATCCTCTCTGGCGAGTTGATCGACGGCAATGTGGAGTTGTTCTTGCGCAGCAACCCGTTTGATAATCCGTAAGCAGGCACGGAACTCCTAAAGCCCCTCAATCACCTTTGCAACCGCTCTCACAATGAACTGCGCTTCTCGATCGCGTTCCTGGCCAACAATGTTCATGTGATCCAAAGCGAGCTCTACCCATTTGCTGT
>PMGP01000407.1 GCA_003156235.1 Acidobacteriaceae bacterium
TTTCACGCAGACACTAAAGGCCAACGCAATTTTGTTGCATTTACGGCACGACTAAAGTCGTGCCCTTTCAAAACCAGACTTTTACCATAGGCTGTTAGCCACCGCAACGCGGTAATCGCAAGTTAGCAAGTTGGCGGATTCATGGCCGGGGAAACTAGACGCGACAAGTGGGGCTGGTGCTCAGCAACAAGGTACTCTTAGAAGAGATGCCGCCCATTCTCAATGCGCAGTTGGTGACCAAACAGTTCGGAGCCAAGCCGCTTTTCCAGAACATTTCGCTTACTGTCGAGGAGGGCGCTCGGATTGGGTTGATCGGGCCCAACGGGGCGGGCAAATCCACGCTGCTGGCGATTCTTGCCGGACAGGTGGAACCGGACTCGGGCGAACTGGCGGTGCGCAAGAGGGCGCGCGCGGCCTACGTGCCACAGGATTCGCGTTTTGCTCCGGGGCTAACGATTCGCCAGGTTTTGGAGCGGGCGCTGGCCACCGCGCATGTGAATGAAAGCGAGCGGGAAGGCCGGGAACGCGAAGGCCTGATTCGAGAATTGGGAGGGCGCGCAGGTTTTGCGGACCTCACCGCCGAGGCGGCCGCGCTGAGCGGCGGATGGCGGAAGAGGCTGGCGATAACCGAGGCGCTGGTGAGCGAGCCGGAGGTGATGCTGCTGGACGAGCCGACCAACCATCTGGACCTGGCCGGGATCGAGTGGCTCGAGGAGCTGCTGAACTCGGCTTCGTTTGCAGTTGTCACGGTGAGCCACGACCGCTACTTTCTGGAATCCACGTCGAGCGAAATCATCGAGCTGAATCGCGTTTATGCCGATGGACTGCTGCGTGTGAAGGGCAACTTCAGCCGGTTTCTGGAAGAAAAGCAGGCCTATCTGGAATCGCAAAACCGCCAGCAGGAGAGCCTTCGCAATCAGGTGAGAACCGAGATCGAGTGGCTCAGGCGCGGCCCCAAGGCGCGGACGACCAAATCAAAGGCACGAATTGATACGGCCCACGCGATGATCGGCCAATTGGCGGAGATGAATGCGCGGACGGCGGTGGCGACGGCGGGGATTGACTTTGAGGCCAGCCTGCGCAAGACCAAGCGGCTGGTGGAGTTCAAGGGCGTGGCTTGCGATGTGCCGGGCGGTGAAACGCCGGATGAGCAGGGCAAATCTCTGACTGGAAGAAGGCTTTTCACGGGGCTGAATTTTATTCTTACCGCAGGCATGAAGGTGGGGCTGGTGGGCCCCAACGGCAGCGGCAAGACGACGCTGCTGCGGCTGCTGCGGGGCGAGATGGAGCCGGCCGAAGGCTCGATCAGAAGAGCCGAGGCGCTGCGGCTGGTCTACTTCAGCCAGATGCGCACGCTGGACGAGAGCCAGACCCTGCGGCGCGCGCTGGCTCCGGAGGGCGACTCGGTGATGTACCAGGGACGGCTGGTGCATGTGGCTAGTTGGGCGGCGCGCTTTCTGTTCAGTAGCGAACAACTGAATCAGCCGGTCAAAAATTTGAGTGGCGGCGAGCGGGCGCGGGTGCTGATTGCCAAACTGATGCTGGAGCCGGCGGATGTGCTGCTGCTGGACGAGCCGACCAACGACCTGGACATTCCGACGCTGGAGATTCTGGAAGACAATCTATTGGAGTTTCCCGGCGCGCTGATGCTGGTGACGCACGACCGCTATCTGCTGAACCGCGTCTCTTCGACGGTGCTGGGCCTGGACGGACGCGGACACATCGGGCGGTTTGCCGACTATGCGCAGTGGGAAGACTGGCTCGCAGAACAGGACGAACTGGCGCAGAGCAAGACGGAGCGCAGGGCCGACGGCTCAAGCTCCGCACAACGAACAGGCGCCGAGCCGGCGCAAGGTGCGGGAGCGAAGAAGAAGCTCTCTTACCTGGAAGCGCGGGAGTTTGCGGCCATCGAGCAGCGGGTCGAGGCGTCCGACGCCCGCCTGTCCGCCGCTCACGAACGCGTCGAGCATCCTGAGATTGCCACCAACGCTGCCGCTCTTCAGGAAGCGCTGAAGGAATTGGACGCGGCACAGCATGAGAATGACGCGCTCTACGCACGATGGGCGGAGTTGACGGAGAAGGCGGGCTGAGGATCCCTGCAAAGGAAATGTCCTTAGCGCCGTCCCTACGGGACTTCAGAGTAAATCTGTGGAATCCGCTTTCCCCACGCTAAAGCGCGGGGCTAACAAACACTGCGCCTCCGGCGCGCTTTTCAGGACATTACATATACAGCCATCAATGAAACCCGCGATTATTATGCTCCGTTAGCGGCACAGCTAAAGCCCGTACCCTTCAAAAATTCGACTTAATCAGAGCTATCCTAATCATTTCCTCGCCCGATGGAAAACGCCAGCAGATTCGCCTCATGCAGCTTCTCGGCCAGGTTGCGCTTGATAGCGGCGGTCCATGCCTCGACGGGAAACTGCAAATGACGGCTCAAGACTCCCAGCAGCGCCACGTTGACGCTTTTCTTGTTGGGCAAGCTGGATTCGTCGATCTGCGACGGTTCAATGAGGACGCCTCCCTGGCGCAGCGACGCGATATTCACCGGAATCTGGTCCTCCGCGATGACCACCAGAAAATCCGCATCGCCCGGCGGCACCATGGGGCTGAAAACTCGCTCGCCGAAACGCACATCGCTGGAGACGGAGCCGCCGCGCTGGCTCATGCCATGCAACTCGCTCTTCTTCACATCCAGCCCGGCGCCAAAGACAACGTCGGCCAGAATGTCAGAGGCCTTGAGCACACCTTGACCGCCCAATCCAGCGATTACCACGTTAGTCGGCTTGCTGCTCATTGCACCTCTCGTAATCGCGGATTGCGCGCGTTGCCAGCAGACAGTCGCGGCGGGCAATCACCACGGAAAGCTCCGGCTTATCCAGGCAAGATTGAATCAACGCTTGAAATTTGTCCAGGTCCAGCGTGGGGTCGATCACATGAACATTGGGCACGCCCAGCGTGCGCGCAAGGTCCTCGAAGACCACCTTGCCGGTTCTGGCATGCGATAAGTTGCGCCCGGTCCCAGGATGTTCCTGCATCCCCGTCATGGCCGTGATGCCGTTATCCAGGATCAGCACGACATGGCCCGTGGGCGGCGGGTTGTAAACCATCTCGACCAGGCCGGTGATGCCGCTGTGCACAAAAGTGCTGTCGCCGATAACGCTGACCACGCGCTTGGCTTGCTCCGGCGGCAGCGAGTGGCGCAGCCCCAGGCCCACGCCGATGGACGCGCCCATGCACACCAGCGTATCCATTGCCTCGAAGGGAGGAAAGGAACCCATGGAATAGCAGCCAATGTCGCCGGGAACGATGCAATCCAGATTCTTCAGGGCCTGGTAGGAACTGCGGTGCGGGCAGCCGGGGCAAAACGACGGCGCCTTGCCGGGAACCCGCTTGGGCTCCGGCGAACAATCACCTTCCAGAATGCGGCGAACGCGGGCCGTATTCAATTCGCCGAAGCGGTACATCTCCGGCTTGCCTTCGACCGCGATACCGGCGGCGCGCGCGCCCTCCACCAGATACGGCTCACCCTCTTCGACAACGATGCAGCGCTCGACGCTGGCGGCAAACTTGCGCATCAGCTCCACAGGAAGCGGATAGGTCATTCCCAGCCTCAGCACGCTGGCTTCCGGCGCAACTTCGCGCACATGCTGGAAGGAAACGCCCGAGGTGATGATGCCCAGCGAGGACGATCCGGCGATCTGCTCGTTCGGTCCAGCTTCGTCGTTCCATGCGGCCATCTCGGCCAGCGTCTTGCGCAGCCGCACATGGGCCGGACGCGCATTGGGAGGAAGCATGACGCGAGAGGCAAGATCGTGCTCGAAGTGCGCCGGACCTGGCGGGGGAATGGTCACCGTGCCGCGCCGGACGATGGACTTGGAATGACAGACGCGCGTGGTCAGTCGCAAGAGAACAGGCGTGTGCCATCGCTCGGAGATTTCGATAGCACGGAGTGTGAACTCGTAGGCTTCCTGCGAGTCCGAGGGCTCCAGCATGGGCACCGCGGCAGCCAGCGCATAACGCCGGTTGTCCTGCTCATTCTGACTGGAGGCCATCCCCGGATCGTCGGCCGAGACCACTATCAGAGCCCCGTCCAGCCGAATGGAGGCCACGGTGAACAAGGGGTCCGCGGCAACATTCAGCCCGACGTGCTTCATGGTGACAATGGCGCGCTTGCCGGCAAAGGCGACGCCAATCGCCACTTCCAGCGCCACTTTCTCGTTGGGCGACCATTGCGCTCGTCCGCCGAGAGCTTCGAAGGTTTCCAATATTTCCGTGGAGGGAGTGCCGGGATAGCCGGTTCCGAGCGTCACGTTGGCGTCGAAGGCAGCCACGGCTACCGCCTCGTCACCGCTCAGCAGCGACAACGCACGCTCTTGCACAAGATCATCCAAGATGGAGCCCTTTTGCTTGCAGTCTTGAGCCTAGTGTACACGATGTTCCGGGCGGATCACGAGCATCCCTGCTAAGAAGCATGCGTGGACCGGGAGGTCCACGCTACAGCCGGCCAGGAGGCCAGCGCTACAGTTTCATGCTCCGCGGGTCGGCAACGCAGGTGAGAGACTAGAGCACGACCGTGTAAATATGTGGTTTCCCAGGTCTCAAAAGCGAGACCTGGGGCACCCAAACTTGTGGGCGTGATTACGAAATCACCGAGTCACGGTACTAGAAGCTGCCTCAGTTGACGAAACAGGACTCGGAGGTTTGCCTGATCCACCA